>DASSVP010000137.1:0-22161 GCA_035705985.1 Thermoleophilaceae bacterium
AGCCCGGGATGGACCTGCTCGACGTGCCGTGCGGCGCGGGGAACGCCGCCATCCCGGCGGCGCAGGCCGGCGCGCGGGCCACCGGCGTCGACCCGTGGGCGGACATACTCGCCCTGGCTCGGGAGCGCGCCGCGGACTACATGGTGGAGGTGGACTGGGTCGAGGCTGAACCGGGAGAGCTGCCGTTCCCGGACGCGAGCTTCGACCGCGTCGTGTCTGTGTTCGGGCCCGGCGACGAGTTGGCGACCCGGGAGATGCTGCGCGTCTGCCGCCCGGGCGGCGCGATCGCCGTGGCCATGTGGGAGACGGAGTCGCCGGTCGCGGACGCGGCGGACGTCGAGCACGGCGAGCTGGACTGGAACGGCCGCGCGCGCGAGTACGTGCTCGCCGTGCGGCCTAGATAGCGGCGCGCTCGAGCACCTCGATCTCCTCGATCGCGCGGCCGGCGCCCAGCACGACGCAGGTGAGCGGGTCCTCCGCGAGGCCGACCGGCACCCCGGTCTCGTGCTCCAGCCGCTCGCGGAAGCCGCGCAGGAGCGCGCCGCCGCCCGCGAGCAGGATGCCGTGGCGCGTGAGGTCCGCCGCCAGCTCGGGTGGGGTGTTCTCGAGCGCGTCCTTGACCGAGTCGAGGATCTCCACCGCCAGCGGCTCGAGCGCCTCGCGGAGCTCCCCGCTCGAGATCGCCGCCTCGCGCGGCAGGCCGCTCACCGGGTCGCGGCCGCGCACCTCGGTGAACGCCTCGGTCTCGTCCGGAGCCACGCCGCCCACCTCGCGCTTCACGGCCTCCGCGGTGGTCTCGCCGATCGCGAGCCGGTGGTTGCGGCGGATCCAGCCGGCCACGGCGTCGTCGAAGTCGTAGCCCCCCACTCGCAGCGAGCGCGACAGGACGATCCCGCCCAGCGAGATCACCGCCACCTCGCTGGTACCGCCGCCGATGTCCACGACCACGTTGGCGATCGGCTCCGCGATCGGCAGCTCGGCGCCGATCGCCGCCGCCATCGGCTCCTCGATGAGCTGGACGGACCGAGCGCCCGCGCCGAGGCACGCCTCCACGAGCGCGCGCCGTTCGACGTCCGTGATCCCGGACGGCGCGCACATCACGAGCCGCGGATGGGCGAAGCGGCTCTTGTGCACGCGGCCGATGAAGTGCCGGAGCATCGCCTCGGTCACCTCGAAGTCCGTGATCACGCCGTGGCGCAGCGGGCGCACCGCGGAGATCGACGCCGGGGTGCGCCCGATCATGCGCTGGGCCTCGTGTCCCACCGCATGCACCTCGTCGGTGCGGGTGTCCACCGCCACGACCGACGGCTCGGACACCTGGATGCCCTCGCCGCGCACGTAGACGAGCGTGTTCGCCGTTCCGAGGTCGATCGCCATGTCGCGGCCGCCGATGCGCACCCGCCGCCGGCGGCGGACCACGCCGCGGTGGGAGACCGGACCGCCGCTCATGCGCGCAGGAACGCCAGCACCGCGAGCACGCGGCGATGGTCCTCGGGGGCGGGCGCTAGCCCGAGCTTGGAGAAGATGCTGGTCACGTGCTTCTCGACGGCGCGCTCGGTGACGATCATGTGCTCGGCGATCGCGTTGTTCGAGCGGCCCTCGGCCATCAGCTCGAGCACCTCGCGCTCACGGGGCGTGAGCTCGGCGAGCGGGTCATCGCGGCGGGCGCGGCCCACGAGCTGGGACACAACCTCCGGGTCAAGCGCCGAGCCGCCCTGCGCCACGCGCCGCACGGAGTCCACGAAGCGCTCCACGTCGGCCACGCGGTCCTTGAGCAGGTAGCCCACGCCGCCGGCCGAGTCGCCGACGAGGTCGAGGGCGTAGCCCTCCTCCACGTACTGCGAGAGCACGAGCACGCCCGTGTCGGGAAGCTCCGCCCGGATCTCGAGCGCGGCCCGGAGGCCGTCGTCTGTGTTGGTGGGAGGCATGCGGATGTCGACCACTGCAACGTCCGGCTTGTGGGCCTTCACCTTACGGATCAGGTCCTCGGCGTCGCCCGCCTGCCCCACCACGTCGAAGCCGTTCTCCGAGAGAAGGCGCACCACGCCCTCGCGCAGCAGGACCGAGTCGTCCGCGACAACTACGCGCACGGGATCCGCGCCCTCACCGTCGTTCCCCGGCCGCGCTCGGAGTCCACCTCGAGCCGCCCCTCCAGCACGGCCAGCCGGTCGGCCAGCCCGCGCAGGCCGGTGCCGTTCTCGGGGTTCGCGCCGCCCACGCCATCGTCCGAGACCTCCACGAGCACCCTGCCGTTCTCGCGGGCAACCCCCACCGTCGCGTGGCTGGCATTCGCGTACTTCGCCACGTTCGTCAGCGCCTCGGCCACCACGAAGTACGCCGCCAGCTCCACCGCCTCGGGCAGCCGCTCGCCCGGCAGCTCGGCAAGCTCGACCGGCACCGGCGCCCTGCTGGCGAGCGTCTCGAGCGCGGTGCCGAGCCCGCGGTCGCTCAGTACGGCGGGATGGATCCCGCGCGCCAACTCGCGCAGCTCCGCGAGCGCCGCATCGAGCTCCTCGCCCGCGCCCGCGAGCAGCTGGTCGGCCGCGAGCGGGTCGTCGTTCAGCTTCGCCCGCGCCAGGCGGATGTTGAGCGCCATCGAGACGAGCCGCTGCTGCGCCCCGTCATGAAGATTGCGCTCGAGCCGGCGGCGCTCCTCGAGGCCGATCTGGAGCATGCGCTGCCGGGACGCGCGGAGCTCGTCGATCTTCGCGCGCAGCTCCGCGTCCAGCCGCTCGTTCTCCAGGGCGAGATAGGCCGCCGCGCCGACGCTGCGCACGTGTTCCTGCGCCTCGGGCAGCGTCGCGTCGTGGACGATCCCCGCGATGCACTCGCCCTCCCGCTCGATCGTCGTGAGCGCGCGGCCCGACCCCTCCTCCGGCGGCTCCACAGGGCGTCCGTCGGAGTCCACGAACTGCCGCCGCTCCGGCAGCCAGTAGTGAAGCTCGAGGCTTGGGTCGTCCAGGGCCTCCGCCAGCGCGTCCCTCAGATTCCGTTCGGCGGGCGCCTCGGCGAGCCGGGCCACCAGGGCGCCCACGGCGCCGCCCTGCACGTACCGCGCACGTACCAGCGCGCCGAGGAAGAGGTACGGCACGAGCGCGAACGGCAGCATCGAAAGGAGGGAGACGGCGACCAGCGCGTCGCTCTGCCCGATGGCCGACTGGAGCGCGAGCTGTCCGATGAGGGCGAGCATCAGAGCCACGCCCGCGCCGTACATCGGCGCGTAGAGCCGGCGCTCGGCGCGAGTGGCGGCGCGCCACCTGCGCACCAGGCTCCGCAGCACGAGCAGCACCAGGAAGGCGCCCGCCAGGTTGATCGCCGTGCCGGCGATGTCCACGACCGAGTCGTTCCGCTCGATCAGGAAGACGTTCTCGGGGCAGTCGTCGCACTCCGAGGCCGGGTCGAAGAAGAAGAACAGCGGCAGGATTCCCACCGTCACGAGCAGGTAGGCCGCGGTGACGATGCGCCGGTCGCCGCGCGCCAGGGTGCCGTGCGGCACGGCGAGCAGCGTGTGCATCGTCGTGACAACCCACACCGACCCGAAGAAGAGCCCGATGCTGAACAGCGCCGGGACGTCGGTCGAGCTGAGGCCGGCTACGAACCACACGAACCCCGTGGCCACCATCAGCGAGCCGAGCGGGTTGTCCGGTCTGCGCGCCCAGGTGAACAGCCCCACGCCGATGAAGCCCCAGCCGATCACGAGCCCGAGCACCACGACCGCGCCGCGGAGGTTCGCGTGGTCGCTCGTCAGGATGAGGACGGCGTCGACGACGCCGAAGATGAAGCCGGCGAGGCCCAGTCCCCAGAGGGCCCTGCGGAGCGAGCTCAGAGCAGTGCCTCCAGCGCGGCGCCGGAGAGCTCTGCCTTTGGAATGAAGCCGCGCACGTCGCAACGGTCGCGCAACGGGCCGAGGTCTGCAAGGTCCCGGCTCGAGGTGAGCACGATCGCGGGGCTCGAGCCGTTGGCCGTCAGCCGCGCCGCCACCTCGATTCCGTCGATGTCGGGGAGCTGGACGTCGAGCAGGACCACGTCCGGCCGGAGCGCCTCGATCGCGCTGAGCGCCGAGCGCCCGTCCTCGGCCTCGCCGATCACCTCGAACCCCTCCGACTCGAGCAGCATGCGCGCGCTCGCCCGAAAGCTCGGGTGATCGTCCACTATGAGGACCGTTCTGGTCATTGCAAGTGCAATTGTGAACGCGGCCATGGATTCCGCCAATACGGATAGCCGCACCCCGCCCCCGCCGCGGCACGGGGGGCTGCTCACGCTGCTCCGCTTCATGAGGCGCCACGGGATGCTCGACCTGAAGTACGGGCGCCTGATCGTGCGGCTCGGGATCTGGAGGCTGCGGCTCGGAAGGAAGCTGAAGCTCGACGGGCTCGCCTTCATCGGCCCCGGCTGCAGCATCGAGGTGGGCGAGCGCGCGACGGTCGAGCTGGGCCGCTGGTCGTGGGTGGGGCACGGATGCAAGATCCGCAGCCACGAGGGGACGGTCTCGATCGGCGCCAAGACCGTGCTCGGCCAGGAGTGCACGATCTCGTCGTACCAGCACGTGTCGATCGGGCGCGAGTGCGTGGTGGCCGACCGCGTGATGCTGATCGACTTCGACCACGGCATGGTCGAGGTCGACCGCCCGATTCGGCTCCAGGGCATCTACAAGCGCGACGTCCGAGTGGGGAACAACGTCTGGATCGGCTACGGCGCCTGCATCCTCCGCGGCGTGACCGTAGGCGACAACGCGGTGATCGGCACGAACGCGGTGGTCACGCGCGACGTGCCCCCGAACGCCGTCGTCGCGGGCGTGCCGGCGCGGGTGCTGCGGATGCGCGAGGCGCCCACCCGGATGCGCTTTGAGTAGGCCCGGCCCGGCACTCGTCGCGCTGACCGTGCTCGGCGGCGCGCTCCGCTTCGCGACGCTCGACCTCCAGAGCTTCGACTTCGACGAGGCGATCACGGTCGGCCCGGTGCTCGGCGGAAGCTTCGACCAGATGCTCGACGCGATCCCCGAGACGGAGTCCACGCCGCCGCTCTACTACACGCTCGCCTGGCTGTGGAAGCAGCCGTTCGGGCTCGGCGAGGTGGGCACGCGCTCGCTGGCCGCCCTCTTCGGAACGGCGCTGATCCCGGTCGCGTACGGCGCCGCGCGCGAGCTCGCGGGCGCGCGCGCGGGCCTGATCGCGGCGGGGCTGGTGGCCGTGAACGCCCAGCTCCTCTTCTACTCACAGGAGGCGCGCGCGTACTCCCTGCTCGCGCTGCTGACCACGCTGTCGTTCTGGGCCTTCGTCGTCGCGCGGCGCGAGGAGGGCACGCGCGGGCTGTGGCTGTGGGCGCTCGCCTCGGCCACGGCGCTGCTCACGCACTACTTCGCCGCCTTCGTCGTGATCCCGGAGGCGCTCCTACTGCTGCTGTGGCGCCGTCCCGTACGGCCGGTGCTGCTCGCGAGCGCCGCCGTCGCGGCGGTCGGCGCCGCGCTGGTACCGCTGGCGGTGAGCCAGGCCGACGGCCGCACGGACTGGATCTCGGACTTCTCGCTTGGCGAGCGGCTCCGGGGCGCGGTGAAGATGTCGCTGACCGGCGAGTACGACCCGACGTCGAACCTCCAACTCCTCGCGCTGGCGCTCGTGCTCGCGGCCGGTGTCGTGGTGGGGCTGCGCCGCGCGGACGGGCGCGAGCGCGACGGCACGTTCCTTGCACTGGGCCTCTCCGCGGCTGTGCTGGCGGTCCCGCTCGCGATAGACGTCATCGGGCGCGAGATCCTCACGGCGAAGAACCTGCTCCCCGCCGTGCCGTTAGCGTCGATCGGGTTCGGCTGTGCGCTCGGAGCGAGGCGAGCCGGCGCGATCGGCATCGCGACGGCCGCCGTCGTGGCCGCGGGGTGCCTCGCGATCACCGTGACGACGCTCGCCGAGCCGCGCCTCCACCGGCCCGACTACCGCGGGATCGCGGAGGAGCTCGGCGACGCGGCGCCCGGCGCCGCCGTGCTCACGCCCTACCACGGGCGCGAGCCCCTGCTGCGCTACGAGCCGGGCGCGATGCTCGCCCCGCCGGACGCCGCCGCTTCCGAGCTCGAGGTGGTGATCCCGCTGAGCCGAGGCGACGCGGACGGCCCGGCGCGGCCCGAGACGCCGGCTCCACCGTCCGGCTTCGAGCCGGCCGAGCGCGACGAGCAAGACACCTTCACGCGCTTCCGCTACCGCGCCACGGGCGCGCCGGTGCCGGTCAACGCCGCCGCCCTCGCCCCGCTGGCGCCGGCCACGCCGACCTTCCCGCCGCAGCTTCTCGTCTGGCCGTAGTGGGGTAAACCGCACCAGCGCAGCGGTGAACCGCACCCGCAGACGCCTGCCAACCGCATGTGAAGGGGCCCCGCAAAAGCGGAAGCTGGCGCCATGGCTACTCACAGCACCACCACCAAGTCCCCTTCCAACCACAACCTCGCGGCTCGTGTCGGGCGCTGGAGCGTCCAGCATCGCCGCAAGGCCATCCTTGGATGGCTCGCCTTCGTGTTCGTGGCGATGGCGGTCGGCTTCAACCTCGTCCCCCAGAAGAACATCGAGCAGATGGAAGGCATGCCGGGCGAGTCCGGCAAGGCCGGTCAGATCCTGAACGACGCCTATCCGGACAAGGCGACCGAGCAGGTGCTCGTGCAGTCGAAGACGCTCGGCGCTTCAGATCCTCAATTCAGGGCCGCGGTCGCCGACGTGACCCAGCGGCTCGAGAAGACGGGCGGCGTCGGCAAGGTCGACCCCGCCGTGATCTCGAAGGACGGACACTCGGCGCTGGTCGCGTTCGAGCTGCCCGGCAAGGCCGACGTCACGGAGAAGTCCGTGGTGGACTCGCTGGCCGCCGTTGACGCGGCCCAGAAGGCCCACCCTGAGCTCCGCATCGACGAGACGGGCGACGCCAGCATCAGCAAGGCGGAGCTCGACAAGTCGAACGAGGAGATGGGCTCGGCGATGTTCATGTCGCTGGGGCTCACGCTCATCATCCTGCTGTTCACCTTCGGAGCGCTCGTGGCGGCCGGCATCCCGGTCCTCCTCGGGCTCACCAGCGTGCTCGCGACGCTCGGCCTCCTCGGCCCGGTCAGCCAGCTCGCGCCGGTGGACGCGTCCGTGATGCACGTGGTCCTGCTCGTCGGCATGGCCGTCGGCGTGGACTACAGCCTGTTCTACGTCAAGCGGGAGCGCGAAGAGCGCGCCGCCGGGCGTGATGCCAATGCCGCAATCGAGGCCGCGGCCGCGACGTCAGGTCGCGCGGTCGTGATCTCGGGCTTCACGGTCATGGTCGCCATGGCCGGCATGTACATGGGCGGAATCGCGAACTTCGCGTCCTTCGCCACCGGCACGATCATGGTCGTCGCCGTCGCCGTCGTCGGCTCGCTGACCGTCCTGCCGGCCACGCTCTCGAAGCTTGGCCATCGGGTCGAGAAGGGCCGCGTGCCCCTCCTCGGACGGCTCCGTGACCGCGCCGGGCGTGTGGGCATCTGGTCCCGCGTGCTCGACCGGGTCCTCCGTCGTCCGCTCGTCTCGGCCGTGGTGGCCACCGGCGTGCTGCTCGCGCTGGCGGCGCCCACGCTCGGTATCGAGACCTCACTCGGCGGCACCGACAGCTCGTCGCGTGAGATCGAGGAGATGCGGACGTACGACCGCGTCAACGCCGCGTTCCCGAGCGAGGGTGGCTCGGAGATCGTCGTCATCAAGGCCGATGACGCCACGGCCGCGAAGGTCGTGTCCGCCATCGGCGAGCTCAGGGCGGAGACCGCCGCCCGGCCGGCTCTCTTCGAGGGCAAGGCGAGCGTCGAGCTCAGCTCGGACAGGACGGTCGCCAGCGTGACGGTCCCCACCGTGGGTGAGGGCACCGACGAGCTGTCGAACAAGGCGGTCGACGCCCTGCGCGGCGAGATCGTCCCGACCACCGTCGGCCAGGTGGACGGCGTCGAGGCCTACACGTCAGGCGAGGCCGCGGCCACGCGTGACTTCAACGACACGATGACCGGCAACCTGCCCTACGTGTTCGCGTTCGTCCTGTCCGCGGCGTTCCTGCTGCTGCTGTTCACCTTCCGGTCGATCGTCATCCCCATCAAGGCGATCGCTCTGAACCTGCTGTCCGTGGGCGCCGCCTACGGCCTGCTGGTCACGGTGTTCCAGCACGGGCTCGGCGTGTCGCTGGGTCTCGGCGAGGGTCCCATCGCCGCCTGGCTCCCGCTGTTCCTGTTCGTGATCCTGTTCGGGCTCTCGATGGACTACCACGTGTTCATCCTGACCCGCATCCGCGAGGCGTTCGATCGCGGCATGAGCACCGGCGACGCCGTGGCTCACGGGATCAAGAGCACCGCCGGCGTGGTCACGAGCGCCGCGATCGTCATGGTCGGCGTCTTCGCGATGTTCGCGACGTCGTCGGAGCTGCAGATGCAGCAGATGGGCATCGGCCTCGCGGCCGCCGTCCTGATCGACGCGACGATCATCCGCGGCGTCCTGCTACCGGCCACGATGAAGCTCCTCGGCGACTGGAACTGGTACCTGCCGAGGAGGCTCGGGTGGCTGCCGCAGGTCACGACAGAGCCGGAGGTGAAGCCGGCGTACGGATAACCGAACCACCACACTCAGGCAGACCGAATGGGAATCGCGCCCTCGTGGCGCGATTCTCATTTGTCATGGACTCCTCTCGCAACCTCGCAGCAAGAGCAGGGCGCTGGAGCGCCCAGCACCGGAAGAAGGCAATCCTCGGCTGGCTCGCGTTCGTCGTGCTCGCCGTGTTCATCGGCGGGTCGGTCGGCACGAAGACCCTGACCGACGCGGACTTCGGCATCGGAGAGTCGGGCCGCGCCGACAAGGCCGTGTCGAACCACTTCCCTGACAAGGCGCCGGAGAGCGTCCTGGTTCAGGCTCGTCAGGCAAGCACAACCCAGGACACTAGGAGCTTCCGGGAGACCGTCGATGCCGTCGTTCGAACGCTCGAGCGAACGCCGAACGTCCGCAACGTGGCAAGCCCCTACGGGCGTGACAACGCCGGCCTACTCTCGGAGGACGGCCGCTCCGCGCTCGTGACCTTCGAGCTGCCCGGCGACGACGCCGAGGCGAAGGTCGATCCCTCGCTCGAGGCGGTCGCGGCGCTGCAGAAGGAGCATCCCGGCTTCCGGGTCGAGCAGTTCGGCGACGGCAGCGCCGAGAAGGCGCTCAACAAGGCCTTCGAAGACGACTTCCAGAAGGCCGAGTTCACCTCGCTTCCGATCACGCTCGTGATCCTGATACTTGCCTTCGGCGCGTTGCTCGCGGCCTTCGTCCCGCTGGTGCTCGCGATCACCGCCGTTGCGGCGGCGATCGGCCTGATCGGCCCAATCAGCCAGATCTGGCCGGTGGACGAGGCGATCAGCTCGGTCGTGCTCCTGATCGGACTGGCAGTCGGCGTGGACTACTCGATGTTCTACCTGCGCCGCGAGCGCGAGGAGCGCGCTCGTGGGCGCTCGGAGGAAGCCGCGCTCGAAGCGGCCGCGGCAACCTCCGGCCGGGCCGTGCTCGTATCCGGCGTCACGGTGATCGCCGCGATGGCCGGCATGTACCTCGGCGGCGCCCCCACGTTCCTCTCGTTCGCCACCGGCACGATCCTCGTGGTCGCGATCGCCGTGGTGGGCTCGCTGACGGTCCTCCCGGCGATCCTGTCGAAGCTCGGCGACCGCGTGAACAAGGGCCGTGTCCCGTTCCTGCGCCCCGAGAAGCGCACGGGCGAGCCCCGCGTCTGGTCATGGGTGCTCGACCGGGTGCTGCGCCGGCCGCTCGCCTCGATCGTCGCCGCGGGCGCGGTGCTGGCCGTGCTGGCCATCCCCGTGTTCCACATCCACACCGCGGACTCGGGCGTCGAGGGCCTGCCGCGCTCGCTCGAGATCATGCAGACCTACGACCGCATGCAGGCCGCCTTCCCGGGCGAGACCTTCAGCGCGGACATCGTGGTCGAGGGCGATCGTCTCGACCGGGCGGAGCTTCGAGCCGCCGCGGCGGAGGTGCGCGAGATCGCGCGCGACTCGGACCACTTCCAGGAGCCCGTGACGGTGGAGACGAGCACAGACGGCCAGCTCGCCGTCGTCGAGGTGCCCCTGGCCGGCACCGGCACGAACGAGCGCTCCACGGCCGCCCTGGACGCACTCCGCGAGGACGTGGTCCCGCAGGTGTTCGGCGGCCTTGCGAGCGGCGAGGTGGTCGGCGTCGCCGGCTTCACCGCCGGGTCGGTGGACTTCAGCGACCAGATGGCATCGCGCATCTGGTACGTGTTCGGCTTCGTCTTCGCGGTCGCGTTCGCGCTGCTGCTCGTCACGTTCCGCTCGATCGTGATCCCGATCAAGGCGATCCTGCTGAACGTGCTGTCCGTCGCAGCGGCCATGGGGATCGTCACCTGGATCTTCCAGGACGGCAACCTCGAGAGCCTGCTCGGCTTCGACTCCACCGGAGCGATCACCGCCTGGTTCCCGATCATGCTGTTCGTGATCCTGTTCGGGCTGTCGATGGACTACCACGTCTTCATCCTCAGCCGTATCAAGGAGGCGGTCGATCGCGGCCAGTCGACGGACGAGGCCGTGAGCCACGGGATCAAGTCCACCGCCGGCGTGGTCACCGCGGCCGCGATGGTGATGGTCGGCGTGTTCGCGATCTTCGCGACGCTGTCGTTCATCGACATGAAGCAGTTCGGCGTCGGCCTCGCCGCCGCGGTGCTGATCGACGCGACGCTGGTGCGCGGCGTGATGCTCCCCGCCGCGATGAAGCTGCTCGGCGACTGGAACTGGTACCTGCCGAGCTGGCTCGAGTGGCTGCCGAAGGGGCCGCAGCTCGAGGGCGATGCGCCGCAGCCCGGGCCCGACCGCGAGCCCGAGGAGCTCCCCCGGGCCGCGTAGTACCCTGAGCCCGATGGTGGCCCCGGCCACACCGGCAGCGATCCACTGGCTGACTCCAGGGAGTCCGACGTACATGCTGCTGAAGGTCGGGGCCATCGCGGGGCTGATCCTGCTTCGCGTGGAGATGGCACGGCGGGCGCGCGCTCGCCAGCGCGAGGAGCCGCCCGCCCACACGGACGGGTGAGCTCGGGCACCGCCTACTGGCTCGACGAGCCGTACGAGGCGAGGGCGCCGCTCGACGGCGACGCGGACGTGGACGCCTGCGTCGTCGGGGGCGGGGTGGCGGGGCTGTCCTGCGCGCTGCGGCTCGCGCGGCACGGCGTGGACACGCTCCTCCTAGAGGCCGGAACGGTCGCCGGCGGCGCCAGCGGGCGCAACGGCGGATTCCTCATCGCCGGCACGGCGCTGTTCCACAACGACGCGCGCGAGCGGCTCGGCGCGGAACGCGCGAGGGCGGTCTACGCGCGGACGCTCGTGGCCCAGGACGAGGTGGTCGAGCTTGCAGGGGAGCTCGGCGCCGCGGACAGCGTGCGCCGGGTCGGGCTGCTGCGGCTCGCGGTGTCCGAGCAAGAGGCGGAGCACGTGCGCTCGCACGCCGCCGCGCTCCAGGCCGACGGCTTCCCGGGCGAGCTGGTCGAGCGCGACGACCTTCCGCCCGCCCTTCGGCGCTCCGGGCTGGTGGGCTGCGTCACCGAGCACGACGCCGCGCTCCATCCGGTCCGCTGGTACCGCGCGCTGGCCACCGCGGCCGAGTCCGCCGGCGCGCGCATCGTCGAGGGCACGCGCGCCGTGGCGCCGGTGCCGGCGCCCGCCGAGGGGCCCGTCGTGACCGAGCGCGGACGCGTAGGAGCGCGACACGTGATCGTGGCCGCGGACGGGGCGCTGCCGGCGCTCGTCCCGGATTACGCGGACCGCGTGCGCGCGCGGCGCCTCCACATGGTCGCCGTCGAACCACTTCCGCCCGCGATCGACCGGCTGGTGTACGCCCGCTGGGGCCACGAGTACCTCCAACAGCTCCCCGACGGGCGCGTCCTGGCGGGCGGCTTCGGCGATCTGGACGGCGAGCGCTCGTATACGGACAACGAGGACGGCGAGCCGCTCGTCTGGGAGCGCGTGCACCGCTACCTGCGCGAGGAGCTCGGCCTCGACGCCGAGGTCACCCACCGATGGGCGGGCATCGTTGGCTACACGGACGACCAGCTTCCCTACGCGGGCGAGGTCCCCGGCCGTCCCGGCCTGTACGTGGCCGGCGGGTATTCCGGCCACGGCAACGTCCCGGGCTACATGTGCGGCCGCGACATCGCGGACGCCATCGCCGGGGGCCCGCCCGGGCCGCTGTTCAGGGCCTGAAGCTCGGCGGAGCGAGCCTCGCGCGCTTGGGCCCCACGAGCCGGGGCAGCAGCCGCCTGTTCCCGTTGAACCGGATCGTCACGCTCGGCCTGCCGAGCCGCGCCGGCGGCCTGCGCGTGCCGAACAGGAACTCGCAGCTGCGGTTCAGCCGCCCGCTCACGCTCCGCGCGGGCCGGTCGCCGGCCATCACCCGCATCGTGACCGTCCCGCGGCAGCCCTGCCGGGCGGTCACGCCGCGCGGGGTGAGCAGGTCGCCGGTCGCGATCAGCCGGCTGCCGCGAAGGAAGGCCGTGGCCGAGAAGAAGCGCGGCGGCCGCAGCCCGAGCGCGCGGGCCGCCATGAGCGGGTCGTCCGTGATCAGTGCGTCCACCCCGGCCGATCGCGCCGCGCGAACGTCCGCACGGCGGTTGAGCGTGAATGGCGCAACGTCCAGCCGGGCGGCGTGCGCCCGCCGCACGTAGTCCTCACTCACGGGCCACTCCGGCGAGATGAAGGTGTAGTCCTCGGCGTCCGCGGCCCGCAGGTAGGGCTCGTTGATCGCCCGGATGGCGAGCAGGCTCGTACGCACCCCTGGCAGCCGCTGCCGGGCCACGTCGAGGCTCGCCGCGAGAAACGCCTGGATGATCAGCTGCCTGCGCGGGATCCCGCTCGCGATCACGGCGTCCATCACCCGGTTCGCGTACGCGGTTGACGTGTCGAAGTCGGGATCGGTCGGCACGTTCTTGATCTCGAGGTTCACCTGCGCGCCCGCCCGCTTCGCGAACCCGAGCACCTGCTGAACCGTCAGGATCCGCGCCGGCCGCCGCGCCGCGCGTGTCGGCAGGCCGCTGCCGGGGCTGCCCAGGACGTCGGTGCGGCAGCCGCGCAGCTCGGCCAGCGTGAACGTCCGCACCTCGCCGCTGCAGTTCGTCGTCCGGTCGAGCGTCGCGTCGTGGACCGCGACGGGCACGCCGTCCTCGGTGAGCTTCGAGTCGACCTCCAGCACGAAGCCGTGACGAGCGGAATTGCGGAAGGCGCCGATCGTCTCCTCGCCGAAGCGCGGCTTGCCCTGGACCACGGGCCCACCGCGGTGAGCGTGGATGTCAGGCGCGGCGGCGAACGCGGCCTGTGCCGAGATGGCGACGGCCAGGACGACAAGCAGCAAGCGCGCCAGCATGCGTGCAGCCTACCTCCGGGCAGGTGCGGGTTGGACGACCTCTCGGTAGACGCCCGAAACCTGGCGGGCGACGTCGCTCCAGTCGAACGTCAGCACGTGCTCCGACGCCTCGGCCACGAGCCGCTCGCGCAGCTCGTCGTCCGTGAGCAGGCGCTCGGCCATCTCCGCGAGCGAGGCCGGGTCGCGCGAGCGGAAGCGGAGGCCCACCTCCTCGTTCGGCACCACCTCGCGCAGGCCGCCGGTGTCTGCCACCAGGCACGGGCAGCCGGAGGCCATCGCCTCGAGCGCCACCAGCCCGAACGGCTCGTAGATCGAGGGCACCACGGTCAGGTCGGCGATGCGGTAGAGCGAGTGCAGAACGTCGTCGCCGATCCAGCCGACGAAGGTGCCGTGGTCGTCCAGGCCGAGCCGCGTGGCCTGCTCGCGCAACTCGTGCTCGGCGGTGCCCGAGCCGGCGACGATGAAGCGGACCTTGCCGACCCGCTCGATCAGCCCCGGCAGCGCCTCCAGCGCGAGCTGGAAGCCCTTCTCGTAGACGAGCCGGCCCACGAGCAGCACGAGCTTCTCGTCGGGCGCGGCGAAGTGCGCGCGCAGCGTGTCGAGGTCGTCCACCGGCACGAGCTCGGACGGGTCGATCCCGTTCGGGATCACGTGCACGCGGCTCTCCTCGAGCCCGTAGATGTCCGCCACGTGCTCGCGCATGTAGGCGGAACAGGTGATCACGCGCTCGGCGCGGTTCGCCATCCAGCGCTCCACGCCGTGGATGTAGGACTGCGGGTGCTTGTCCACCCAGCCCTGGTGGCGTCCGAACTCGGTGGCGTGAATCGTCACCACGAGCGGCGCGCGGAAGCGCTTCGCGAGGTGGTCGCCGGCCGATGCCACGAGCCAGTCGTGCCCGTGCACCACGTCGAAGTCGTAGCGGTCCCCCACCTCCACGCCCGCCGCCAGCATGTCCGAGTTCATGTGCTCGATCCACGCTACGAATTCGCCGAGGTCGCGCGGGCGCTCGGGTTCGCGAACCCGGTGGACGAGCACGCCGCCCGCCTCCTCCTCGGCCGGGTCCTCCTCTCGTCCGCGCGCGAGGACGTGGACGTCGAGGCCCTGCGCGGCCAGGTTCTCGGCCAGCTTGCGGACGTGCCGGGCGAGGCCGCCCTCGATCAGCGGGGGGTACTCCCAGGACAGGATCAGGACGCGCATGCGGGCTATGGAGTCGTGAGCGTGGAGAGGTCCAGGTGAGGGGCGAGTCCCCGGACCGACGGCTCGGGAACGGCCGCGGAGTCTGTCAGAGCGGCCAGGGCGGCGTCGAGGGCGGCGCGGTGGTGCCGCATGCGCTCGGCGGGGTAGTCCGCCGCCAGGTCGCGCGTGACCATGAACGACCAGTCGCTCGCCTGGATCGCGAGCAGCTCGCGGGCCGCGCGCTCGAGCGCGGCGTGGGAGTTGTGGTGCGTCGCGGTGGCGGCGACGGTGCGCAGCTCGGCGGCGCGCGCCTCGAACGCGAGCTCGGCCACCGGCGGCGCGTCCCAGGTCGTGAAGTCCTTGCGGTGGCCCCAGGTGGACGAAGCGAGCTCGCGCGCCTCCGCCCCCACCAGCTCGATCCCGTCCGAGACGGTCGTCAGCCGCACGCCCTGGCGCTCGGCCTCCTGGAACACCGCCGCCAGCCAGGCCAGTCCCTCGTACCACCAGTGGCCGAGCAGCTCCGTGTCGAGCGCGCAGCAGAGCAGGCCCCCGCGCTCGAGCTTGGCGGCGGCACGCTCGACGAAGTCGCGCGCGTGCTCGCCCGCGACCTTCACCGCCGCCCCGTGCTCGTACGGACGCCCCGCGTTGCTCCACGGCTTCAGGTCGTGCACGGTGCGGCCCCAGTAGTTGCGGTAGACGCCGTCCGCCGGGTAGCCGTCCGTGTCGTTCCAGACCAGCGAGACGGTCTCCCAGTCGATCGGCACCGCCGCCGGGCCCGGCTCCGTGGCGACCGGCAGGAGATGGTCGAAGCCCGGCACGCCGGTCTGGTCCACGCAGAAGGCGCGCACCCCGTGCTCGGCCAGTTCGCGCTCGAGCCCCGGCAGGTACGCGCACTCGGGCAGCCAGAAGCCGCCGCGCCAGTCGCCGAAGCGCTCGAGGTGGGCCGCGGTGCCGGTGGCCACCTGCAGCCGCAGCCCGGCGTCGGTTGCCATCAGCGGCAGCAGGGCGTGGGTCGCGGCCGAGGTCCAGAGCTCGACGCCGCCCAGTGCCCCGAAGGCCCGCACGAGGTCGCGGCCGTGCTGCTCGAAGCGCTCCTCCGCGCGCGTGTAGTCGCCCGCCGCGCGGCGCACCTCGGAAGCCAGCTCGCGCTCGCCCGCGGCGTCCAGCCCGGCGGCGTCCTCAGCGTGAATCGGCGCGCGCACCTCGCGCAGGAAGCGCAGGTAGCGATCGCCGGCGTCCCCCCTCATCGCGTCGAGCTGGTCGCACAGCACCGGGGTGAGCCCGAGCGTGAGCGGCACGCCGTCGATCAGCTCGAGCAGCGGCAGGTAGACGCACGCGACGGCCTCCCAGAGCCACTCCTCGCCGAACGGCCACGTGCCGAAGCCCTCGACGTACGGCATGTGCGAGTGGAGCACGATCGCCAGCGCGCCCGGCCGCGCCTCCGCCGTGCCGCTCACGCCGGCACCGGGCTCGGCCAGCGGCCGGCCTTCCACGGCACGACGAGGCAGGCCACGAGGACGGTAGCCCCGATCAGGACGGCGGGCACCGGCACCACGGGCAGCATCGCCACGGTGTTGAACGCGGCGTGGATCGCGATCACGGCGAACAGCGAGCCGGTGCGCTCGTAGACGAGGCACTGCGCCACCCCGAAGACCGCGATCACCGGCAGGATGATCGCCGTGTCGGTGCCCTGGAAGTGGAGCGCCCCGAACACGACCCCGTCGATGAGTGCCGCGAGCCAGACGCGCATCCGGGTGCGGAGGGCTCGATAGAAGAACGCGCGGAAGAAGAGCTCCTCCGCCACCGGCGCGACGACGATCACGGCCAGCGCGACGGCGAAGCCGCCCACGAGATTGTCCTCGCCGAGGTCCTCCACGTTGGTCGCGTCTACGTCGAGCAGCTCGATGTAGCCGAGCTCGAAGCCGATCATCAGCGCGAACGCGAGCACCGTCCAGCCAACGGTCGGCCACAGCCGGGTGGCGCGGATGCCGAAGTGCCAGCGCCGCGGGGTCCGCTTCGTGGACGCGAGCAGGAAGGCCGCGAGCAGCAGCAGCCCGTCCTGCACGAGCAGCAGCACGAGCAGGACGATCCCGGCGACGGCCTCGGACCAGCCGTACAGGAGCAGCACAGGTACCAGGGGGATGCCCGCGACCATCACGCCGCCGAGGCCGCCGAACAGCGCGGCCGGTGCGTGCCACGGCGGCCACGGCGGCCGTGCCGCCGCGGGCAGCTCCGGCGGGTCCGGCAGCGGCCGGCCGACGGCGGCGCTCAAGGGCGCAGCACCGCGACGAAGTCGAGCGCGCGGTCGAGCCGTCCCGCGCGGAGCGCGAAGTCGCGCGCCGAGATGGCCGGTGTGAAGCGGTCGTAGAACGGCTTCGTGATCCCGAGCGCGGCGTGCACGCGGTCCCAGCCGGCCTTCAGCGCCAGCTCGTGAGCTCGCAGCATGCGCGCGTGGAAGAGCCCCAGCAGCTCGACGTCGCCGAACACGCTCTCGCAGAGCTCGCGGAACTCGTCCGCGCGGTACTCCTTCAGGTGCCAGGGGTTGTCCGACTTCTCCTCCCCGGGGGGCGCGAGCGTCAGCACGTTGGGGGTGGACACGTACACGACGCCACCCGGCCTCAGCATCTCGCGGAAGTGGCGCAGGATCCCCGCCGGGTCCGCCACGTGCTCGATCGTCTGGAGGAACACGACGGCGTCACACGGCTGGGACCAGCTCTCCACCAGCTCGCGCTCGAAGCGGATGCCCGGCCGGGTGTACTTGAGGCGCGCGTGCTCGTGCGCCTCCGGGTTGGCGTCGACCCCGGTCACGCGCCGCGCGCGGCGAGCGAGGACCTCGACGCCGTAGCCCTCGCCGCACGCCATGTCCACAACGTCGCGGCCCTGGCAGCGCTCGCCGACCCACTCGTAGACCGCCAGGTGGCGCCGGAACCAGTAGTTCTCGGCGGGCACGTCCGGCAGCGTCCGCTCGCCCGTGAGCTCGAGCGGCGGCACCCCCTCCGGCTGGGCTCTCTGGACCGTCTCCTGCATGGGCCGAGGCAGTCTAGGAGCTACTCTCCTCGCGCCCATGCAGACGGCCGACACCATTCGGGACGCGAACGTCCGCTACCACGATCTCGCGGCTGAGCACTACGACTCGAAGTGGGGCATCAACTACGGCGAGGTCGGCCAGGCGCAGGTCACCGGGAAGCTGCGAAAGGCGCTCGGGCACGAGCCGCGCCGCTACGCCCGCGCGCTCGAGATCGGCGCGGGCACGGGTTACTTCTCGCTGAACCTCCTGCGAGCCGGCGTGGTCGGCGAGGCCGTGGCCACCGACATCTCGCCCGGCATGCTGCAGCGGCTCGAGCGCTCGGCGACCGAGCTCGGGCTGTCCGTCGAGACCGCCGCCTGCGAGGCAACGGAGCTGCCCTTCCCCGACCGCTCGTTCGAGCTCGTCTTCGGCCACGCTGTGCTCCACCATGTCCCGGACCTCCAAACCGCGTTCGGCGAGTTCCGGCGCGTGCTGCGCCCGGGCGGCGTCGTGGCGTTCTGCGGCGAGCCCTCGTACTACGGCGACCGCATCGCCTCATGGCCGAAGCGCGGCGCGATCGCGGTCGCTCCGCTGTGGCGCGCGCTGATGGGCGCGGCGCCGCGGCCATCGAACGGGAACGGCATCGGCGGCTGGAGCGAGGAGGACCGGCTCGAGCAGGTCGTGGACGTACACGCGTTCACGCCGGGCGACCTCGGCGGGCACGCCCGCGCCGCCGGCTTCGAGGACGTCCGCGTCAGCGGCGAGGAGCTCGCGGCGAGCCTGTTCGGCTGGGCGAACCGGACGCTGGAGGCCTCAGCCGACCCGCTCGACGTGCCGTGGGCCTGGCGCGTGTACGCCTACCGCGGCTACCTGCTGCTCCAGACGCTGGACCGCTCGCTGCTCGAGCCGCGCCTGCCGGCCGCCCTCTTCTACAACCTGCTCATCTCCGGCCGCGTCCCGTCCTGATCGAGCGCGACGCGCGGCTCGGGCACGCCCGCGCGCACCGCCTCGAGCTGCGCGGCGAAGGCGAGCCCCACGAACAGGGCGATCGAGGTCAGGAACGTCCATAGGAGCACGCCGATCGTTCCGGCGATCGGGCCGTATGTCGCTCCAAAGGAATCGGTCACGTCCATGTAGACCGCCAGCACGCCCATGAAGAACAGCCACAGGAGCACGGACACGCCGGCGCCGAACGCGAGCCAGGACGCCTCCGGCTGGCGGCGGCGCGGCGAGTACTCGAACAGGAGCGCCACCGACGCGATCGCGAACGCGACGCCGAGCGGCCAGCGCGCGATCTTCCAGACCGTGTCGAGCGTCTCGCCCCAGTCGAGCGTGTCGCGGATCGCCGCGCCGCCCATCAGCACGACGAGCGACAGCAGCGCGAGCACTCCGGCGGTCAGCGCCAGGCCCAGCCCCGCCAGGTACTTCCACAGGAAGGGCCGATCGCGCTCCACGCCGTAGATCCGGTTCGCCCCGCGCTCCACCTGCCCCATCGCGGACATCCCGGCGAGAGTCGCCGCGATGCCGCCGGCGGTGAGGGCCGTCTCGCCCGACTCATGGCCGCTCTCCGATCCGTGGCGGAGCGCCTCGGTGAGGATCTCGCCCGGCGCCCCCGGGGTGAGGTCCTGGATCGTGTCGCGCACGATGCGGGTGAAGTCGTCCTGACCGAGCGCCGCCGCGAGGCCCACCACCGCGATCAGTGCGGGGAGCAGCGTGAGCGTCACCTGGAAGGCGAGCGCGCGCGAATGGCTGAAGCCGTCGGCCGCGCGGAAGCGGACGATCGAGTCCACGAGCAGCCGCCGCCTGCCGGTCCGCCGAAGCGTCTCGAGCGCCTCGTCGCCCTCGAGCTCGCCGCGGGTCGCGGGCACCGAGCTGGCGGTGGTCACGCGTCAGTTGAGGTTGATGACACCGAGCAGGAGTAGCAGGAAGACCGTCACCGCGGCGGACAGGAGCAGCGAGCCGCCGCAACCGAGGCGGTTCGAGAAGAACAGGAACATCTAGCCGCCCCGCCTCCTGGTTGCCAGCCGGACGCCGAGCGCGCCGGCCGTCATGACGCCGAGCGGTATCGGCAGACAGCAGCCGCCCACGCGCACGTTCGTGCGCCGGCGCGGACGCCTCCAGCCGTACACGGGGCGCGGGCGCGGGCGCATCTGGTTGCGCAGCATTCGCTCGAAGGGATTCACCCGGCCCGGCTACCCGCCCGGCACGGTAAAACACCGGGGTCATGGAGGAACGTGTCGCACGAGCCGAGGATCTGCCGCCGCTCCAGCTGCGCGAGCTTCGGAAGCTCGACCTCGAGGAGCCGTCCGTGCCGGGCGGCAACGCACACGTCGCGGCGGCGAGCGGCGTGGTCAGGCGTGCCGAGTTCGTGTACGTGGTGGGCGACGACGAGCTGCACCTCGCCGTGTTCGACGCCACGTCGGGCGACCCCGGCCAGCTGAGACGCGCGCTGTCGGGCGAGCTGCCGCTGGACCCGGAGGAGCGCAAGAAGCACAAGCCGGATCTGGAGGCGATCACCACGCTGCCGCCGTTCAAGGGCCACCCGCACGGCGCGCTCCTCGGGCTGGGCTCGGGGTCGACACCCGAGCGCGACCGCGGCTTCGCCTGGGCGCTGGCCCCCGACGGTGGGCTCGACGGGGAGCCGGTGGAGCTCGACCTCCGGCCGCTGTACGAGTTGCTACGGAACGACCTCGAGGAGCTGAACGTCGAGGGTGCCGCGGTGATGGGCGACGAGCTCTGGCTGCTTCAGCGCGGGAACACCGAGCAGGGCGCGAACCTGGTCGTCGCGCTCTCGTGCTCCGAGGTGATCGACTCGCTCTCGCGCGACCGCACGCTCGCGGCCGAGGAGATGCGCCGCGTGCTGGCGTTCGACCTCGGCGAGCTCGAGGGCTGCCCGCTGACGTTCAGCGACGCGAGCGCGCTCGCCGGCGCGCTGCTGGTGTTCACCGCCTCGGCCGAGGACTCCGAGGGCACGTCCAAGGACGGCGCGATCCTTGGCTCCGTAGTGGGGACGATCGACGGCGCCGGCGAGGTCCGTCGCCTGCGCACGATCGACCGGAAGTACAAGGTGGAGGGAGTGCACGCCTTCCTCGACAACGGCGTGATCTCGATGACGCTCGTCTGCGACCAGGACGACCCGGAGGAGCCGTCGCCGCTCCTGTCGGCGACGATGGCGCTCGAGCCGGGCGCGGCCTAGCCGCTCGAGGCGGCGAGCTTCCCCGACAGCTCGTCGAGCACGACCTGCTCCTCCGCGGTCACTTCCTTGCCGCCGATGCCGAGCACGCCGCCCTCCTTCGCGGCGTGAGCCACGACGTCGGCCACGCGCAGGATGAAGTCGCGGTACGCCTGGGCCTCCTCCGGCGTGGCCGTCGCCTCCACCGTCCGGACCGCCTCCTCCACGCGCTGCGGAAGCTGTGCGCGCAGCTGGTCGGCCGGCCCCAAGTCGGCCGGGTCGATCCGCGGCGGGCTCTCGACCAGCGCCTGGATCAGCTCGCTCCCACCCTCGCTGCGCGCCTCGGCATATGCCTTGCCGAGCGCGATGCTCTCGCGGATCACGCCGCCGCGGTCGGCGACCATGACCATCAGGGCCGCAAGCGCCGGTGCCTGCGCCACGCGCGCCCACTCCTCGGCGTTGAACTCGCTCTTCGTCGTCATTCGCCTCCGCTACCCGGCGGCTTCGCACGGAAACGGCGCGGGCGCGCCCGGCCGGTAGCCGCGCAGGCGGCCGAGCACGCCGAGGAGGTGAAGGGCGCCGCGCACGAGCGGCTGCGGGCCGGCGAGCCGGATCACGTCGTCGTACTCCGTGAGGTAGGCGCCGAACGCCAGTGGCCCGGGCATGCCGTCCTTGCCGATGCGCCCGTCGCGCCGAAGCGCGTCGAGCTCGGCGAACCACTCCGCCGTGCGGCCGGCAGGCTCGGTGCGCCAGGTGGCGCGTGCGGGGACGTCGCCCTCGTTCCACATCTGGTGGACGGCGCCGGCGGGCACCTCGAGCGTGTCACCCTCGGCGAGCTCGTGCTCGACGCCGTCGACACGGGCCCGGAGGAGGCCCTCGAGCACCTCGAAGCGCTCGCACTGGCCGGGGTGGAAGTGCCTCGGCGGCGGTGCGCCGTTCGGCGCCCAGGTGCCCTCGACTTCAAGAGCCTGTGCGTCGGAGTTGACGATCTCGACGGATTCGTGCGGTGTCAGGTGATAGATCATTTGATATCAAAATACTTTTGGTCGAAACAGTTGTCAAGCGCATTGCGGCATCGAGGGGTCACACGGCGGTGCGCAGGTTTCGCCTGACAGTCAGACGGAGGCTGCACGACCTAGGGCAGCAGAGCGGCCGCGGGTAACACGGCGGACCCCATCAACGCCCACTCCGCCGCGCGCAGCCTCAGCGGCCGGCGGACGATCGGGCCCGCGGCGGACGGCGGCGCGGAGGCGCCCACCGTCTCCGCCTCGCGGATCACCCACGCCAGCACCGCCTCCACCAGCGCGCGCGGGCGCTTCGCGGACGCGGAGAGGCGCTCGGCCAGCGAGCGGCCGGCCGCCGCCAGGCGGCCCTCGGAGGCGATCGCGTCGAGGATCGCCGCCGCTTCGGTCGCGGAGGGCACGCGC
>DASSVP010000138.1:0-36423 GCA_035705985.1 Thermoleophilaceae bacterium
CGCGCGGGCCTAGAGCTCCCGGTGACGCGCATCGCCCACGGCGTGCGCAGCATCGAGGACCCGGAGCTCGTCGAGGAGCTGGCGCGCCGGGGCACAGTCCTTGAGTGCTGTCCTTCAAGCAACGTGGTGCTCGGGATCTACAGCAGCTACGAGCGCCACCCGCTTCCGCGCCTCATGGCCGCCGGTGTGAGGGTCACGCTCGGCTCCGACGACCCGCCCTACTTCGGCGCCTCGATCGGCGGCGAGTACGGCGTCTGCCGCGAGCACTTCGGCCTCGACGACGAGACGCTGAAGGGCATAACCCGCACGGCAATCGACGCCGCATTCTGCGACGAAACGCTCAAACAGCGGTTAATCGAAAAGTTGTAGGGTGCCTGGCTCCCTGACCCACGGAGGAGACTCGACCGTGCCCAAGACCTTCCGCCTCTTGCTACTCGCGCTGATCGCCGCGCTTGCCCTCGGAATCGCCGCCTGCGGCGACGACGACGACGACGAGGGCGGCGGTGGAGACGGCGCCGCCCAGGAGCAGGAGGCCCCGTCGATCAAGGCCGGCCTGGTCACCGACATCGGCGGCCTCAACGACCGCTCCTTCAACTTCCTCGCCAACAAGGGCCTCGAGGACGCCGAGAAGGAGCTCGGGATCGAGGGCCGCGTGCTGATCTCGGAGTCGAATGGCGACTACGTGCCGAACCTGACGACCCTGGCGCAGCAGCGCCACGACATCATCATCTCGGTCGGGTTCCTGATGGGCGATGCCACGAACACCGTGGCCGCCAAGCTGCCGGACGCGAAGTTCGCGATCGTGGACTTCTCCGCCGCGGCGCTGAAGGACAAGCCGAAGAACGTCGAGGGCCTGCTCTTCAAGGAGCAGGAGGCCGGCTACCTCGCCGGGTACCTCGCGGGCCTGTGGGCCAAGGACAACAAGGCCGAGGCGGTCTCGACAGTGGGCGGCCAGAAGATCCCGCCGGTGGACCACTACATCGCGGGCTTCCAGGCCGGCGCCAAGAAGGCGTTCCCGGGCGTCAAGACGCTGAACGGCTACTCCCAGGACTTCGTCGACCAGGCGAAGTGCAAGGAGATCGCGCTCAACCAGATCGCCCAGGGCTCGAAGGTCGTGTTCCAGGTGGCCGGGCAGTGCGGTCTCGGCGCACTCGACGCGGCGAAGGCCGAGGGCGTCCAGGGCATCGGCGTGGACGCCGACCAGGCCTACCTCGGCGACCACGTCCTCACCTCGGCCCTCAAGAAGGTCGACGTGGCGGTGTTCGAGGCCATCAAGCGCGCCCAGGAGGGCTCCACGAAGGGCGGCCAGGACGTGATCGCCAGCGTGGAGAACGGCGGCGTCGGGATCGGCAAGCTCGGCCCGGAGGGCGAGAAGTACGCCGACCAGATCAAGGAGATCCAGGACCAGATCGCCTCCGGCGAGATCACGGACATTCCCGACACGGTCAAGTAGCCAGGAGTGCAGTCCGAAGCTCCCGCCCTCGAGCTACGCGGAATCACGAAGAGGTTCGGTCCCGTCGTCGCGAACGACGGGATCGACTTCGACCTGCGCCCGGGTGAGGTCCACGCCCTGCTCGGGGAGAACGGGGCCGGGAAGTCGACGCTGATGTCGATCCTCTACGGGCTCTACAGCCCGGACGAGGGCGAGATCCGCGTCAATGGGGAGCGGGTCGAGGTGGACTCGCCGTCGCGGGCCATCGACCTCGGCATCGGCATGGTCCACCAGCACTTCATGCTCGTGCCGGTGATGACGGTGACCGAGAACATCGTGCTCGGCGAGGAGCCGAAGCGCGGGATGCTGCTCGACGTCCGCGAGGGCGCGCGCCGGGTGAAGGAGCTGTCCGACCGCTACGGCCTCGCCGTCGACCCGGACGCGGTGATCGAGCAGGTGTCGGTCGGCATGCAGCAGCGCGTGGAGATCCTGAAGACGCTCTACCGCGACGCGCGCATCCTGATCCTCGACGAGCCGACCGCCGTGCTCACGGCGCAGGAGGCGAACGAGCTGTTCGAGGTGCTCCGCACGCTCAAGGCGGACGGCGTCTCCATCGTCTTCATCAGCCACAAGCTGAACGAGGTGCTCGCGATCTCGGACCGCGTCACCGTCCTGCGGCGGGGCGAGAAGATCGACACGGTCCCAACCGAGGGCGCCACGGAGGAGAGCCTTGCGCGCCTGATGGTGGGCCGCGACGTCCTGCTCCGGGTGGAGAAGGAGCAGGCCAAGCCGGGCGCCCCGGTGCTCGAGGTGGAGGACCTGCACGTTCGCGACGAGCGCGGGCTCGAGGCGGTGAAGGGTGTGTCGCTCGAGGTCCGCGAGGGCGAGATCGTCGCGATCGCGGGCGTGGACGGGAACGGCCAGCTCGAGCTGGTCCAGGCGATCGCCGGCGTGCGGGCGCCGGAGTCGGGGAGCGTGGCGATCGACGATCAGGACGTCTCGGCCCTGGGCGTGCGCGAGAAGACCGAGGCGGGCGTCGCGCACATCCCCGAGGACCGGCAGCTGTGCGGCCTGGTGCTCGACTTCACGCTCGCCGAGAACCTGGCCCTGCGGGAGTACCGCCGGCCGCCGATCTCGAACCATGGCCTGCTGGCGATCGGCGAGATGAAGGAGCGCGCAGGGACGCTGCTCGACCAGTACGACGTACGCGGCGGCAACCCCGACACGCTGGCGAGCTCGCTGTCCGGCGGCAACCAGCAGAAGGTGGCGGTGGCCCGCGAGATAGCGAGCAACCCGCGGCTCCTGATCGCGCATCAGCCCACGCGCGGACTGGACGTCGGCGCCATCGAGTTCGTGCACGGCCAGCTGCTGAAGGAGCGAGCGAACGGCCGCGGCGTGCTGCTCGTCTCGCTCGAGTTCGAGGAGGTGCGCGCGCTCGCGGACCGCATCCTCGTCATCTACGAGGGCCGGATCGTCGGAGAGTTCCCGCCCGACGTATCCGAGGAGGAGCTCGGGGTGGCGATGACCGGCGGCGGCAGCCGCGGCCAGGCGGCCGTGTGAGCCCGGCCGACGAGCCGGATGCGGTAGCCGCGGCTACGCCCGCCTCGCGGCTCGCGGCCTACGTGCGCGGCGGCGGCGTGATCGTCCCGCTGCTCACGACCTTCCTCGCCTTCCTCGCCGGCGGCCTCGTCATGCTCGTCACGGGCAGCGACCCGATCGCCACCTACGAGGCCATCTGGAAGGGCACGGGCCTCCAGTGGCTCTTCCCTTGGGTCACGGGGGACGAGCGCGAGCTGGCCGCGGTCAACCTCCAGCAGACGCTGATCATCACGACGCCGCTGATCCTCACGGGTCTCGCGGTCGCGTTCGCCTTCCGCGCCGGGCTCTTCAACATCGGCGGCAACGGCCAGTTCATCGTGGGCGCGATCGCCGCGGTGTGGGTCGGCTCGTCCTTCGCGGACATGCCCTCGCTGCTTCACATCGTGCTCGCGATCCTCGCCGCCTGCGCGGCCGGCGCCTTCTGGGGCGCGATCGCCGGCGTCCTCAAGGCTGCCACCGGGGCGCACGAGGTGATCACGACGATCATGCTCAACTGGATCGCCCTCTGGATCGGGGTGTGGCTGTTCTACCTCGGCGGCCCGCTCCAGACCTCGCGCGACCCCAACCTGCCGGTGTCCGAGGACGTCGTGGAGGGCGCCAGGCTGCCCGTGTTCTGGGGCGACCCGATCCTCCAGGGGCTCCACGTCGGGTTGTTCATCGCGCTCGCCGCGGTGGTCGTGTTCTGGTTCCTCCTGAACCGATCGACGGTCGGCTACGAGGTGCGGGCCGTCGGCTTCAACCCGGAGGCCGCCCGCTACAGCGGGATGAACGTCGGCAAGAACTACATCCTCGTCATGGCGATCTGCGGGCTGTTCGCCGGCCTCGCAGGGTCCATGGACGTGCTCGGATGGCAGTTCCGGATCGCGACGAACGACATCCAGATCCAGCTGATCGGCTTCTTCGGGATCGCCGTCGCGCTGCTGGGCCGGAACACGGCGGTGGGCACCGTGGCGGCGGCGCTGCTGTTCGGGGCGCTCATCAGCGGCACGTCCCAGCGCAACCTCGACCCGACGGTCTTCGAGCCCTCGCTCGCGTCGAATCTGACCTACATCATCCAGGGGCTCGTGATCCTCATCGTGAGCGCCGACGTGATCGTGCTCGGGCTCATGGCGAGGGCGCGCGGGCTGATCGGGCGGAGGCGGCCGGCGGGGGCGATCGCGGAGGGTGAGCCGTGAGCGCGTCCGTCGCAGCGGCTTCGCGCGTGGCGGTGTCGGCGCGTGCGGCGGCCTGGGTTGGGATCGGCCTGGGGGCCCTCGCCTGGTATCTCACGCTTCCCCCGATACTGCTGCGGTCGGCGATCCCGTCGATCCTGATCGCGGCCGCCGGCGTGGCGGCCGGCGTCTACGCGATCCGCGAGGGTGAGCGGCGAATGGGCTGGATCGCGGTGGTGGTGGCCATCCTCGGCGCGATCGGCGCGGTGGTGGCCAGCCAGTCCGGCGAGGGCAACCTCGAGCGCGTCTTCGTCTGGTCGGCGCTCTTCGCGGCGATGCTCCGCTTCGCCACGCCGCTGATCTTCGCCGCGATGGGCGGCATCCTGTCCGAGCGCAGCGGCGTCATCAACATCGGGCTCGAGGGCATGATGCTGATGGGCGCCTTCTTCGGGATCTTCGGCGCGGACGTCCTCGGGTCGTGGTTCCTGGGCATCGTCGTGGGCGTGGCGTCGGGCGCGCTGCTCGCGCTCGTCCACGCCTTCGTATCGATCCACCTGCGCGCCGACCAGGTGGTGAGCGGCACCGCGATCAACATCCTTGCGCTCGGGATCACGGGCTACGTCTTCATCTACCACTATGGAAACGAGGGCACGCCCGGGAACGTCCCGCGCGTGCCGAACCTGACGCTGCCGCTGATCGAGGACATCCCGTTCGTGGGTGACGCGCTCGGTCAGATGAACTGGCTCACGCTGTCCGCCCTGCTGTTCGTCCCGGTCCTGACGCTGTACCTGTTCCGGACGCGCAGCGGGCTCCGGCTCAGGTCGGTCGGCGAGAAGCCGCGCGCGGCCGACAGCGTCGGCCTGCCGGTGATCCGGACGCGCTACCTCGCCGTGGTGGCATCCGGCGCGCTGTCCGCGCTCGGCGGCGTCTATCTCTCCATCGCGCTGCTCGGCTCCTTCAGCCAGAACATGACCGCGGGGCGCGGCTTCATAGCGCTGGCCGCCGTGATCTTCGGCAGCTGGCGACCCTACGGGGCCCTGGCCGGCGCGCTGCTGTTCGGCTTCTCGAGCGCGCTCGCCCGCAGGCTGCCCGAGTTCTCCGAGTCGACGGCCGTGCTCTTCGAGGCGCTGCCGTACGTCCTTACCCTGGTCGTAGTGGCCGGCGTGATCGGCCGCTCCCGACCGCCCGCCGCCATCGGCGTGCCGTACGTGAAGGAGTAGTCCTCTTGGTCGTATCCAGGCTCATCCTGGCCAGCCCCACCGACGAGCACACAGGCCGCCTCAGCGACGAGGTCGAGCTCTACCAGCGCACGTACAACACGCTGCTGCGCTCGAGCGGGGAGACGCACCTGCGCGTGCTCGAGCCGGCGCACCGCGCGATGGGGTCGAGCCTCCACCCGCTGGCCGACAGCGACGACCCGGACCTCGGCGCGTTCCTGTACGCGATCCGGCGCATGCCGGACTCGATGGCCGACGGCGCGCAGCTCGTGGTCATGGGCCAGGAGGCGGAGGTCTTCGCGCAGAACGGCATCCGCATCGACAGCTGGGAGGAGCGGGACGCCGCGGCCCGGCGGCGGCGCTGGCACGACGCGGGCGACGGCACGCATGCGGTGCTGCTGGCGAGCGCCTCGGACGTCGATGACCTGATCCCGACGCTCGTCGCATTCCAGATCGAGTGGAACAAGCTGCGCGTGCGCCAGCGCGCGAGCGGCTGGCCGCCGGACCACGAGCTCACGCCGGACGAGTGCGCGGCGGCGCTCGGCGGGACGAGCGAGGACTGGGGCCGCCTGCGCGACAGCTGGGGGGAGCGCTTCGCCGAGCGGCTCGGCCTGATCGCGAGCCAGCGGATGAACCTCCGCGTGCGGATGCTGGGCGGGTCGCAGGTGGGCTACGCGCGGATGACGCGGCGCTGGTGGACGCCGGTCCACGGAGCGCTCGCGGAGCAGGACCTGGTCGACCGGCCGCTCTACTTCGTGAGCTCGAACACTCACAGCCTCGTGAACATCGCGACCGGCGTGGCGCGCGAGCGCGAGGACGTGCTCGTGAGGTTCGTGGAGCAGATGCCGGAGGACGACATCCTGCGTGAGGAGCTCGACGCGTTCCGCGAGCGCCGCACCGAGGGCTCGTGGGAGAACTTCCTCTACTTCGTCGCGCGGCTCTACTTCGACTCGCACGGCGAGGAGGGGCGCGCCGCGCTGCGGCGCTCCGAGGCCGAGTGCGGCGTCTCGCACATCCGCAGCAAGACGGCGCTGCGCGTGCCGGCGCAGATCATCCCGTTGGCGGAGCTCCGCCGCGAGCGCATGGACCCGCGCCTGGGTGACGTGGACGCCGACGCGCTGGCCGAGGCGGACGGCGTGATCGTGAACATCGACTACCCCCTCGGCGTGGCCGCGTACAACATCCTGCGCGAGGTGGCCGTCGACAGCTCGATGCTGCGCGGCGTGTACGTGCTCGGCAAGGCGGCGACGCTCAACGCCGACGTGGGCGACGTCATGCTCTCCACCGTCGTGCACGACGAGCACTCCGGCTCGACGTACTGGCTCGACAACGCCTTCAGCGTGGACGACATCTCGCCGTACCTGCGCTTCGGCAGCGGCCTCGACAACCAGCGCGCGGTCACCGTGAAGAGCACGTTCCTGCAGAACCGCTCCTACCTCGACTTCTACTACCGAGAGGCCTTCACGGTCGTGGAGATGGAGGCCGGCCCGTTCTGCAACGCGATGTACGAGATCGCGGACGCCGACCGCCACCCGGTGAACGAGGCGGTGAACTTCTCGAAGCTGCCGATCGACTTCGGGATCATCCACTACGCCTCCGATACGCCGTACACCCAGGCGCGCACGCTCGGCGCGCGCGGCCTGAGCTACTACGGCATGGACTCCACGTACGCCTCGTCGCTCGCGATCCTGCGCCGCATCCTGCGCCTCGAGGGCGTGCTCGACGCCGACCCGGCCGCTTGACAGGGGTGGGAAGCCGTGTTGCGAGCGTCACGTTCCTTGGCCAGGAGACGACCTGCGGCGCGAGGCTCACAAGGCGCGCCCGCAGGGCGCTCCGCGCGCTCAGCCTGGTGCGATTCACCATCGTGGCCAGGCTCGCGGACGCCGCGGGCAACTCGTCGCGCGTCACCGCGAAGGCGAGCCTGAGGCGGCCGCGACGCTAGAGGGCGCATCGACTACGTCTATCCGTGAGCCCCGGGCGCCCCGGCGCCCGCATCAACCGGCTCGACTCGCGGGGAACCGGGTGGCCGCGGCATCCGCCGTAGAGTGACCTGAATCGAGCTCAAGCGGTCAGCTGCAACGGTCGCGTGCGCCGCGCTCGCCGCGCTTGCCGCTGCGTGCGGTGAGGACGGCGGAACGCGCCGGGCCGCTGAGCGGGACGCCGCCGACCTGACCATCCGGTTCACGCACCCCCGTGAGCACACCGTCCGCTTCCGCTGCTCCCGCTGCGACCCGCGCAAGCTCGCGGCCATCGCCGCGGCGCTCCGGGACAGCACCCGCCGCGATCGCGCGTGCACGGAGCTGTATGGGGGCCCGCACCGCGCCTTCGTGACCGGGACGCTCCGTGGAGAGAAGGTCTCCGCGCGCCTCTCGCGCGTCGACGGCTGCGCGATCGCCGCCTACGACTCGCTGCTGAGGGCGCTGGGCCGGCCGCCGGCGATGGACGACACGAGGAGCGCCGACCCCAGCCGGGTTGCGGTGCCCGAGACCGACGTCACGCCGCCCATGGCGAGGATCGAGCTCGCGAGCGCCGGCAGAACGCTCGGGCAGGCGGACCAGCCGCCCACCGGGGTGGCGTCCGGGACCGTGGAGCTCGAACAACCCCGGCTGCGCGGCACCGCGCTGGCCGCCGACAGCGACGGAGGCATCGCGCGCGTCCGTGTCTCCATACGGGAGCGCATAAGGTGCCGCGATTCGCTCGGCTCGGCCGAACGGCGTCGTACGCGCTACTTCCCTCCGCCTCAGATCGAGCGCATCCGCTCGACGCCCGGGGCCCGCCTCCCGACGACCGCAACGCGTTCGGTTCGGCTGGAGCTCGCGCACTGCGGTGTGAACGGCCAAGCCGCCGAAATCCACGGCGAGCTATGGGGAGAGGCGATCAACGGATCGGGACTCGAGGCGGTGACGCCCCACATCCGCTTCGTGTACGAGCGCTAGGCGCCGACGGGATGCCAGGCGGTCTTGAGCTCGGTGACCGCCTCGAGCCGGCCGAGCGGGTCGGCGGTTGCGTCCGCGTAGGAGGCGGCGGCTCCCGAATGCCGGACGCGGGTCACGGACTCGGCGGCGAGCTTGTCCAGCTCCGCCCCGAGCTCGGCGTCACCCGAGGCGTCGACGATTGCGTTCAGCGCGTGGTGGCCCGCGAGCACGGGAGCGAGCTCGGCGCGGCGGCCTGAGAGCAGGTTCACGACGCCGGCCGGAACGTCGGCGATGCCCATCACCTCGCCGAGGTCGAGCCCGGGGAGCGGCTCGGCCTCGGAGAGAACGGCCACGACGGTGTTGCCCGCCGCGAGCGCGGGGGCCAGCTCGGCGACGAGCCCGAGCAGCGGCGGCGCGTCGGGCGCGATCACGCCCACCGCGCCGGTGGGCTCGGGCACCGAGAACGACAGGAAGGGCGCCGCGACCGGGTTGATGCCGCCGAGGACGGGCTGGAGCTTGTCGGTCCAGCCCGCGTAGTGCACGAGCACGTCGACGGACGCCTCGACGTCCTCGCTCGGCGCGCCGATGTCGGCGGCGCGCGACTCGAGCGCCTCCGCGAAGCGGTAGAGGATCTGGCCGCGGTTGTACGCCGTGCGGGCCGCCCACGGGCCGCCTGCCTTCCGCGCGGCTGCCACCGCGTCGCGCACGTCCTTGCGCGAGCCGCGCGGGATGTTGAACGCGCCGGCTCGGTCATACCGGCCCGACTCCGAACGCACGAACGCACCCCCGATGAACAGCTTGTAGGTCTTTCTCACCGGCAGGCGTTCGCTCATGTGCTCACCCGCAGGTAGGGCCGCAGCCCGGCCATCCCGCCCTCGCGCCCGAAGCCGCTCTCCTTGTAGCCGCCGAAGGCGGCGCTCGGGTCGAAGTGGTTGTAGGTGTTCTGCCACACCACGCCCGCCTGGAGCGCGGCCGCCACCTCGAAGGCCTTCGAGCCCTTGTCCGTCCAGATCCCCGCGGCCAGCCCGTAGGGCGTGGAGTTCGCCTTCTCGATCCCCTCGGCCTGCGTGCGGAAAGTGAGCACCGAGACGACCGGCCCGAAGATCTCCTCCGCGGCGATCCGGTGAGCGGGCGCGACGTCCGTGAACAGCGTCGGCGCAAACCAGAAGCCGCGGTCGGGCAGCTCGCACACCACGCTGCGGCGCACCGCGCCCTCCTCCTCGCCGCTCGCCACCAGCTCGGTGATCCGGTCGAGCTGCTCGCGCGAGTTGATCGCGCCCACGTCCGTGTTCTTGTCGAGCGGGTCGCCCACGCGCAGCTTCGCCATCCGCGACCAGAGCTTCTCCACGACGGGCTCGGCGACGCTCTCCTGGATAAGCAGGCGCGAGCCCGCGCAGCAGACGTGCCCCTGGTTGAAGAAGATGCCCTGCACGATTCCCTCGACCGCCTGGTCGAGCGCGGCGTCCTCGAACACGATGTTGGCGGACTTGCCGCCGAGCTCGAGCGTCAGCGGAATGCCGCGGCCTGCGAGCGCCGACTGGATGTTCTTCCCAACGGCGGTGGAGCCGGTGAACGCCACCTTGTCGACGTCCGGCTCGCGGACGAGCGCGGCGCCCGCGCTGCCGTCGCCCGGGAGGATCGACACCACACCCGGCGGCAGCTCCGCCTCCTGGAGGATCTCGGCGAGCAGCAGCGCGGTGACCGGCGTGGTCTCCGCCGGCTTCAGCACCGCGGTGTTCCCGCACGCGAGCGCGGGCGCAAGCTTCCACGCCGCCATCAGGAGCGGGAAGTTCCACGGCACGATCTGCGCGGCCACACCGAGCGGCTCGACCGCGCGGCCGCCCATGCCGTAGGACAGCTTGTCCGCCCAGCCCGCGTAGTGGAAGAAGTGCGCCGCCGCCAGCGGCACGTCGACGTCGCGCGACTCGCGGATCGGCTTGCCGCCGTCCATCGACTCCACGATCGCGAGCTCGCGCGCCCGCTCCTGTATCAGGCGGGCAACGCGGAACAGGTACTTGCCGCGCTCGAGCCCGGACAGCGCCGCCCAGGCCGGCTGGGCCGCGCGCGCGGACTCCACCGCGCGGCGCACGTCGCCCGGCCCGGCGAACGCAACCTCCGCCACGGTCTCCTCCGTGGCCGGGTTGATCGACGGCACGCGGGTGCCGTCGGACGGGTCACGGAAGTCGCCGTCGACGAAGAGCCCATACGAGTCGCGCAGCCGGACGTGCTCGGGCGACTCCGGCGCCGGCGCGTAGTCCCAGCGGATGCTCGTTCGGGTCTCCTGCGTGGCCACCGGCTACTCCTTCGAGAAGTCCTCGCGCCGCGCGTAGCGCCCGGTCTCGGTCTTCTGGTACTGCATGAGAAGGTCGTTCAGCAGCGACGACGCGCCGATCCGGAAGCGCTCCGGCGTGAGCCACTCGTCGCCGAGCGTCTCCTTCACGAGCACCAGCATGTGCAGCGCCGCCTTGCTCACGGACACCCCGCCGGCGGCCTTCATGCCCACGACACGGCCGGTGCGGTCCACGTAGTCGCGGATCGCCTCGAGCATTACGAGCACGACGCCGGGTGTCGCCCCGGAACTGGCCTTGCCGGTCGAGGTCTTTATGAAGTCCGCGCCGGACTCCATGGCGAGGATCGAGGCGTGCCGCACGTGGTCGTACGAGCCGAGCTCGGCGGTCTCGAGGATCACCTTCAGGTGTGCCTCGCCGCAGACCTCCTTCACGCGCACGATCTCCTCCATCACGCGCGCGTCGTCGCCCGCGAGGAACGCCTCGCGCGAGATCACCATGTCGATCTCGTCGGCGCCGGCGGCGACGGCGTCCTCCGTGTCACGGAGCTTCACGTCGAGCGACGCCTGTCCCGAGGGGAAGGCGGTGGACACGGAGGCGGCCTTGACCCCCGTCCCCTCGAGCGCCTCGCGCGCCACGCCGACTAGCGAGGGGTACACGCAGACCGCGGCGACCGATGGGATCTCGGGCATCGTCGGCGCCGGGCAGACCGCCTTCGCGCACAGGTGCCGGACCTTGCCCGGCGTGTCGGAGCCCTCGAGCGTGGTGAGGTCGACCATCGAGACGGCGAGCCGGATGCCCTGCTCCTTGGCGGTGGTCTTGATGGAGCGCTTGCCCAGCGTGGCGGCGCGCTCCTCGATGCCCACGCGGTCCACGTGGGGGAGGCGACGAATCACCCCCTGAGTATGGCGAAGCCCGGCGAGACATAATCGCGCCGCAATGGCTCGTGCGACGGTCATCGTCATGGACGCGTGCGGCGTCGGCGCCCTTCCGGACGCCGCGGACTACGGCGACCCTCCGGACGCCAATACGCTCGCCCATCTCGCCGAGCGGGTGGGCGGGCTCGACCTGCCCACGCTCGCCGCCCTCGGCCTGGGCAACATCACGAGCATCGAGGGAGTGCCCCCGGTGCCGGAGCCGGTGGTCCACGGCCGCCTGCATCCGATGGGGCCAGGGAAGGAGTCGACCACGGGGCACTGGGAGCTGATGGGCGTCGTGCCTCAGCACCCGCTCCCGACCTACCCCCGGGGCTTCCCGCCCAAGGTCATCGAGGCGCTGGAGCGCGCGACCGGCCTGCGCTTCTGCTGCAATCGGCCCTACAGCGGCACCGAGGTGATCGAGGACTTCGGGCGCCATCACCTCGACACGGGCGAGGTCATCCTCTACACGTCGGCGGACTCGGTGCTCCAGCTCGCGGCACACGTCGATGTCCTGCCGGAGTCGCGCCTCTATGAGGCGTGCGAGGCGGCGCGGCACGTCATGAGCGGTGAACACGCCGTCGGGCGCGTGATCGCGCGGCCGTTCGAGGGGCGGCCGGGGGCCTTCGTGCGCCGCGAGGGCCGGCGCGACTACGCCGCCCCGCCTCCCGGCCGCTCATATCTCGAGGAGCTCCAGGACGCCGGGCTACCGGTGCACGCGGTCGGGAAGATCCGCGACCTGTTCGCCGGGGTGGGAATCACGGAGAAGCACGACGGGGCAACGAATGCAAAGGGGATCGCCTCGGTCACCGAGCTCCTTCGCTCGCTCGAGACCGGCTTCATCTTCGTGAACCTCGTCGAAACGGATCAGGTGTACGGGCACCGTCACGACGTCGAGGGCTTTCACGGGGCCTTGAAGGAGATCGATGCCGCCGTCTCGCGGTGGCTCGGCATGCTCCGCGACGACGACCTGCTGATCCTGACCGCCGACCACGGCGTCGACCCCAACGCCGACCACACCGACCACACGCGCGAGCACGCGCCCCTCCTCGCCAGCTTCCCCGGCGGCGACGGCCGCCGCCACGACGGCCCACTCGGCGACGTGGGCGCGAGCGTGCTCCGCTGGCTCACGGGCCGCGACGCGCCCGCGCTCGCCGGTAATTCGTTCCTCGCGTCGCCGTGACGGCTTGATCGAGCCTGGCGAGACGAACGTCCACCGCCGTTTCCCTGCCGCGCCGGCCATGAGTTCCCAATCCGACACACAGTTCGCCCCGCCGTAACGCAAACCCGGCCACCCTGGCGGAGTGGCGCATGGATTAGGCCTGGAGCGCACAATCAATGCGCCAGTTCGGCAGCAGATGGGCGAGCTCGCGGCGCGGCAGCATGGGGTCGTGAGCCGGCCGCAGCTGTTGGAGCTCGGGCTGAGCGATGATCGGATCAGGTCGAGCATCAGAGGCGGCGGGCTGCATCGAGTGCACTCTGGCGTCTACGCCGTCGGGTACCGCGCCGACACGCGCGAGGCGCGATGGATGGCGGCCGTCCTGGCGTGCGGGCCGAACGCCGCGCTGAGTCACTTCGACGCGGCCGCCCTGTGGGCCATCCACGACCTGCTCGGCCCGCGTGTGCACGTGCTCACGCGGTGGAACCGGCGCGGCGCCGGGCTCTGGGTGCACCGGGCGCGGCGGCTTCACCCCGACGACCTAACGGTCGAGCGCGGAATCCCGGTCACGTCGGTCGCACGCACCCTCGTCGATCTCACCCAGTTCCTCGGCCGTGATCGGCTGCTGAGGGCGATGAGGGAGGCGGAGTTCAAGCGCCTGCTGGACCACGACGCCCTCGATGCCGCGGTTCGGCGAGCCCGGGGACGGCGCAACATCACGGTTCTGAGAGCCGCGCTGGTGCAGCACCGACCCGGGCAGATAGTGCGTGATGAGCTCGAGCACCGGTTCCTCGAGCTCATCCGCAGGGCCGGCATCCCGCCGCCCGAGACGAACGTCAAGGTGAAGACCAAGCGCCGCTCCTACACAGTCGACTGCCTCTGGCGCGCGGAGCGAGTGGCCGTCGAGCTGGACGGCCGCGCGGCGCACGCGCCCCCTGCCGCGTTCGAGCGGGACCGCGAGCGCGACGCCGCACTCAGCGCGAGCGGCCTACGCCCGGTCCGCTTCACGTGGCAGCGGGTCACCGCGGAAGGTGACGAGTTGATCGCGGACCTCCTCGACATCCTCACCGCGCCAACTGGCGCATGAATTCGGCGTACAGCACCGAATCCATGCGCCACTTCGGGGGGTTATCCGGCGTTGACCGCGGCCATGAAGCTATTTAGCTTGTCGGGGTCCAGGTCGTAGCCCTCGCCGGTGCGGAGCCCCGAGCACACGTCGAGTGCGAACGGCTGCACGGTCTCGATCGCCGTGCGGGCGTTGTCCGGGTTCAGGCCGCCGGCGAGCCAGAGCGGCACGTCGATTCGCTCGCGGATCTCGCGGCTGAGCGCCCAGTCGTGGCGGCGCCCCGTACCGCCGAGCTCCTTGAGCTTCAATGCCGGGTTGCCGGAGTCCAACAGGATGGCGTCGACGTCCGGGGCGACCCTCAATGCGTCGTTGACGGACTCCGGCCCGGTCACGTGGATCACCTGCACCAGCTTCACCCCCGGCATCGCGCGGCGCAGCTCGGCGTGGGCGCCCTGTGGCAGCGCGTCCACGAGCTGGAGCGCGCGTGCCTTCACGAGCCGGTTCTGCTCGACGAGCTCATCGACGGTCTGGTGCGGCGTGAGCAGGAACGCGTCGATCCCCGGCGGGACCGCGGCGGCGATCTCCGCGGCCCTCTCGTTCGAGATCGGCCCCGGCCCCGAAGGCATCGGGGACACCAACCCGACAGCCGAGGCCCCGGCCTCGACCGCCATCCACACCTCCTCGATGCTCTTCATGCAGCAGACCTTGACTCGGGTGCGGGCGGGCGGCCTCATGAGCGGCCAAGAATCTAGCCTGCGGAGAATGGAGCGAATCTGCGTCTTCTGCGGCGCAAGCCCGGGCGCTCGGCCCCAGTACCGTGCGGCCGCCGCCGGCCTGGCGCGCGTGCTCGCCGCCGAGGGCGTCGGCGTGGTCTACGGCGGTGGTGGCGTGGGGCTGATGGGAGCGCTCGCCGACGGCGTGCTCGCCGAGCGCGGCGAGATCACCGGCGTGATCCCGCGCTCGCTCGTGGACCGCGAGATCGCGCACCCCGACGTGCAGGACATGCGCGTGGTGGCCTCGATGCACGAGCGGAAGGCGCTCATGGCGGAGCTCTCGGACGCCTTCGTGGCGCTGCCGGGCGGGATCGGGACGCTCGAGGAGCTCTTCGAGGTCTACACCTGGGCGCAGCTCGGGCTCCATCAGAAGCCCTGCGCCCTGCTGAACGTGGCCGGCTACTACGACGCCATCGCGGACTTCCTCGCGCACGCGGTGGGCGAGCGGTTCCTGCGCCAGGAGACGCGCGCGCTGCTGATGGTCGAGGAAGAGCCCGCCGCGCTGCTCGAGCGGCTCAGGGCGTTTGAGCCGCAGGCCGAGGTGCCCAAATGGATCGACCGCGAGGAGACGTAGGTGCCGCGGAGTAACCTGCCGCTGCCCATGGCGGACCCCAACGTCGGAGAGATCCTCGTCCAGCCGGACGAGCTGGCGCACCGGGTGCGCGAGCTGGCCGACCAGATCTCCCAGGACTACTCCGGCAAGGACGTGCTCCTGATCGGCGTGCTGAAGGGCGCCGTGTTCTTCCTCGCCGACCTCATGCGCCAGCTCGAGGTGGACTGCGAGGTGGATTTCATGGCCGTCTCGTCGTACGGGTCGTCGACGGACTCCTCAGGCGTGGTCCGCATCCTCAAGGACCTGGATGCCTCGATCGAGGGGCGGCACGTCCTGATCGTGGAGGACATCGTGGACTCCGGGCTCACGCTCTCCTACCTGTTCCGGATGCTCGGGGCGCGCTCACCCGCCTCGCTCGAGGTGTGCGCGCTGCTCACGAAGCCGGACCGGCGCGAGGTGGACATGCCGATTCGCTACGTGGGCTTCGAGATCCCGAACAAGTTCGCGATCGGATACGGGCTCGACCACGCCGAGCGCTACCGCAATCTGCCCTACGTGGCGGTCCTGAACGAGCCCTGAACGCTCGATTTCACGCGCCAAAAGCGCGGATTCGAGCGCTACACCACTGCTACGCTTGCGTTTCACTACGCAGGACCTTTTGCCTTGAGCAGATTCTTCAAGAGCGCCGCTTTCCCGATCCTCATAGTCGTCGTGCTGGCCTTCTTCGCACAGAAGCTGATCAGCCCTGGCGACAAGACGGAGCCGCCGAAGTACTCCGCGTTCCTGACGCAGGTGGAGCGCGGCCAGGTCAAGGACGCGACGCTCAGCACGAAGAACAACCGGGTCGACGTCGAGCTCCGGGACGGCACGAAGTACCAGACCGCCTATCCGGACAACACCGAGCAGAACCTGGTGAACACGCTGCGCGCGCAGGACGTGAGCGTGGACGTGAAGCCAAAGGGCGGATCGGGCTGGCTCACCGCGCTGACCTACATCCTGCCGTTCGTGATCTTCCTGCTGTTCTGGCTCTTCATCATCAACCAGATGCAGGGCGGCGGGTCGAAGGTCATGTCCTTCGGCAAGTCGCGCGCGAAGCGGATGTCGGTGGACTCGCCGAAGATCACGTTCCGCGACGTCGCGGGCGTGGACGAGGCGGTGGAGGAGCTCCACGAGATCAAGGAGTTCCTCGAGAACCCCAAGAAGTTCCAGGCGCTCGGCGCGCGCATCCCCAAGGGCGTTCTCCTGTACGGGCCGCCCGGCACCGGCAAGACGCTGCTCGCGCGCGCTGTCGCGGGCGAGGCGGGCGTGCCGTTCTTCTCCATCTCGGGCTCCGACTTCGTGGAGATGTTCGTAGGCGTTGGCGCTTCGCGTGTCCGCGACCTCTTCGAGCAGGCGAAGCAGAACTCGCCCTGCATCATCTTCATGGACGAGATCGACGCGGTGGGTCGTCACCGCGGCGCCGGTCTCGGCGGCGGCCACGACGAGCGCGAGCAGACGCTCAACCAGCTCCTCGTGGAGATGGACGGCTTCGAGATGAAGGACAACATCATCCTCATCGCCGCCACCAACCGCCCGGACATCCTGGACCCGGCGCTGCTGCGCCCGGGCCGCTTCGACCGCCAGATCGTGGTGGACCGCCCGGACCGCAAGGGCCGCCAGAAGATCCTTCAGGTGCACACGCGCGGCAAGCCGCTCGCGAAGGAGATCGACCTCGACGTGCTGGCCGGCCAGACGCCCGGTTTCACCGGCGCCGACCTCCAGAACCTCGTGAACGAGGCTGCGCTGCTCGCCGCCCGCATGGGCAAGCGCGAGATCGACCACCTCCAGCTGGAGGAGGGGATCATGCGCGTGATCGCGGGCCCGGAGAAGAAGACCCGCGTGATGTCCGAGAAGGAGCGCCGCGTGACGGCGTTCCACGAGATGGGCCACGCGCTCGTCGCCCACTACCTCGAGAACACGGATCCGGTCCACAAGATCTCGGTGATCTCGCGCGGCCAGGCACTCGGCTACACGATCTCGCTGCCGACCGAGGACAAGTTCCTCACGACGCGCGCGGAGCTGTCGGACACGATGGCGATGACGCTCGGCGGCCGCGCGGCGGAGGAGATCGTGTTCGGCGAGGTCACGACAGGCGCCTCGAACGACCTCGAGAAGGTCACCGCGACCGCCAAGCAGATGGTCATGCGCTTCGGCATGTCGGAGCGGCTCGGCCCGCGCGTATTCGGCCACGATCACGGCCAGCCGTTCCTGGGCCGCGAGTTCAGCTCGGAGCCCGACTACTCCGACGAGATCGCCCGTGAGATCGACGACGAGATCCGGCGCATCGTCGAGGAGGCGCACCAGACGGCGCGCGCCGTGCTCGAGGACCACCGCGAGAGCCTTGACCTGACCTCCGAGATCCTGCTGCGCCGCGAGACGATCGAGCGCGAGCAGTTCATCGAGCTGCTCGCGGGCAAGAGCGAGGACGAGGTGTTCGGCGCCGAGGCGCCGCCCGTCCCCGTGCCGCCCCCGGCCGCCCCGGAGGCGCCGGAGCGCAAGCCCTCGCCGCAGCCGAAGACGCTGCCCCGGCCCGGCCTCGCCGGCGGCGCCGCTGAGATGCGCGCGGACACGCGCGCGCCCGAGAAGCCCTAGCTGTAAGACCCGAGCAGGCTGAGCAGCTCGTCCACGTCGTTGTCCGTGTTGTAGACGTGGAATGACGTCCGGAGCAGCCCGGCGCGGCCGGCGGCCATCACGCGCGTGCCGGCGAGCCGCTGCTCCACCTCGGGGAGCTCCGTCGAGACGATCGCCGAGTCGCCGGCGGCAGGCCTAGCCCCTCGCGGAACCGGGTCGCGAGCGTGAGGTCGTGCGCGTGGATCGCATCGATGCCGGCCTCGAGCAGCAGCTCGAGCGTCGGCGCCGTGGCCACCCACGGGAACCAGGCGGGGCTCACGCCGACGCGGCGCGCCTCGGGCGCGAGCCGCAGCGTGGTGCCATAGAAGGACTCGTAGGGGTCGACGCCCGCGTACCAGCCGGCCGCAAGTGGCGTCAGCGTCTCGGCCAGCTCCGGCCGGAGGCTCACGAACGCGGTGCCGCGCGGCGAGCAGAGCCACTTGTAGGCGCTGCACGCCAGCGCGTCGACGCGCGCGGCGTCGAGCGCCAGCCAGCCGCACGCCTGCGTCGCGCGAGGGCGTCCACGGCCACGAGCTCGACCTCGATGCCGCCGTCCTGCGCGAGGAACGGCCACAGCAGCGAGGTGAACTCGGGCTCCGCCGAGAGCACGCGCGCGCCATCCGGCAGCGAGGCCGCCACCAGGCCGACCATGCTCGACGTGTTGGAGCCGATCGCGACCCACTCGACCGGCACTCCGACCATGCGAGCGAAACGACGCCCGCGCGGCCTAGGTCGAGTCGCCCCAGTGTTCCCAGCTGGCGCGCCCGCCGTGCCAGTCCTCGAGCGCAGCCTGTAAGGCCTCCCATGCAGGGTCGGGCGGAACGCCATATAGCTCGCCGTTGTTGAGGTACAGCGTCTCCGGGTCCCAGAGCCGCTGCGCCCCCGCGATGTCCACTACGCCGGAGCCGGCGCCCCCGCGGCCCCCGCGTCGATCGCGCGCAGGCGGGCGAGGATGTAGGCGATCCCCGCGATCAGCACGACGGCCATCGCGATCAGGACTGCCGGGTCGTCGCCCGTGGGCTTCACGACCATGTCGAAGACCACGAGTGTCAGCACCACGTAGTCCACGCGTGCCTTGACGATGAGCTTGCGGAGGTCCACCCGGAGCTGAGGAGTGAGCCTGCCGCCGGCCGCCTCCATGTCGCGGCCGAGGCGCTCGCTCGCGGGCTTCAGCATGAACAGGCCGGTCACGAATGTCGCCGCGAAGCCGACCAGGCCGAGGACGATCCAGAGCTGGTCGAAGCCCCAGGCGTCGCTCTCGATGACCAGCGCGATGCCCATCACGACGACGATCAGCGAGGCGGGGATGAACAGCCGCGGTGCCAGCCGCTCCTGGTCCTTCGCGAAGCGCAGCAGCGCGGCTTCGTCCGAGTCCCTGTCGTATCCGAGCGCGAGCACCAGGCTGAACAGCCCGGCGCCGATCCAGACGATCGTGGCGGCGATATGGACGAAGAGGAGCAGCTCGTACAGGGTCATGGCGACTTTGTATCCGCGAACGCGGACGATGGCAAGATGCGGCTGGTGCGCCACCCGGTTCTCATGGGCATCGTCAACGTGACGCCGGACTCGTTCTCGGACGGTGGCCTGTTCCTCGATGCGGACACGGCGATCGAGCACGGACGCGCGCTCGCCGGCGAGGGCGCCGACATCCTCGACGTGGGAGGCGAGTCCACGCGACCCGGCGCGGACCCGGTGCCCCTCCGCGTGGAGCTCGACCGGGTCCTCCCGGTCGTGTCGGGTCTGGCCGGCGACGCGACGATCTCGATCGACACGACGAAGGCGCAGGTCGCTCGCGAGGCGCTCGATGCGGGGGCCTCCATCGTGAACGACGTCTCCGCGTTTCGCTTCGAAGCGGAGATGGCGGGAGTGGTCGCGGAGTCCGGCGCCAGGTGCTGTCTGATGCACATGCTCGGTGAGCCGCGCACGATGCAGAAGGACCCTCGCTACGACGACGTCGTGTCCGACGTGAAGGCGTTCCTCGAGGAGCGGCTCGCCTTCGCCGTCTCGCAGGGCGTGCCGGAGGAGCGGGTCTGGCTCGACCCCGGCATCGGGTTCGGCAAGACGGTCGAGCACAACGTCGAGCTGCTGCGACGCGTCGACGAGATCGTCGCGATCGGCCGGCCGGTGGTGGTCGGCACCTCGCGGAAGAGCTTTCTCGGCAGGCTCGCCGGCGGCCGCGACGAGGGCGATCGGCTTCCCGGCACGATCGCCACGAACGTGCTGGCGCTCGAGCGGGGGGCGAGCGTCTTCCGCGTGCACGACGTCGCCCAGAACAGGGACGCCCTGCAAGTGGCCGCTGCTACTTTCAGCCCGGATGTGGGAGAGGGAGCCTGACGACGACTTCGACGAGATCGACGACGACGAGCTCGCCGGCGAGGGCACCTCGAGCTCGCCCGCGGTATCGATCGAGGTAACCGGCCTCTCGCTCTACACCCATCACGGCGTCGGCGAGGCGGAGCGTGAGGTGGGCCAGCGGCTCGTGTTCGACATCGCCTTCGAGCTGGACGAGTGCGATGCGACCGTCACCGACCGCGTCGAGGACACCGTGAACTACGCGGAGGTCTGCGAGCAGGTCGCGCTCGGCGCGCAGGAGCGCTCGTACAAGACGCTCGAGCGCTTGTGCGCCGCGGTGGCGGACCGCCTCATCGACCGTTTCGGCGCCGAGTCCGTGCGCGTGAAGGCCACGAAGCCGGAGCCGCCGATCCCGCTGCCGGTCGAAGAGGTCTCGGTCGAGGTGTGGAAAGAGGTCTAGTCGGCTACCTCGGGCTTGGGTCGAACGAGGGCGACCGGCTCGAGAACCTGCGTGCCGCCCGCGAGGCGCTCGCGGCGCACGGGGTGGAGGTGCTCGCCTCGTCTTCCGTGTACGAGACCGCGCCGCAGGGCGAGGTGCTCCACCAGCCGGACTTCCTGAACGCGGTGGTCCGGATCCGCACCGCACTCGGCCCCGAGGAGCTGCTCGACGCGGCGAAGGCGGTGGAGCGCGACCTGGGGCGCGATCCGGGCGGCGTGCGCCACGGCCCGCGGCCGATCGACGTCGACGTACTGCTGCTCGGCGACCTGGAGTTCAGCTCCGAGCGCCTCAGCCTGCCGCACCGCGAGGTGAGGAGCCGGCGCTTCGTGCTCGAGCCGCTGCTCGAGCTCGAGCCGGAGCTCTCGCTGCCGGGCGGCCGGCCGCTTGCGCCATGGCTCGACGCGGTGCGCGACCAGCCCGTTCGCCGCGCCGGTCCCTTGTGACCCCCCAGGCGGGGGGTTTACCGTCTCCTGACGTGGCCCGGCAGGTGCATCCGCGGGACGGTAGATGCGATGGACGACTCGCTGGAGATCGCAACATTCCGCGGGAACGACGAGCCTGCGCTCGTCGAGGCCGCGCTCGCGTGCCGCGCCTGCCTCTCCGGCGCGGTCGACTGGTCGCTGCGGGTGGAGGACTTCGAGGGCACCGTGGAGTGCCGCTGCCAGAGCTGCGGCTACGTGCGCGAGGTGTCCCTGACCTCGGAGCAGGCGCTGCGGCTGTCGCTCACCGCGTAACCCGGCACGGAGAAGGCGGGTAGAGAAGGCGATGGCCGAAGCCGAGGCCCTGTCGCCGCGCACGGACGCGCTCGACGTGATCGTCGAGCTGCTCGGCGCGCTCGGCGGGACGCCGCCCTCGGGCCGCGAGTTCTACGACCGTCTCTGTGACGCCTGCTGCCGGCTCGGGTCGATGGAGCGCGCCGGGCTGCTCCTCTACGACGACGCCCGGCAGCTCGTGGTGGTGGTGGGGAGCCACGGCGTGGAGCCCGGGCTGCTGTCGGAGGTCTACGGGACGCTCGAGGAGACGCCGATCGCGCAGGTGGCGCTGTCGGAGGACCGCGTGGTCGAGGTGACAGGCGACATCGAGCGCTGGGTGCCGGAGCGCTACGCGCGGCTCGGCGGCGTGGAGACGCTCTGCTGCGTGCCGGTATCGGCGGGTGGTCGCTGGCTCGGCGTGGTGTTCGCCGACCGCGGCGGCACGCGCTTCGAGCTCACCGACGAGGAGCGCCACGCGATGTGGACGCTCGGCAAGACCGCCGCCCTGGCCGCGAGCGTCCGGATCGCGACGAGCCAGCAGGGCCGCGCGCGGCTGCTTCAGGCGCGCATCGACCTGGCGCGCGAGCTGCACGAGCGCGTGGTGCAGCGCCTCTTCGGCGTCTCGCTCGTGCTCGGCTCGGAGCACGCGCTGAGCGAGGAGGCGCGCCGCCGCTGCGCGGAGGAGATGCACGCGGCGCTCGCCGACCTGCGCGAGGCGCTGTCGCGACCGCTCGCCCCGCCGAGCATCGACACGGGGGCGACGCTCCGCGCCGAGCTTGCGCGGCTCGGCCGCCACTACAAGGACCTGCCGCTCGAGCTGGTGTGGGAGGAGGGCGTCGAGGTGCCGGAGGACGTGGAGCCGCTTGCGCAGTCGGTGCTCGCCGAGGCGCTGCGGAACGCGCACAAGCACGCGCGCCCGAGCGGCGTGCGGGTGCACGTCGGGCGGGTGGACGGCGCGTTCCTCCTCGAGGTGCGAAACGACGGCGCCACGCCCGGGAGCCGCGGCACCGGGATGGGGCTGCGGCTGGCTGCCGTGGAGGCACTCCAGCGCGGCGCGCTCGTGGAGTTCGGGCCCGAGGGTCAGGACTGGCGCGTGCGGCTCGTGGTCCCGGTCGAGGAGGACGCGGGCGAGTGAGCCCGGACCGGAACATCCGCGTGCTCGTGGTGGACGACCACGACGTCGTGCACTGGGGCTTCCGGCTGCTGTTGACGGAACAGCCGTGGGTGGAGCGCTGCCTGACGGCTTCGAGCGTGGAAGAGGCGCTCGAGATGGCGCGCCGCTACGAGCCGCACGTGGCGCTCGTGGACCTGTTCCTCGGGGAGGAGTCCGGCGCCGAGCTGTGCGAGGCGATCCGGCGCGAGTCGCCCAACACGCGGATCCTGCTGATCTCGGGCGCCGGCTGGATCTCGCCGCAGGCGGCGAAGGCCGCGGGCGCGTCGGGATTCGTGTCGAAGGACTGGCCGGCGCACGACGTGGCCATGGCGGTGCGAATGGTCGGCAAGGGGATGACCGTGTTCTCACCGCGTGCGGAGCAGCCGTCGGCGCGCTTGTCGGAGCGCGAGCGCGCGGTGCTCACGCACATGGCGAGCGGTGCCACGAACAAGGAGATCGCCGAGCGCCTGTTCCTCTCGCCGCACACGGTCAAGGAGCACACGAGCGCGCTCTACCGCAAGCTGGGGGTGCGGAACAGAGCCGAGGCGGTGCAGCGAGCGGAGCGCCTGGGCCTGACGGCCTGACCACCGCGGGCATTGGCGCTTTCGGTTGCCAACTGGAAATGAACACGCCCGACCCTTGGGTCAACGCCTCATCCGAGAGCTAGGCGCGCGGGCGCTCGTTTACGCGCGCGATCCAGGCCGCTAGGCGGGGGTGGCCGCCGTCCAGGGCCAGGTGCTCTTCGAGGATGCGGTGGAAGAGCTCGTCGTCCGCCGGGTCGCGCAGGCCCGCGCCGTACTTCAGGAAGGGGAAGGCGGCGCAGTCGGCTGCGGAGAAGTCGTCGCCGAAGAGGTGGTCGCGGCCGTCGAGGAGGTCCTCGAAGCGTTCCAGCGACGCTCGCATGGAGGCGCGATGGGCGCCGATCACGTCGTCGTCCGGGTTCGCCAGCTCGAGCTCGTCCTCCATCGCGTTCGGCGCGACCTTCCAGACCTCGTTGAACCAGTCGAGGAACACGTCCAGCTCTGCGCGCCGGGCCGTGTCGCGCGGGAACAGCGGCGGGTCGGGCCACTTCTCGTCGAGGTGGCGAAGGATCCGCGTGGAGTCCGGGATCACCGCGTGGCCGTCCACCAAGACGGGCACCAGCCCCTGGCCGCTCACCTCGACGACGGGCGAGCGGTCCTCGTACGAGATCACCACTGATTCCACCTCGAGGCCCTTGTGGGCGAGGGCCAGCGCCACGCGCTCGACATTGGTCGAAAACGGGGCTCTGTAGAGCCGGAGCATCGGGGGAAGGTACCCCCCCGACCGGGGGGTACTGTGTCCCGCCCGGCTAACGGACCGGCCTCCGGAGAGAAGGGTTCATGTAATGGCTCGCGACCGACAGACTGCGCTGCTCTTTCCTGGGCAGGGCAGCCAGACCGCCGACATGCGGGAAACCGTCGAGCGCGCGCGCCCGGATCTTCTCGAGCTCGCGCTCGCGGAGGTGGGCGACGACCTCTTCGAGCGCGCCGCCGACGGCACCCGCTGGGCTCAGCCCGCGATCTTCTGCGCGGCGCTTGCGGGATACAAGGACCTCGCCATCGACGGGGATGTGATGACGGGCCACTCCCTGGGCGAGATCACCGCCCTCGTCGCGGCCGGCGCGATCAAGGACGAGGACGGCCTACGGCTCGTCGCCGCCCGTGGTCGCTTCATGCAGGACGCCGCCGAGGAGACCGGCGACGGCGGGATGACCGCCGTCCGCGCCCGCGGTGAGGACGCGCGTGACGCGATCGCCGAGGTGGCCGCCGAGACGGGCGTGGCGATCGCGAACGACAACGCGCCGGACCAGCTCGTGCTCTCGGGCGCCGTCTCGGCGCTCGGCGACGCGGAGGCGAAGCTCGAGGAGCGCGGCGTTCGCGGCAAGCGGCTCCCGGTGGCCGGCGCGTTCCACTCACCGCTCATGGAGCCCGCGGTCGAGCCGTTCAGGGCCGTGGTGGACGCGGTTGAGATCGGCGAGCCGCGCGTCCCCGTTCTCTCGTGCGTCACGGCGGAGCCCTTCGACGACGTGCGCGGGCTCCTCGTGCGCGCCTTGACGGAGCCGGTGCGCTGGCTCGATGTGGTCCGCGCCCTGGAGGAGAAGGGTGTGACCGAGTTCGTCGAAACCGGCCCGGGCACCGTCCTCACGAACCTCGTGAAAAAGTCCCTCGCGAGGGAGGCCGCCGGTGCGTAGCCCCGATCTCCTATGGCCGGACGCGAGGGCGGCCGTGCGCGATGCCGCCGCCTCCGACCCCGCAGCGGCGGCGACGGCGACCCCCATGCCGTGGGACCGCCACCAGCGCGCGGTCGCCCTGGCGTCCGTCGCCATGGCCGTGCCCGAGCGCGTGGTCACGAACGCGACCGTCGCCGAGGGCGCCGGCGTGACGGAGGCCTGGATCGTCCACCGCACCGGGGTGCACGAGCGCCGTCACGCCGGCGATGGCGAGCGGCTCCAGCAGCTCGCCGTGACCGCCGGCCGCCGTGCGCTCGAGGAGGCTCACGTCGCGCCGGAGGACGTGGATCTCGTGCTCGTGGCCACGGTCGCGGCCGACGAGCTCCTTCCGAACGCGGCCCCGCTCGTGGCGACCGAGCTCGGGGCCACGCGCGCGGGCGCGATGGACGTGGGCGCTGCCTGCACGGGCTTCCTGTCGGCGCTCGACCTCGCCTCGGCCCAGATCGAGTCCGGGCGCCGCGACAACGTGCTCGTGATCGGCGCCGAGGTGCTGAGCCGCTTCACCGACCCCGCCGACCGCGGGACGTCGGCGCTGTTCGCCGACGGCGCCGGCGCGGCCCTCGTGACCGCCGCCGCGGAGGGCCAGGGCTCGATCGGCCGCATCGTGCTGCGGGCGGACGGCCGGGGCGCAGACTCGATTCGCGCGAGCCGCGAGGAGCAGATCATCCACATGCAGGGCCACGACACCTTCAAGGCGGCGGTGCTGCGGATGTCCGAGGCGACGCTCGAGGCCACGCGCCACGCGGGAGTCGAGCTCGACGACGTGGACCTGTTCGTCTACCACCAGGCGAACGCGCGCATCCTGGCTGCCGTGGGCGAGCGCCTGGGCCTCGACGACGCCAAGGTGGTCAACTCGATCGACCGCTTCGGGAACACCAGCTCGGCCACGTTGCCGATCGCTCTGGCCGACGCGCGCGAGCGCGGGCTGCTTCAGCCCGGCATGACGGTTTTGCTCTCGGCCTTCGGCGCCGGCTTCACCTGGGGCGCAGGCGTGATCGAATGGGCGGCATGAATGGACGACCGGACGGCAGCGCACTCGTCACAGGAGCATCGCGCGGGATCGGCGCTGCGATCGCCAAGGCGCTCGCCCGGGAGGGCTGGCCCGTGGGTGTGAACTTCCGCAGCGACGAGGACGCCGCGAACGCCGTGGTCGAGGAGATCACCCAGGCGGGCGGCCGCGCGAAGGCGCTGAAGGGCGACGTGTCCGACCCCGGGGCCGCCGACGCGCTCTTCGAGGCGCTCGAGGAGGAGTTCGGCCCCGTGCTCGTGCTCGTCAACAACGCGGGCGTGCGCGCCGACGGCCTCGCGCCGATGATCGACGACGAGGACTGGAACAGCGTCATCGACACGAACCTGTCGGCCGCGTTCCGCCTCACGCGCCGCGCGCTCAGGCCGATGATCCGCAGCCGCTACGGGCGCGTGGTGAACATCGCGTCGATCGTCGGAGCCGTGAAGGGCAACGCGGGCCAGGCGAACTACGCCGCGTCGAAGGCCGGTCTCGTCGCGATGACGAAGACCGTGGCGGCCGAGGTCGCGCGCCGGGGGGTCACGGTGAACGCCGTCGCCCCCGGGCTCATCGAGACCGACATGAGCGAGGGCGTAGGGGACAACCTGCTCGAGCTGGTGCCCGCCCGCCGTGCGGGCACGCCGGAGGACGTGGCGGAGTGCGTGCGCTTCCTGGCATCGGACGGGGCCGCGTACGTAACGGGCGTGTGCCTTACCGTCGACGGCGGACTTACCGCGTAACGGAAACGAAGAGGAGAAAGGACCACATGGCAGCCACTGCAACACGCGAGGAGATCGAGAGCCGGGTGTTCACCGCGCTCGAGGAGTTCGGCGCCGAGCCGGGTGCGATCGAGCCCGACGCCACCTTCGAGTCGCTCGACATCGACTCCCTTGACCTCGTGGAGCTCGCGCAGATCGTCGAGGACGAGTACGGCGTGCAGCTCAAGGGCGAGGACATGGAGGGCGTGGACACCGTCCGCAAGGCCGTCGACCTGGTGATGTCGAAGCTCGGATGACCCGTTCGGTCGTCATCACCGGCGTGGGCGCCGTCACGCCGCTCGGCGTGGGCGCCCGCACCCTGCACGAGCGCTGGAGCGCCGGCGTGTCCGGCATCGAGGACGGCTTCGGCCGCGCGAGCGAGTTCGAGCCGAAGGAGCACCTGTCGGTCAAGGAGGTGCGCCGCTCGGACCGCTACACGCAGCTGGCGTTGGCCGCCGCAGCCGAGGCGATCGAGGACGCCGGCTGGGACGGCGACCCGCCGTACGACCCCGATCGCGCGGCCTGTGTGATCGGGACGGGAATCGGCGGCCTCGGCACGCTCGAGCAGCAGCACATCATCCTGCGCGACGAGGGCGCGGACCGCATCTCACCACTGTCGATCCCGCTGCTGATGGCGAACGCCGCGTCGGGCGTCGTCGCGATGAAGCACGACCTGCGTGGGCAGTCGTTCGGAACGGTGTCGGCCTGCGCGGCGGGCGCGCATGCGATCGGCATGGCGGAGCGGCTGATCCGCTGCGGCGACGCCGATGCGGTCGTGACCGGCGGCAGCGAGGCAGTGATAACGCCGCTCGCCACCGCCGCCTTCGGGCGAATGGAGGCGCTGTCGCCGAGCGGCGTCTCGCGTCCCTTCGACCGCCGCCGCGACGGCTTCGTCATGGGCGAGGGAGCCGGGATCCTGGTGCTCGAGGAGGAAGAGGCCGCGCGCGAGCGCGGGGCCCGCATCCTCGGCTACCTCCGCGGCTACGCGTCCACATCGGACGCCCACCACCTGACCGCGCCGGAACCGAACGGCCGCGGCGCGGCGAAGGCGATGGAGCTGGCGATGAAGGACGCCGGGATCTCCGCGGACGACGTCCTGTACGTGAACGCGCACGGCACCTCCACGCCGCTCAACGACCGCTCCGAGACGAACGCGATCAAGACGGCGCTCGGTGAGGGGCGCGCCGCAGCCATCCCGGTGAGCTCGACGAAGTCGGCGATCGGGCACCTGCTCGGCGCGGCCGGCGCCGTCGAGGCGATCGCCACGCTGCTCGCGCTCCGCGACCGGATCGCGCCGCCGACCCTCAACTACGCCGAGCCCGACGAGGGGCTCGACCTCGACTACGTCCCCAACGAGGCGCGGCCGCTGCAGAACGGCGACGCCCGCGCGATCGGCCTGTCGAACGCCTTCGGCTTCGGCGGGCACAACGCCGTCCTCTGCCTGGAGGCCTCATGAGCGCACTCGCGGACCGGATGCCCGCCGAGCGGATCTCGCCGCTGCTGAAGGAGCCGCGCGAGGTCACCGCGCGCGACCGGCTCGAGCTGCTCTGCGACCCGGGTTCGCTGCACGTGATCCGCTCGACCGTGCTGCCGCGCCGCGAGTCGAAGCGGATGCAGGAGGGCGACGGCGTGGTGGGCGCCGCCGGCACGATCGCCGGGCGGCCCGTGTACTGCTACGCGCAGGACGCCTCGTTCGCGGGCGGCTCGCTCGGCGAGGCCCACGCCGAGACGATCGTCCGAGTCATGCAGCTCGCCGGCCGAGCCGGCGCGCCGGTCATCGGCTTCGTCGCGTCGGGCGGCGCGCGCATGGACGACGGCATCGCGGCGCTCGCGGGGTACGGGCGCATCTTCCGCGAGAGCGTGCGGCTGTCCGGCAAGGTCCCGCAGATCTCCGTGATCACCGGCGTGTCCGCGGGTGGCGGCGCGTACTCGCCGGCGCTCACCGACTTCGTCGTGATGACCGAGGGCTCGGCGATGTTCCTCACCGGCCCGGGCGTCGTGCGCGAGGTGACGGCCGAGGACGTCTCGATCGACGAGCTCGGCGGGCCCCGCGTGCACTCGAAGAACGGCGTCTGCCAGTTCGTGGCCGGCAACGACCACGAGGCCGTGGGGATCGTGCGCGAGCTGCTCGCGCACCTGCCGCAGCGCGCCGGTGACACCCCGCCGCTCGGGCTACCCGCTCCGGTGCCCGCGCTCGACCCGGAGGCCTCCGTGCCGAGCTCGCCGCGCTCGGTCTACGACGTGCGCGGCGTGATCCAGGCGCTCGTGGACAACGAGGAGCTGCTCGAGGTCTCGCCGCGCTGGGCGCGCAACATGGTCACGGCGTTCTGCCGGATCGACGGCCGGCCGGTCGGGGTCATCGCGAATCAGCCCTGGTACCTGGGTGGTGTGATCGACGCCGACGCAGCGCAGAAGGCGGCCAAGTTCGTGCGCTCCTGCAACGCCTTCGGCCTGCCGCTCGTCGTGCTCGTCGACACGCCCGGCTTCCTGCCCGGCACGAAGCAGGAGGGCCTCGGCGTGATCCGCCACGGCGCGAAGCTGCTGCACGCGTTCGCCGAGGCGGTGGTGCCGAAGGTGACCGTCGTGCTGCGCAAGGCCTACGGCGGCGGCTTCATCACGATGAACTCGAAGGACCTCGGCGCGGACCTGGCGCTCGCCTGGCCCGACGCGCAGATCGGGATCATGGGCGCGCGCCAGGCGGTGGGGATCGTCCACAGGCGCGCGATCGCGGCCGCCGCGGACCCCGAGCTCGAGCAGGACCGGCTTGCCGCCGAGTACGCGGACGAGCACGTCTCCGCGGCGGTCGCCGCGCGCGAGGGCTTCGTCGACGAGCTGGTCACACCGGCGGACACGCGCCGCCGGCTCTCCGGTGCGCTCACGGCGCTCTCCGGCGCGGGCGCGCACGGCAACGGCGGAGGGAACATCCCGCTGTGATGTACGTCGCTCTCGGCGACAGCTTCACCGCAGGCCTCGAGCCCGGCCAGCCCCGTTGGCCGGACGAGCTGGCGCGACGGCTCGGCGGCGGCTACGTGAACCTCGCCGAGGTGGGCGCGACCAGCGAGCAGGTGGAGCTCGAGCAGCTCGAGCGCGCGCTCGAGCTGGCGCCGGACGTCGTGACGATCGTCTGCGGCGCCAACGACGTGCTGTTCTCCACGCGGCCGGATGCGGACGAGTACGCGGAGCGTCTGACGCGGATGTTCGTCCGGCTGAAGCGCGAGCTGCCGGACGTCGAGGTGATCACGGCGACCTACCCGGACATCTCCCGCTTCGCGAACCTGCGCCCGCGCACACGCGCACGTGTGGAGGACGGTATGCGCCGCTTCAACGCCGCGCTGCGGCGGGTGGCCCGCCGCCACGACGTGCTGCTGATGGACAGCACGGAGCACCCGGCCGCCAGCGAGCGCGCCACCTTCGCCGCCGACGGCTTCCACCCCTCGCCCGAGGGGCACAAGCGCGCTGCCGCCGAGTTCCTGCGCGCACTCCGGAAGCGCCTGCGGCTGGCGGCGTGACCGCCGCCGCGCCGGCGGGAACCGAGCGCTTCACCACGAGCGGGCACACCGTCACCGAGGAGGATGTCCTCCGGTTCGCGCACCTGACCGGTGACACGAATCCGCTCCACGTCGACCCGGAGTGGGCGGCGGAGAGCCGCTTCGGCGAGCAGATCGCACACGGCCTGCTCGTGCTGTCGTTCGCGATCGGCCTGCTTCCGTTCGAGCGTGAGCGGATCGTCGCGCTGCGGCGCGTGTGCGACGCCGTGTTCAAGCGACCTGTGAAGATCGGCGACACGGTGACCGTCGAAGGCGAGATCGTGCGCGCAAGGGAGCTGGACGTGCACACCGAGTTGCTGGAGCTGCGCCTGCGCGTCCTGGGCGACGGCCGCCTCGCGGTGCGCGGGAGCGTGGAGCTGGTGTGGCGCCGCGAGGGCGCCTGATGGTCGCCGGCAAGCGGCTCCTCATCACCGGTGTGCTGACGAAGGGCAGCATCGCCTACTCCGTGGCCGAGCGCGCCCAGCAGGAGGGCGCGCGGGTCGTGCTCACGGGATTCGGCCGCACGCGCCGCATGACCGAGAGGGCGGCGGCGCGGCTCCCCGACCCGCCCGACGTGCTCGAGCTGGACGTGAACAACCCCGCCGACTTCGACGCACTCGTGGCCGACCTGCGCGAGCGCTGGGGCGGCGTCGACGGCGCTCTGCACGCGATCGCGTTCGCGCCGGGCGACGCGCTCGGCGGCAACTTCATGTCGGCCCCGCCGGAGTCGGCGGAGGTGGCCTTCCGCACGAGCGCGTATTCGTTCAAGGCGCTCGCCGAGGCGCTCCTGCCGCTGATGAGCGAGGGCGGCAGCGTGGTGGGCATGGACTTCGACGCCTCGGTCGCGTGGCCGGTCTACGACTGGATGGGGGTGGCGAAGGCGGCGCTCGAGTCGGTGAACCGCTACCTCGCGCGCGACCTGGGCGAGAGCGGCGTGCGAGTGAACCTGGTCTCGGCCGGCCCGGTCGAGACGCCCGCGGCGCAGGGAATCCCCGGCTTCGAGCAGCTCGCCGGGCTCTGGGAGAAGCAGGCGCCGCTCGGCTGGGACCCCGCCGACGCGGCCGCCGTGGCCGACGCGGTGCTGTTCCTCCTCTCCGACGCGTCACGCCGCATCACCGGCGAGATCCTGCACGTGGACGGCGGCTTCCACGCCATGGGCGCGCCGCTCCGCCCGTAGACTCGCGCCCGTGCTGCTCGCGATCGACGTAGGCAACACCCAGACCCACGTGGGCATGTTCGAGGGTGACGAGCTGGTCCAGCACTGGCGCTTCGCCACCGTCCGCTTCGCCACCGCGGACGAGCTCGCCACCGTGCTCGCCGGGCTGCTGGACCTTCGCGACCTGCGCCTCGGTGACGTTCACTCCGCGATGGTCTCCGCGGTCGTGCCCACGCTCGCGCGCGAGTACGAGCAGGTGATCGAGCGCTACCTCGGCGGTCGCGGCGCCCTCGTCGGGCCGGAGCTCAAGACCGGGATGCCGATCCGCATCGACCGACCCCAGGAGCTCGGCGCCGACCGCCTCGTGAACGCGATCGCGGCGTACGAGCACGTGGGGGGCGCCTGCATCGCTGTCGACTTCGGCACCGCGATCAACTACGACGTGGTCTCGTCCGACGGCGAATACCTTGGCGGCGTGATCTCGCCCGGCATCGAGATCTCGCTGGAGGCGCTGTCGGCGCGCGCGGCGCGGCTGCCGCGCGTGGACATCGAGAAGCCGCGCCACGCGATTGGGAAGGGCACCCAGGAGGCCATCCAGGCGGGCGTCGTGTACGGGTTCGCCGGCCAGGTCGACGCGATCGTCGGCCGGCTGCGCGAGGAGCTGGGCGAGGAGGCCACCGCGATCGCAACGGGCGGCTTCGCGGCGGCGATCGTCCCCTTCTGCGAGCAGGTGGACGAGGTGGACGACAGGCTCACGCTCCAGGGACTGAAGCTGATCTGGGAGCGCAACAGGTAGTTCCAAACCCAACGGCCCCGGTGTAGTTTGAGCATGTCGAGCGCGCCCGCCCACATCCATTCGAGGTCACGCTCGACGATGTCGGGAATGCCGTCGTGATCCGGGTTCAGGGCGAGGTCGACGCGGCCACCGCGCCGCGGGTTGGCGAGGCCGTCATGCGCCAGCTGGCGCGCGGCCGCAAGGTCATCCTCGACCTCCACGACGTGGACTTCATGGACCTGCACGGGCTCGGGGTGATCATCCGCGCCACGCGACAGGCGCGCACCGACGGCGGCAGCTTCGCGCTCGCGCGGCCGGCGCGGTGCGTGCGCCGCCTCGTCGAGCTCGTGCACGCCGAGAAGGAGATCCCCGTGCTCCCGAGCGGTGACGAGCCGCCGGCCGTGGCCTGAGGCGAGCTACCTTCTGGGTGTGCGCTCCCTGAGGGACAGCTGGACGCTCGGCGGCATCGAGCTGCCGAACCGCGTGGTGCTCGCGCCGCTCGCCGGCATCGGCAACTGGTTCGTGCGGCTCCAGGCGAAGCGCTTCGGCGCCGGGCTGGCCGTGTCCGAGATGGTGTCGAGCTTCGGCCTCGTGCACGGCGACAGGCGCACGCTCCGTGAGTTCCTGCGGATCCACCCTGACGAGCACCCGGTGTCCATGCAGCTCTTCGGCCACGACGCCGCGGTGATGCGCGAGGCGGCCGCGATCGCGGCCGGCGCCGGCGCCGACCTGATCGACCTCAACATGGGCTGTCCCGTGCGGAAGGTCTGCAGGACCGGTGCCGGAGTCGCGCTCCTGGACGACCCCGAGCGCGCCGTCGCGATCGCGCGCGCCGCCGCCGAGGGCAGCGGCCGCCCGGTGACCGTGAAGCTGCGGCCGGGGCGCGAGCCTGGCGACCTCGCCGGAGTGAAGCTGGCGCGGCGGCTCGTGGACGAGGCCGGCGTGGCCGGCATCGCGTTCCACCCGCGCCACGCCTCCCAGCAGCATTCGGGCTCGCCGGACTACGCGCTGGCGCGCCGGCTGGTGGACGAGCTGCCCGTGCCGGTGATGCTCTCCGGCGGGCTCGCGGACGACGAGCGCGCGCTCCGTGCCTTCGACGAGGCAGGCGCGGCCGCGGTGATGCTCGCCCGGGGTGCGCTCGGCAACCCGTGGCTGTTCGGGCGCCTGCTGGGGACCTACGACGGCGAGCCCGAGCCGCATGAGGTGCTGGAGGAGCTCGAGTGGGTGATCGCGTGCGCCGAGGACCACCTCGGAGTCGAGCGAGCGGGTCGCTACCTGCGCAAGTTCTACCCCTGGTACGCGGAGCGGCTCAACCTGACGAGGCGCGAGCGCGAGCCGCTCGTGACCGCGCCCACGACGGCGCACGCCCGCGAGCTCTGGCGCGCGTTCGTTGCGCCCGCCGAACCGCTCGCGGCGTGACCAAAACGCCCTCTGGGGCGTAGGGACGATTGCTACACTGCTCGGCTCCCTCCGGAAGGAAGACGGAGGTTTTCTTATGGCACGAGAGACCGTCCTAACACCTGAAGGCCTCGAGGACCTCAAGGCCAAGATCGAGTACCTGAGCGGCGATCGTCGCCGCGAGGTGGCCGAGCGCATCAAGGAAGCGCGCGAGTTCGGCGACATCTCCGAGAACGCCGAGTACGACGACGCCAAGAACGAGCAGGCGATGCTCGAGAAGCAGATCTCGGATCTCGAGGAGAAGCTCCGGAACGCCCGCGTGATCGACGCGAAGTCCGTGGACACGGACGTGGTGAGCGTCGGCGTGACCGTGCACGTGAAGGACCAGAAGACGGACAAGTCGACGAAGTTCAAGATCGTCGGCTCGGCCGAGGCGGACCCTTCCGAGAACAAGCTCTCGAACGAGTCCCCGGTCGGCCGCGCGCTGATCGGCCACAAGCGGGGCGAGACGGTCAGCGTGCAGGTGCCGCGCGGCCCCGCGCGCAAGCTGAAGATCACCAAGATCGAGCGATGACGGCAGGGGGCTGGCGCCCCCGGTCCCCCGCGGGACCTGGCCGGCCGAGGTAGGGTCCGCGCGGTGGATGACCGCCGCGCGAAGCTGAAACGCCTGCGACAGCAGGGGATCGACCCGTTTCCGCACGAGTTCGACGGCGTGGTCCCGACCTCCGAGATCGTCGACGATCTCGAGCCCGGTGACGAGACCGATCGCGCCTACCGGGTCGCGGGCCGGATGGCCGCGCGGCGCGACCAGGGAGGGGCGGCGTTCGTCGACCTCCTGGACCGCGCGGGGAAGATCCAGCTGCACGCGAAGCGCGACGTGCTGGGCGACGAGTCCTTCGACGGGCTCGTCTCGCTGGACCTCGGCGACCTGATCGGTGTCGACGGCACCGCGTTCAAGACGCGCCGGGGGCAGCTGAGCCTGCTCGTGACGGACTGGACGCTGCTCGCGAAGTCGCTGCGTGCGGCGCCCAAGGAGTACTACGGAGTCGAGGACGTCGAGACGCGCTACCGGCACCGGGAGCTCGACCTGATCGCGAACGAGGAAACGCGCGAGCTGTTCATCCTCCGCACCAGGATCGTCCGCGCTCTTCGGCGCCGTCTCGACGAGCGCGGCTTTCTCGAGGTCGAGACGCCGATCCTCCAGCCGCTCTACGGCGGCGCGCTCGCCAGGCCATTCGTCACGCACCACAACGAGCTCGACCGCGACCTGTTTCTCCGGATCGCCGACGAGCTCTACCTCAAGCGCCTGATCGTGGGCGGCCTCGAGCGCGTCTACGAGATCGGCAAGGACTTCCGCAACGAGGGCGTCTCGCACAAGCACAACCCCGAGTTCACGATGCTCGAGTGGTACGAGGCATACGCGGACTACCACGACATCGCCGGACGGCTCGAGGAGCTGGTCGAGTACGTGGCGAACGAGGTGGGCTACGAGGGCCCGGTCGACTTCACGCGGCCCTGGAGGCGGATGACCCTGCGCGAGGCGATCAGGGAGAAGACGGGGGTCGACATCCAGGGCGACGACGAGCTCCCCGGGGAGGGCACCTGGGCGAAGCGCGTGGACGACCTGCTCTCGAAGCACGTCGAGCCGGAGCTCCAGAACCCGACCTTCGTCCTCGACTACCCGAAGGAGCTCAGCCCCTTTGCGAAGGACCATCGCTCCGAGCCGGGGCTCGTGGAGCGCTTCGAGGCGTTCGCGGCCGGGATGGAGTTCGCGAACGCGTTCACCGAGCTGAACGATCCCGACGAGCAGCGCGCCCGCTTCGAGCAGCAGCGCGCCGACCAGGCGGCGGGGGACGACGAGACGCAGCCCTACGACGAGGACTACGTGCACGCGCTCGAGCACGGGATGCCGCCGACCGGCGGGATCGGCATCGGGATCGACCGGCTGACGATGATCCTGAGCGGCCGCCACTCGATCCGGGAGGTCGTCCTGTTCCCGGCGATGCGGAACTAGGCGGGCGGACGGGCGCCCCGCGGCGAGTGCGAGGCCGCGAGGCGCCGTGCGGAGAGTCTCCGCGACCGCGGCGCGCGCGGCCAGTCCACCTGGCGGCGGTCCTGGCACACCTCGGCGCCGCTCAGAGGTGGTGGCCCGAGATCAGCCCCGAGGGCTAGCCCTCCACCGCCCGGCGCAGCGCGTTCTCGGCCCGGCGGAACTCGTCGTTCGACCGCTCGAGCCGCCGCGCCGCCCGCCGCTCGCGCACCGGGTCCTCGCTCCGCGCCGCCTGCGCCACGCCCAGCAGGCTGCTCGTGACGTCGTCGAGGCCCGCCACGAGCGCGTCGAGCTCGTCCCCGGCTCCCTCCGGCGCCTCCAGGCGCGCCAGGTTGCGGCGCGTCTGCCGCGTGCGGTGCGCCAGGCGGTCGTAGTCCTCGAGGCGCGTCCCGACGTTGCCCCGGAGCTCCGCGAGCGGTGTCACCGCGTCGTTGTAGTCCTCGGTGAAAGAGGCGTCGGCGCCGCCGCAGCCCACCGCGAGCAGCAGGACGAGCAGCCCCGCCGACGAACTCAGCCTCATGCGCGCAACGTACCCACGATGCGGGTTTTAGGGCTTCGTGAAGGGCAAATCCCCCGCCAGGGGCGTTGGTAGAGTTGTCGAAGCGGGTCGGTGTAGCCCATTCCCTCTCATCCAGGTCGGCGTATATGCCGATCTCATGGGAAAGAAATGAGAAAAACCGCCCCTTGTAGTTCCCCGACAGATAAGAGAGCACAGCGTGTTTGAGCGCTTCACGGAACGGGCCCGGCAGGTGGTCGTCCTCGCCCAAGAGGAGGCCCGGATTCTCAAGCACAACTACATCGGCACGGAGCACATCCTCCTCGGGCTCCTGCGCGAGGAGGAGGGCCTCGCCGCCCGCGTCCTCGAGTCCCTCGACATCACCGTGGAGCGCGTCCGCGCCCAGGTGGTCCGCATCGTCGGGTCCGGCGAGGAGGTCACCTCCGGCCAGATCCCCTTCACCCCCCGCGCCAAGAAGGTGCTCGAGCTCGCCCTCCGCGAGGCGCTGAGCCTTGGCCACAACTACATCGGCACCGAGCACATCCTGCTCGGCCTCGTGCGCGAGAACGAGGGCGTCGCCGCGCGCATCCT
>DASSVP010000139.1:0-17723 GCA_035705985.1 Thermoleophilaceae bacterium
GCGGGCGCACCTCCTCCTCCCACGCCCGGGTCTGGCGCCGGCCGAGCTCCGCGCTCTGCTCGGTGACCCGATCGAGCGCCTCGCGCGCGGAGAGCCCGTCGGGACCGCGCGCGTCGATGCCGGCGTCGACCTGGTCGTGCAGGCCCGCCACCCGAACCATGAAGAACTCGTCCAGGTTGGCGCTGTAGATCGCCAGGAACTTGACCCGCTCGAGCAACGGCGTCCCTTCGTCCTCAGCCAGCTCCAGAACGCGCTCGTTGAACTGGAGCCAGGAGACCTCGCGGTTCACGAACAGCTCGGGCGCGTCGAGCGCCGGAGCTTCGCGGGCTGCCGTTACCGCTTCCATGCCGTCCCTATATCGTGACGCCTCGTGCTGTGGCTGTTGCGCCATGGGGACGCCGCCGACGGATCGCCGGACGCGGAGCGGCCGCTCACCTCGAAGGGGGAGGAGCAGGCGCGCGCCGCCGGACGCGCCCTCGCTGCACTGGGAGTGGAGCTGGACGCGTGCCTCACCAGTCCAAAGGTCCGCGCGGCCGATACCGCCCGGCTGACCTGTGAGCCGCTCGGGATCGATCCGCGGATGGAGCCGAAACTGGCAGGTGGCCCCTTCGACGCTGAAGCGCTCGCCGCCGGGTTGGGTGACGACGTCCTGCTGGTAGGCCATGACCCGGACTTCTCCATGGCCGTCCACGCACTCACGGGTGCACAGGTCAGGATGAAGAAGGGCGGCCTCGCGGGGGTGGAGAAGGGTGAGATCAAGGTGCTTCTCCGCCCCGACGACCTGAGCATGTTGGCCCGCTAGGCAAGCCGCCGTCCCTCCACCAGCTCGAGCAGGATGCCCTCGCGCAGGCCGCCGCGGGCGATCCTGAGCGGCAGCTCGAGCAGGTCCGAGATCGCCTCGAGCACGAGGATGCCCGCCGGCAGCAGCCGCACCCGCTCGGCGTCCAGCTCGAAGCGCTCGGCCACCTCCGCGATCGGCGTGCTCGACAGCACGCGGATGCCCCGCTCGAGCGTCTCGTGCTCGAGCTCGGCGCCCACCAGCCGTCGCAGCGAGGTGGCCGTGCCGCCCACCGCCACGGCGCTCGCGGCCGGGGGCGGCTCGAGGCCCTCGAACGTCCCGGACACGTGCGCGCGCACCTTCGCGAGCTCGTCGATCGAGGGAGGGTCGGAGCGCAGGTAGGAGTCGGCGAGGAAGCCCGAGCCGATCCGGAACGACTCCGACCACGTCATCTCGCCGTCCGGCTCGCCGATGGCGATCTCGCTCGAGCCGCCGCCCACGTCAATCACGGCGACCGTCCCCTCCGGCGGCTCGAGCAGCGTCCGCGTGGCGCCAACGAAGGACAGCCGCGCCTCCTCCTCGCCGGACAGGACGCTCAGCTCCATCCCGCCGGCCTCCTGCACCGCGCTCACCAGCTCGTTGCGGTTCCTCGCGTTGCGGATCGCTGCCGTGGCCACCGCCACGACGTGCTGCGCGCCCACCTCGCTCGCGACCGCCGCCTGCGTGCGCACGACCTCCGCGGTTTCGGCGATCTTGCCGGCCGGGATCACCGTCCCGTTCCCGAGGCTCTTCCCGATCCGCGTGAACGCTCGCTGCGTGACCAGCTCACGCAGCCTTCCGTCCCCCGCGTCGGCCACCAGCAGCCGGGTCGTGTTGCTGCCGATGTCGATGCAGGCGCAGATCAAGCAGTTGGGGGCGCCGCGACCGGGTGCGAGGCATCCTCGAACTCCCGGAAGAGGCCGGTGACGACGAACGCGGTCTGTTCGCCGATATCCACCGCATTGTCCCCTATTCGCTCGATACAGCGTGCGACGAGCATCATGTGCATCGCCCACTCGCGCCGGTCGGGGTCGTCGCCCAGCTCGAGCGCGAGCCCGAACACCGCCCGGTTCAGGTTGTCGATCTCGTCGTCCTGGCGCACGAGATCCTGCGCCATGTCCACGTCGCGACGGGCGAACGCCTGGCCGCACAGCACGACCTGCTGGCGCGCCTGCTCGCCCATCCGGCGGATGTAGTCGAGCATCCGCGCGTCCGCGGGCGGCTCGCGGCCGTCGAGCGGGACGAGCTTGGCCATGTTCACGCATTGGTCCCCCATCCGCTCGACGTGCTTGATCACGTGCAGCAGCGCGGCGACCAGCCGCAGGTCGCCGGCCACCGGCGCCTGGAGCGCCATGAGCGACAGGATTCCCTGATGGACCTCGAGGTAGCGCCCGTCGATCCGGTCGTCGTCCGCGATCACGAGCCCCGCGAGCTCGATGTCCTGGTTGGCGATCGTCTCGAGCGAGCGGTCGAGCGCCTGCGCAACGAGGTCGAGGCCGCCGAGCGCCGCGCGCTCGAGCCCCTCGAGCTCCTCCTGGAAGTGGGTCCGCGTGGTGGTCATCCGACCTTTCCGGTCACGTAGGCCTCGGTGCGCTCGTCGGACGGGTTCGTGAAGACCGTCTCGGTCTCGTCGAACTCCACCAGCCGGCCCACCCGGTCCTCCGGGTCCACTGTGAAGAACGCGGTCCGGTCCGACACGCGCGCCGCCTGCTGCATGTTGTGGGTCACTATCACGATCGAGTACTCGCGCTTGAGGTCCATCATGAGGTCCTCGATCTTCCCGGTCGAGATCGGGTCGAGCGCTGAGCAGGGCTCGTCCATCAGGATCACGTCGGGCTCAACCGCCAGGCAGCGCGCGATGCAGAGGCGCTGTTGCTGCCCGCCCGACATCCCGAAGGCGTTCTCCTTGAGGCGGTCCTTCACCTCGTCCCAGACCGCCGCGTGGCGCAGCGCGCGCTCCACGGTCGCGTCCATGTCGCCCTTCATGCCGAGGACGCGCGGGCCAAAGGCGATGTTGTCGTAGATCGACTTCGGGAAGGGGTTCGGCTTCTGGAAGACCATCCCGATTCGCTTGCGGACCTCGACGGCGTCCACGTCCGGTGCGTAGAGGTCCTCGCCGTGGTAGATCACGTCGCCCTGCACACGGGCGCTCGGAATCAGGTCGTTCATCCGGTTGAGGCAGCGGATCAGCGTTGACTTGCCGCAGCCGGACGGGCCGATCAGGGCGGTGATCTCGTTCCGCGCGATGTCGAACGTCACGTCCTTGACCGCGGGCTTGCCGCCGTACGAGACCGTCACGTCTCCGAGGTGGAAGGTCGGCTCCCTCTGCTTCGCGGTGGCGGGAGCACCGGAGGCTTCCTTCTCGGCTGCCTTCTTGGTTACCACTTCTGTTCGAAGCGATTGCGTAGCCAAATCGCCACTCCGTTCATGGCCAGCAGCAGCACCATGAGCACGAGGATGCCCGCCGCTGCAAGCGGTCGATAGTCGTTGATGTCGTTGGACGCCCGTGAGATCCAGTTGAAGATCTGAATGGGCATCGCGGTGAACTGCGAGTCCAGGCCGTCGGGGTTGAACGCGATCACCGTCGCGGCGCCGACCACGATCAGCGGGGCGGTCTCGCCGATCGCCCGCGAGAGCGCGAGGATCACGCCGGTGGCGATGCCGGGGACAGCGGCCGGGAGCACCTGCCGCCAGATCGTCTGCCACTGGGTGGCGCCGAGCGCCATCGAGCCCTCGCGGATGGACGGGGGCACCGCGCGGAGCGCCTCGCGCGCGGCGATGATGACCATCGGCAGCACCAGTAGCCCGAGCGTCAGGCCGCCGGCGAGCACAACGTTGCCGAGGCTGAGTGGGCCGCGCACCAGGAAGGCGAGCCCCAGGATCCCGTAGACGATCGAGGGCACCGCGGCGAGGTTCTGGATGTTCACCTCGATGAGGCGGTTCCACCAGCGCGTTCCGTCCGCGTACTCCTCGAGGTAGATGGCGGTCGCGACGCCGATGGGGATGATGAACAGCGCCGCGACGCCCATCAGCCAGATCGTGCCCCAGAGTGCCGCCTGAATGCCGGCCTGATCGGCGTCGATCGAGGTGAAGTTGTTGATGAAGTCGAAGCTGACCGTGCCGGCGCCGTCGATGGCGACGTCGATCAGCAGCACCACGAGGAGCCCGAGCGCAAGCGTCAGGCAGGCCAACATCGCCAGCCGGAACAGCAGGTCCTTCGCGAGCGTGGCGCGTGAGGCTCTCATTCGTACACCTGCCGGTACCTCCGCACGAAGCGGATCGAGATCAGGTTCATCACGAACGTGATGACGAAGAGGGTCGTGCCGACCGCGAAGATGGTCTTGTAGGCGATGGAGCCCGTGGCCGCGTCGCCCTGGGCGGTGCCGGCGATGAACGCGGTCATCGTGGCCATCGCCTTCGTGACGTCGGCACCCCACTGCGGCTGGAGGCCGCCCGCGACCAGCACGACCATCGTCTCGCCGATGGCTCGCGACATCGCGAGCACGATCGAGGCGACGATGCCCGAGAGCGCGGCGGGGAAGACCACCCGTACCGTCACCTGCAGCTTCGAGGCGCCCAGCCCGAAGGCGCCCTCACGGAGCGACTGCGGCACCGCGCTCATCGAGTCCTCGGAGATCGAGGCGACGATCGGGATGATCAGGAAGCCGATGATGATCCCGGCGGCCAGGGCGTTGAAGACCCCGACGTCGAGGCCGAAGAGCCCACGCAGGATCTCCGGTGTGAAGAACGTGAGAGCGAAGTAGCCGAACACGATCGTCGGCACGCCGGCGAGCAGCTCGAGCGCCGGCTTGATCACCTTGCGCACGCGCGGCCGGGCGTACTCGGACAGGTAGATCGCCGCGGCCAGGCCGAGCGGGACCGCCACGGCCATGCCGATCAACGTGGTGGCGAACGTGCCCACCACCAGCGGCAGCACGCCGAAGCTCGGCGGCTCGAACAGCGGCGTCCACTTCGTCCCGAACAGGTACTCGCCGACCCCGACGTCGCCGAAGAAGACGATCGTCTCCTCCACCAGCGAGATGACGATGCCGGCGGTGGTGAGCAGCGAGACCAGCGCAGCGCCGAAGAGGAGGCCCTTTACAAGGGCCTCCCCGTTCCGGCGACGGCTACGCGTCAGCGATATCGACGCTGCTTCCACTATCCCCCGAGCGCGGACTTGGCCTTGTCCGCCTGCTCCTGGCTCATCGGGACGATCTGCGATGCCTCCGCGATGGGCTGGTAGTTCTCGACGACGTAGTCCATGAACGCCTTGACCTCGGGCCTCTTGATGGCCTTGGCGCTCGGGTACATGAACAGCGGCCGTCCGAGCGGGGTGTAGGAACCGTCCTGGATGGACTCGGTGCTCGGCTTGACGCAGCCGTCACCGCCGTCCACGCCGACCAGGTTCAGCCTGTCCTGGTTCTGCTCGTAGTAGGAGAAGCCGAAGTAGCCGAGCCCGCCGGCCTCGCCCTCGACGCCCTGGACGAGCACGTTGTCGTCCTCGGAGGGCTGGTAGTCCTCGCGCGAGACGCCCTCCTCACCGTTGATCTCGTCGGTGAAGTAGTCGAACGTGCCGGAGTCCGTGCCGGGCCCAAAGAGGCTGAGCTGGGTGTCCGGGAGGCTCGAGTCGATCTCGCTGAGGCTCTTGACCTTCGAGCCCTGGTTCCACAGCTCCTTGAGCTGGTCGGTGGTGAGGCAATCGACCTTCAGGTCCGGGTTGCTGACCACGGCGATCCCGTCGTTCGCGACCTGGACCTCCGAGAACTTCACTCCCGCCTTCTCGCAGACGGGGACCTCCTCGTCCTCCTTGATGGGGCGCGAGGCGTTCGAGATGTCCGTCTCGCCGGCGCAGAACTTCTCGAAGCCGCCGCCGGTGCCTGAGGTGCCGACCGTGATCCGCACTCCGGGGTTTTCGCCCTGGAAGGCCTCCTGGGCCGCCTGCGCGAACGGTGCGACCGTGCTCGACCCGTCGATGCGGATCGTGCCGGACAGGTCGCCGCCGCCACCCCCGCCGCCGGTGGAGTCGTCGTCGTTACCGCATGCGGCGACGCCCGAGACGAGGGCGCCGCAGGCGGCGAGTGAGATGATGATCTTCTTCATGGTCCGCACGCTCGCACCGCGCGGAACTCAGTCTGTTATCCAGCTGTCGCCGTCTTGTAAAAAGCGTGTGAACGGCGACGCTCAGTCGCAGGAGAGGCGGTAGCCGAAGCCGAAGTGCGTCTGGATGTAGCGGCAGCCGGGCAGAGCCTCCTCGAGCTTCTGGCGGAGGCGCGCGACGTACACGTCCACGGAGCGGTCGGATTTCCGGTACGGCTGGCGCCAGACGGCGTCGTAGAGCTCCTCGCGGCTCACGATCCGGCCGTTGCGCTCCGCGAGGGCGGTGAGGAGCTCGAGCTCCCGGACGGTCAGGCGCAGGGGAGTGCCGCGCACGATTGCGACGTACTCGGCCGGGCGGATGTCGAGCTCTCCCACGACCATGGCCGCCACTCTGGCGCGCAACCCCGCAATCTCCGTTATTCCGGCGTTGCCGGGTTGTGAAAAGCCTGTGAACCGGATTCGGCGCCGTTGGCGCCCCGCATACACTCCATGTGGATGACGGATCTGCGCATCGCGATCCTCGACTCGGACTCGGGGTTCGTGCGAGTCCTGGTGAAGCGGGCCGGTGACCTCGGCTGGCAGTACCGCTGCCTCGAGGCGCCGCCGCCGATCGACGAGTTCGTGGCCATGCGAATCAACGCCCTGGTCGTGGACCTCGCCCTGCTCGGCCCCGGCGGCTGGGAGTTCCTCGAGCGCGTGTCGAGCGCGCTGCCGGGCATGGGCGTGATCATCTGCACCGGCCAGTCGAGCGTGTCGCAGCGGGTGCGCGGCCTGCGCGCCGGCGCAGACGACTGGGTCACGAAGCCGTGCCACCCCGAGGAGGTGCTCGCGCGCGTGGAGGCCGTGGTCCGGCGCCGCAAGCGGGCCACGGAGCGGACGGACACCGGTCCGCTGGTCGCGGGCGAGCTCGAGATCCGGGCGGACCAGTACCAGGCGTTCGTGCGCGGCCGCAGCGTCGAGCTCACGCGCCGGGAGTACGAGCTACTCGAGCTGCTTGCCCAGGCTGAGGGCAAGGTCCTCCAGCGCGAGGAGATCTACCAGGCGGTCTGGGGCTACGCGATGGCGCACGGCGACCGCTCCGTGGACGTCTTCGTGCGCAAGCTGCGCCTGAAGCTCGAGGCGGCGTCGCCCGACTGGAGCTACATCCACACTCACTTCGGCGTGGGCTACCGCTTCCAGCCGGAGCGACCGGGCGGCCCCGACGAGGCGGCTGCCTTCGAGGCGAGGCTCAGCGAGGGGGCGGCCACGCCTCCGCCCGCGCCGGCCGCGGAGCAGGAGCTACCGCGGGACCCTGAGCCGGGCGACAGCGGCGGGCGTGCGGTGGCCGGCGCAGTCGCCGGTCACTAGACGGAGGCGATCAGGGCTGCGTGGCCGGCTTCCTTCCCGGCGTCGGCCTCGCCCGCCTCAGTGATCACGACGACTGTGCCGAAGATCGCGAGCGTGGCGGCGATGATCACCGCGAGCCTGGTGGGGAAGTTCGGGTGGTGGCCCGCCTCGTGGAGGACGGCGTGCCCGCGGCCGCGCGTGATCAGCCAGCGGTTGACGGGGAAAGCGACCACACCGGCCACGGCGAGCGCGACGGAGAGCGCGCCCCAGAAGAGCACGTCGCCGACGCCGGCCTCCATGGCTCCCGGGATGAGGAGCATTATCGCGTTGTCGACGATCTCCATCACCGCGATGCTGAAGGTGTCAACAGCGAGCGCGATCGGCACGATCGCCGAGAGCGCGAGGCCGGCGCGAAACAGCGGGATGCTGGTCAGCGTGTAGCCGAAGAGGAACGCGAGCGCTACGGCGAGCGCGATCGTCGCGAGATCCGAGAATCCGAGCGCGGTGCCGATGATCATGCCGAGCACCTCGCCGATCGCGCACCCCGTGAGGCAGTGCAGCGTCGCGCTCAGCGCGACGGCGCTCAGGGCCGCACCCGAGGTCGGCAGCGCGTGGTGCTCATGGCCCGTGCCGGAGTCGTGGGTCCTGTCCAGGCTCGCCATAGCCTGCTCCGGCTAGCCGCGGCGCATGAGTCGCGCGACCGCACCCATGAGCTCCTCGACGTTGTCATCTGGCGTGGCGGCGGCGCTCCCGTGCACCACACAGTGCTGCGCGTGGTCGCTCAGCACACCGAGCGCGACCTTGTCCAGGGCGGCCTGAATCGCGGAGATCTGGGTGAGCACGTCGATGCAGTAGCGCTCGTCCTCGACCATGCGGTGGACGCCTCGCACCTGCCCCTCCAGGCGCCTGAGGCGGGTGAGCAGCTGCTCCTTGTCCGCCGAGTAGCCGCGTGCGGGTGTGCTCGTCTGGGCCGCGGGCGTCATCAGGCGGCGAGCTCCGGCTGGATCTGGCCGTGCGCGTGTCCGGCCGAGTACTCCGAGGGCCGAAGCAGCATCGCAACGAGCATGCCGAGCAGCATCGCGACGTGCTCGACGAGCAGCAGAGCGCCGAGGTCCTCGACGAGGCCGACTCCGAGCAGGGCGATCGCGCCCGCGGCCGGGATGAGCATCGAAGCGGACATCTCCGCCGAGGGGCCCCAGCCGTGCCCGCGGTAGCGCATCCAGCCGACCATGGGCAAGGTCATCGTGATCGCCATGACGGATAGGAGCAGGGCAGGTGCGTCGTTGCGGAGCTCCGAGGAGCTCATGCCGGCGGCGCCCAGCGCCTCGCGGGCGGGCATCCACAGGACGGCCATCCCGAGGAACATGGCCCCGACCATCTCGACGTAGTGGCGGGCGAAGCGGCGGTTCAGGCGGGTCATGGCGGTCTCCTCTCGTCGTGGGTCTCGACGAGGACCGTATACCCCCCAGGGGTATAAGTCAAGAGACCCGGGCGCGGACGCCGACCACGAACACTCCGACTGCGAACGCGAGCATGGTGAGCTGGAAGGCGAGGCCGACAACGTCCTGGAACCCGCTCTCGAGGCCGGCGTACCCGACGGAGATCCCTATCGCGAGCGAGAGCAAGCCGCCGACCACGAGCAGCACGCCGAGCCAGCTCGGGACGACGCGGCACACGAGCGCCGCGGCGCCCAGGAGCAGGAAGGCAAGCGCGAGCACGACCCGGAAGTAGCTCTGGAGGCCCCACTCGATCCAGCGAACGGTCTCGGCGTCGCCGTAGCGAGCCGCCTGCTCGCCCCCCGACGCGCCGGCCCACGCGTCCACGGCCTGCTTGAGCGTCACGCCGTCGACTCCTTGGAGGGCGGCCCAGGTCGCGGAGGTCACGATGATCGCGCCGGCGGCGAGCAGCGCGAGGTGGGGCGCGTCCGGCCGTACGACGCGGCAGAGCACGAGCAGACCGGCAAAGGCCACGAGCACGAGCACGAACTCCACAAAGTGAGTCGCGACCCAGACATCGCTCTCCGCGTACTCGGTGAAGATCGCCTCGTGATCGTCCTCGGCGCCACTTGGGTGCAACAGCATCCTCTGGATCCCGTTCACCACGAACCCCACGAGCAGTAGCGCCCCGGCGAGTGACAGGTCCTCGCGCCGCGAGCTACGCACGTCGGCTTGCACATCGACATCGGATCCGGACGCCATTTCTCGCTCCTCCCTAGCTCGGGTCGACCGTAAAACTCAGCAGCATCCCGCCCTCGTGGTGCTCGGCAATGTGGCAGTGAGCCAGCCAGACGCCGGGGTTCGTGACGTCGAGCAGCAGGTCGAGCATCTGCCCAGTCGGCACCAGGACCGTGTCCTTCCACACGAGATTGGGCTCGGGGGTGCCGTCGCGGGACAGAATCAGGAACCGTCCTGCCCCGTGAATGTGGAACGGGTGGTGCATTGGATGGTCGGAGTCCATCTCGTTGACGATCCGGATCTTCACCCGGTCTCCCACCCGGAAGCGCCAGTCGATCTCCCTGCCCACGGCGCCGGTCTCGCGGTCGACGAGCCTCCACCGCGTGTTGGCCGGGGTGGTGATGCGGTTGACCTCGACCATGTCGTCTTCCCACTCGACGCCGTCGGAGTCGTGAGTGTGTCCTTCCTCGGCATGCCCGACGCCGTCGCCGTGCCCACCGGCCGTTGCAGGCTGCACCAGCTGAGCGGGTAGGAGCTTCATGCCGCACTTCGGGCAGCGGTCGGGCCGATCGCTCCTGACCTCTGGGTGCATCGGGCAGGTGTAGGCGATCGGCGCCCCGGGCGGGACTTCCGGCTCGCCCATGTCCATCTCCGCCACGAGCGCCACCGTCTTGTCCGGCTCCGCGTCGAGGAACGGGGCGATCGCCTCCCGCTCGGCAACCATGTCCGAATTGGTGCGGAGCTCGGCGAACTGCGTCGCCAGGGATGGCTCCGCATGCTCATCGCCGACGGCGATCGTGGCGAGCGGATATGTCCGGTCCGGCGTGCGGTGCTCGAGCGTGAGCTCCCCCGGCTCCTCGAACAGGACGTCGACAACCACCCGCTCGGATGGCGCGATCATGACCGCTTCGACGAGCTCCTCGCGTTCGAAGTGCCCGCTGTCGCCGCCCACGAGCTTCATGCGGGCGCGGGGGAGGGCAATGTTGAACACGCGCGTGTTCGCCGTGTTCGTCAGGTAGAAGCGCACGACCTCGCCGCGCTGCGCGTCGAGCGAGAGCTCCGGCTCGCCGTTCACGAGGAGGACGTTGCCGAACCGGCCCATCGCGGTGAACGACGACTCCGAGCGGGTGAACGGGGCAACCCGTCCGTCCTCCAGCAGAATGTCGTCGAGCGTCAGTGTCAGCTCGCGGTGAACCGGCGGCCAGTGGTCCGGGTCCGACGGCGCCACGAGGATCGTGCCGTACAGGCCCATCTCCTGGTTGTAGTCCTCCCGAACGTGCGGGTGGTACCAGTAGACGCCGGGGTCCGGGAACTTGAGGCGGTAGGTGAAGGCGCCACCGATCGGCATCGGGTCCTGAGTCGCAGCGGTCCCGTCGTAGCGGTTCTCGAGCCGTAGCCCGTGCCAGTGCACGGTGTCCTCGGTGTCGCCTTCGTTGACGACGTGGACGACGACCTCGGATCCCTCCTCGACCTTGAGGACGGGTCCAGGAATGGAGCCGTTGTAGGCCAGCATGCGCACGGTCGCCTCGCCCAGCTGCTTCGCCACCGGGGCGATGCGGAGGTCGAGCTCCTCGCCGTCGCCGAGCTCGACGACCTGCGGCGCCACGGCCCTGGGAAGACCTTCGGTTCCGGTGGGAAAGTGGTCCGGAGAGGCGGTCATGAGGCGCGTCGATCCTAGATCGGGGTATGCGGGCGGCGCAACCGGGTGATCTGACCGTGCCGGGCAACCGCTCTGCCCGAAGCATCGCGTTGGCATACTTCGCCGCCGCCATGACGAGGAATCAGCGCATCGGGCTGGTCGTGGCGGCCATCGTCGTGGCCGTTGTGGGGTTCGTGATCGCGAACCCCGGAGGCGACGACGAGTCCGGTGTCGCCGCGCGGACCACGACGGCGCAGTCAACGAGCGGCGCGCAGGAAAGCGCGCCGGAGGAGACCGAGCCGGCCGAGACGGCGCCCCCCGGGCCGCCCGAGCCGCAGGTCACTCGGATCCGGATCCGCGGCGGCGAGGTGGTTGGCGGGCCGGCTGAGATCACCGTGAAGAACGGCGACGTGGTGCGCATCGTCGTCGCAGCGGACGCGCCGGACGACATCCATTTGCACGGCTACGACATCGAGAAGCCGGCAGCGCCGGGCCAGCCCGCCCGCTTCAAGCTGAAGGCGGACATCGAGGGCTCGTTCGAGATCGAGAGCCACGTGGCCGAGGACGCGGGCAGGGAGCCGGTAATCGCGCGGCTCAACGTCGAGCCCAGGTGAGGCTCACATGCTTCTGATCGGCCACGGGATCTCCGTACGGGCCGACCTGCCCATCCCCGAGTGGCTGTTCGGCTGGGCGGCGGCCATGGTGCTGGTGGTCTCATTCGTGGCGCTCGCCGTGCTGTGGCCGGAGCCACGGCTCCAGAGGCGCACCTGGCGGCCCCTGCCCGGAGGGATCGGCCGCTTCTTCGCGAGCCGCCCGGTGGAGATCGTCTGCGGGGCGATCGGCGTCTTCCTCTTCGGCGTCGTCATCTACAGCGGGCTGCGCGGCGTCGACGTGCCTGAGGCGAACTTCGCCTCGATGTTCGTCTACGTGGCCTTCTGGGTCGGGCTCGTCCCGCTCAGCGTGCTGTTCGGCGACGTGTTCCGCGCGTTCAACCCGTGGCGCGCGATCGGCCGCGCCGCGGCGTGGGTGGCGCAGAGGGCGTCGCGCAGCGACCTGCCCGCGCCGCTCGAGTACCCGGAGCGGCTCGGCCGCTGGCCGGCGGCGATCGGCCTGTTCGCGTTCACGGCGCTCGAGCTGGTGTACGCGGACGGCGACAAGCCGGAGTCGGTCGCGATCGCCGCGCTCGCCTACTCGGCGCTCACGTTCATCGGGATGGCGCTGTACGGGGTCGAGCGCTGGATCGAGCGAGGCGAGGCGTTCTCGGTCTACTTCAACCTGTTCTCGCGGCTGTCGCCGGTGGAGACGCGCGACGGCGAGGTGGGCCTGCGGCGGCCGCTCTCCGGGCTGCCGTCGCTCGAGCTGCTCCCCGGGACCGTGGCCGTGCTCGCGGTGATGATCGGAACGGTCACGTTCGACGGCGCGTCCGAGGCGCCGCTCTGGAGCGGCATCTCGCCCGACATCGCCTCGTTCTTCCGGGACGTCGGGCTGTCGCCGCAGCGCGCGTTCGAGCTGGCGTTCCTCGTCGGCCTGACGGGCGCGGTGCTCTTTGTCGGCGCCTTCTACCGGCTGGGCATCCTCGGAGCGAGGAGCGTGGGCGGCGGGTTCAGCGCCTCACGGCTGGCGAACGAGTTCGTGCACTCGCTCGTCCCGATCGCGCTCGCATACGTGGCCGCGCACTACTTCACGCTGCTGATGTTCGACGGGCAGCGCCTCTTCTACGTGATCTCGGACCCGCTCGGAAAGGGGTCCGACCTGTTCGGCACCGCGGGCGCGCAGCCCGACCTGGGGTGGATCGGGGCCAACGCGATCTGGTACTGGCAGGTGGGCTTCGTGGTGGCCGGCCACGTGGCGGCGCTGATCCTGGCGCACGACAAGGCGCTGGCGCTCTACCGGGACGCCCGGCAGGCGGTGCGCTCGCAGTACTGGATGCTGGCGATCATGGTGGGCTTCACAAGCCTGGCGCTGTGGCTACTGTCACAGGCGAACGCATGAGCCTCCCGATCGCGCACGCAGCACACACGCTCACCACGATCGCGTACTTCCTGCCGGTCGTCGCCTTTCTCGCGTGGCTGTTCGTGACGCAGATCCGTGAGCGCCGCCGCAGCCGCGGCTAGCCCCTCAGATAGGCGAGCACGGCAAGCACGCGGCGGTGGTCCTGCTCCGTCGTGGGCAGGTCGAGCTTCCCGAAGATGCTGGTGATGTGGCGCTCGACGGCTCGCTCGCTGAGGAAGAGCGCCTCGGCGATGGAGCGGTTGGTCCGACCCTCGGCCATCAATCCGAGCACCTCGCGCTCGCGCGAGGTGAGCGAGTCGAGCGGATCCTCCTCGCGGGTGCGTCCCAGCATCTGGGCCACGACCTCGGGGTCGAGGACCGATCCGCCGGCGGCGACGCGCTCGACTGCCTCGGCGAGGCGCTCCACCTCGGTGACACGGTCCTTGAGCAGGTAGCCGACGCCCTCGGCCCCGCCAGAAACGAGCTCGTTGAAGTAGCGGTCCTCGACGTATTGCGAGAGCAGCAGGATGCCGACCTTGGGAAGCTCGCTGCGGATGGTGAGCGCCGCCCGTAGGCCGTCGTCGCTGTTGTCGGGCGGCATGCGGACGTCGATGACCGCGACGTCCGGCTCGTGCGCGCGGACCTTCCGCAGCAGGTCGTCGGCGTCGCCCGCCTGGGCCACAACCTCGTGGCCCGCTTCCTCGAGCAGGCGTGCCGCGCCCTCGCGGAGCAGCACGGCGTCGTCGGCGATCACGACCCGCACGGGATCTCCACACGCAGCACCGTGCCGCCACCGGGCGGGCTGATCACCTCGAGTCCCCCGTCGAGCGCCGCGGCGCGGTCCGCCAGGCCGCGCAGGCCGGAGCCGCGCGCGGGGTCGGCGCCGCCGTCTCCGTCGTCGCGCACCTCCACGCGGAGGCGGCCGTCAAGACGCACCACCTCCACCTCCACGCGCTCCGCCGCGGCATAGCGGGCGGCGTTGGTGAGCCCCTCGGCGACCGTGAAGTACGCCGTGGCCTCGACAGGTGCCGCGAACCGTTCCTCGGGCACCGCGACGATGCGCGCGGGAATGCTGGAGCGCGCGGCGAGCGCGTCGAGCGCCGGCCGCAGCCCGCCCTCGGTGAGCGCCGCCGGATGGATGCCGCGCGCCAGCTCGCGCAGCTCCCTCGTCGCCAGCTCGAGGTCGGCGAGCGACGCGTCGAGCAGCTCGCGGGCGGCCGTTGGGTCCTGGTCGAGGCGCGCGCTTGCCATCCGCAGGTCGAGCGCCAGCTCGACGAGACGCTGCTGCGCGCCGTCGTGGAGGTCGCGCTCGAGGCGGCGCCGGGCACTGTCGGCCGCCTCGACGATGCGGGCGCGCGAGGCGCGCAGCTCGGCCTCGGCCGCCTTGCGATCCGTGATGTCGCGCAGGTAGCCGGTGAAGGTCGCGGGGCCCGGGACGTCGATCCGCGTGATCGTGAGCTCGACCGGAAACGTGCTGCCGTCCGCGCGCATGCCCGTGATCTCGAGCCGGCGATCGAGCAGCACGGGCTCCCCGCCGGCGACGTAGCGCGCCAGCCCGCGGCGGTGGCGCACGCGCAGCTCGGGTGGGACGATCAGATCCGCCATGTCCCGGCCGACAGCCTCGTCCGCCCGGTAGCCGAAGCAGCGCTCGGCGGCCGGGTTGAAGTCCACGACGCGGCCCTCGTGGTCCATCGTCACCACGCAGTCGAGTGCGGCGTCGAGCATCGCCTGGTGGCGCGCCTCCTTGGCGCGAAGGGCCTCGGCGTCGCGCCGCCGCTCCACGGCCTGGCCGATCAGGTCGCCGAGCGCGGTCATCGTGGCGAGCAGCTCCGCGTCGGGCTCGCGTGGCTCGCCCTCGAAGAACTCGATCACCCCGAGCGGTCCGTGCGCGCTCCGGATCGGGAAGCAGAAGGCCGCGTGCAGGCCTGCCCGCCGCGCCGCCTCCGCGCGCGGGAAGTTGGGGTCGGCCGGCACGTTGGGGATCCAGGCAGGCTCCCCGCTGCGCCATACGCGCCCGGGCAGACCCTCGCCGGCCGCCAGCGTGGTCTTCCGGCTGGCGGCCTCGAACTCGGCTGTTGCCGCTTCCTCGGCGCTCCATGTATCGGCGCAGCGCAGCGCGTCCAGGCCGTCGGCCGCCGGCTCCCAGACCGCGCCGAACCGCCATTCGAGGCTCCGGCCGATCGCCTCGAGGGCCCGCGCGAGCGCATCGCGCGGGTCGGGCGTCTCCGCCAGGCTCCGGGCCACGGCGTGCTCCGTCCGTGGCAGCGCCGCCATCACGCTCTGATCATCGCCCCTCACGCGCGTCTACGCTAGGCCTCCGGGAGAAGTCCGGACAGCGCCTCGGCCGACAGCTCCCCCTTGGGCACGAACCCACGGGCCCCGCAGCCGGCGATGCGCTCCCCGAAGTCCGCCGCGTCGTGTGTGGAGGTCAGCACCACGGCGGGCGCGTCCGGCCCCCCGGTCAGGCGCTCGGCCACCGACAGCCCGCTCATGTCCGGCAGCACGAGGTCGAGCAGCACCACGTCAGGCCGAAGCCGGCCGGCGGCCTCGAGCGCCGCCGCACCGTCGGGCGCCTCCGCCACGACGGTGTAGCCGCTCGCCTCGAGCAGGCGCCGCGCCCGCACGCGGAAGCGCGCGTTGTCGTCGACAATGAGGACCGCCGCCGGCACAGCCCCATCTTCGGCTCCAGGTGACTCCGCCGCCATGCGGCCAGCCGCCAAAGGGGTGTCGGTTTTCCGCCACGGGCTCCCTGAGGCCGTGCCCTAGCCGGCGACCGGATAGGGACAGCGCTCGAGCTCGCCGTCCGCATGACGGAGGTGGGCGGTGTCGCCGTCGACGACGACATGAGCGACCTCCGAGCCGAGTGCGAGGCCGGCCAGGTAGACGGCACCGATCCGGTGGACGTCACGGACCTGCCCGAGCCGCTCGAGCGAACGGGTCTCGCCCGCGGTCTCGCTCGAGCCCGCGCGAAGGACGAGGCGCAGGTCGGGCGCGATCGAGCGGGCGGCAAGCGTGACCGCGATGTTCTCCAGATCGTCCGCCGTCACAGCGGCGAGCGCGAGCGCGTGCTCCAGCGACAGACGTCCCAGGAGCGAAGGGTCGGCGCCGCGCCCGATGACGACGGGAAGGCCCATCTGCTTCGCGTGCCCGACGTTCTCGCCGTCTTCGTGATCGTCCAGGGCCACGACCGAGATGCCGCAGCCGCGCAGGAGCAGGGCAAGCCGTAGCCCGACCTGGCCGAGGCCCACCACGACCACGTGGTCCGAGCGCGGCACGGCCCGCCGGCCGAGCAGCCCCGTAAGCCGGCGCCCGATGAGGCGTTCGACGAGCCCTCCCGTGAACGCGGCCGCGAACAGCAGGGCGATGAGCATGCTGGCCGAGATCACAAGCTTGAACCAGTCCGGCCCATCCTTCACCTCGGGGTTCGGGTCGACAGTGACGAGCGTCTTCACCGCGCCGTAGAAGGCGTCGACGAGGGACTGGTCCAGGACGAGCGCGGCCGCGACCGTCTCGAAGACCAGCACGATGAACAGGCCGATCGCGCCGAAGAAGACGAGCGCGGCACTGCGGTCGAACGGCTTGACGATCGCGCTGGCAACCGCCCGCAGCCGCCGCCCGCGCGCCTCGGGCAGCGAGGCGACCTCGACCGCGCCGTCGTCGCAGCGGAGCCCGACCGGGCGGTCGCCGTCCTCGATCACGGCGGCCAGATCGTCGCCGAGACACGGGCCGGCGAGCGTGGGCGCGACGATGTCGGCCAGCGAGGTGATCGTGCAGTTGCCTATGACGTCCTCGAGCTCCCGGCCCGTGGCCGGGTCGAAGATCGTGGCGACGATCCGGACGTCCGCGTCGATGTGGCGAACGAGCAGCGCCGCCCTCAGCGGCCAGGCATCGTCGCGCGACACCACGAGGACCGCATCCGCCTTCTCCTGGAGGGCGTCGCGAAGCTCCGCGTGGGTCGGGTCCTGCAGCCACTCGACCTCGGCCTCCGCCGCCCGCAGCGCCTCCGCCGTCTCCTCGGTCAGATCACCTTCCCCGAGGAGCAGGATCCGCGGCATCGCGGCAGCCTACCCTCAGCCACGGGCCCGCGTGAAACGCGAACGGCCCCGGCAAATCCCTCTCCGAGGCCGAACCCGAGGCTGGAGCTGTTTTAACAGACTCGCACAGGCATATACCCCGGATCAAGGTGCCCATGGACTGAAACGGCGTGAAGCTGCGGTTAACGCACGAAGTCCGGGTTGCAGCGCGGGCGGGTTCCACACGTGCGCTTCAGCGGCCGGATCGGCCGCCGCAAGCTTCGGCCCGGCGTCTATCGCGCCCGCTTCGTCGCGGCCGACGCCGCCGGCAACCGCTCGCGCACAGCGACCGTCCGGTTCCGCATCGTCCGCGCCGCGGCGCGTTGAGAGCAGGCCGAATCAGCGCGAGCGACGGGACTCGAACCCGCGACCTCCGGCGTGACAGTCGGAAACAAAGGTGCCAGTTGGCTTAGGTAAGCGGAATATGGACTGGCTAAATGCCTGTAATTATGGGGTTTTCGGGTCCAAGCGCTACTCCAAGCGCTACTCCGCCGGGTGCGCTACTCCAGCGCTACTCCGGCTTGTCGGGCGCGGTATCTTGGGCGCTCGCCGTGCCGCGCTTCGAGCCCGCTGAGAGCCCTCCTCCTGCCTCCTGGCTGGTCGTC
>DASSVP010000140.1:0-7786 GCA_035705985.1 Thermoleophilaceae bacterium
ACCAGCTCGACCGTGATCTGCGACTCCGGCTCGCGGTACCGGTACTGGACGATCGTGTTCGCCTTGCGGAATTTCGGCGCGAGCTCCTCGTCGTCGGCCAGCTGCTGGAACAGCGTGCCGATGTACCTGTAGACCTCGTCCTCGTCTTTGAAGTAAGCCACGCGCGGAAGTCTACGGCCGCGCCCGCGCCGGCAGGGTCCGTGCTCGGCGGCCGGCGCGGCCCCGCTCGTCCCGCAGCGCCGTGTCGGTCACGCCGGTTCCCTTCACGTGCGTCACCGAGTCGAGGCAGACCCAGTCGCCCTCGGGCGGCCACAGCAGGTGCACGGTGAGGTCCGTGCTGATGAAGACGAAGCGTGGGCGGCGTCACGTTGTAGCGTGCCGCCGGTATGCAAGCCGTCACGTTTCAGGCGCCCGGCGATGTGCAGGTGGAGGAGCGGCCGGAGCCGGAGCTGCTCGAGCGTGACGACGCCGTGGTCCGCGTCGAGGCCACCGGAGTGTGCGGCTCGGATCTGCACATCTACCACGGCCGTGTCCAGATGGAGCAGGGCTTCACCCTCGGCCACGAGTTCGTCGGAACGGTGGTCGCGGCCGGTGACGGGGTCACCCAGGTCGCCGAGGGGGACCGCGTGCTCGGGTGCTACTGCTCGGCCTGCGGCAACTGCTTCTTCTGCCGCCGGGGCGACTTCCACAAGTGCGACGACGGCCGCGTCTTCGGACACGGCAAGACGCTCGGCTCGCTACAGGGCGCCCAGGCCGAGCAGGTGCTCGTCCCGCACGCGAACCTCACGCTACGGCGCGTGCCCGAGGGAATGTCCGACGACGTCGCGCTGTTCGCGGGCGACGTCATGGGCACCGGCTGGCACGCGATCGACCAGGCCGAGATCCGGCCCGGCGACACCGCGGCGGTGCTCGGCCTGGGCCCGGTGGGCCTCTGCGCCGTCCAGGCGGCCAAGGCGGCGGGCGCGGCCCACGTAATAGCCGTGGACACGGTGGAGGACCGCCTGCAGCTGGCGGAGTCGTTCGGTGCCCAGGCGGTTCATCTCACCGAAGACGACCCGAGACAGAGAGTGAAGGAAGCCACGGAGGGCCGTGGCGTGGACGCCGCCATCGACGCGGTCGGCCACCCCGACGCGCTCGAGCTGGCCTGCCGGGTCACGCGCAAGGCCGGAACGGTCTCGGCGATCGGCGTGTACGCCGAGCGCATCGAGGTGCACATGGGCATCGTCTGGATCAAGGCGCTCACCATGAAGACCGGGCACGCGAACGTGATCGGGCACGTGGACCGCGTGCTCGCGATGCTCGACGCCGGCGTGCTCGACCCGGGCCCGCTCGTGACGCACCACATGAGGCTCGAGGACGCGGCGGAGGCGTACGCGGTCTACGATCGCCGCGAGGCGCTCAAGATCGTGATGAAGCCGTGAGCATCGAGACCGGGACGGAGGCGATGCTGACTCGGCGTCGGGAGATCCTGGCTCAGGGAGCCGAGCCGGTCGGCTGGAAGGTCGGCTTCAACGTGCCCGAGATCCAGCGGAGGCTGGGCATCGACGGGCCGCTGGCCGGCTTTCTGACCACGGACTCGCTGATCGAGGGTGAGTGGGATGAGTATCCGGTGGTGGTCGAGAGCGAGGTTGCCGTGGAGGTCGGCGACGATGGCCGGTCGATCGCGGCGCTCCTGCCCGCGCTGGAGATCGTGGACCCGCCGGAGCTCGACCTGGAGATCGAGCAGATCCTCGCGGGCAACATCTTCCACCGTGCCGTCGCCTTCGGCCCGCGAGTGGAGAAGACCGAGCCGGGGCCTGGGCGCATCCTCGTCAACGGTGAGGAACAGCACTCGGTGGAGCCGGAGGGATTGGAGCAGATGGTCGCGGCCGTGGCCGCACGTCTGGAGGCCGCCGCGGAGGCGCTCCGTCCCGGCGACCGCATCATCACCGGCGTGCTCGCTCCGCCGCACGAGGCCTCGGAGGGCGACACGGTGCGGCTCGAGCTCGACGCGGTGGGGAGCGTCGAGCTGCGCTTCTCGTAGCATCCGCGGCATGAGCACAGACGCAGCCGCGCTCCCCGACGCCCTGTCCGACGCCGCGCGCTCCTTCGCCTCCGGGCCGCACCGGTTCGTCATCGGCGGCGAGCGCCCGGAGGCCGCTGACGGCCGCACGTTCGAGACGGTCGATCCCTCCACGGGCCGCGCCATCACGGAGGTGCCGTACGCGGGCACCGAGGACGTGGACCGCGCCGTGGGCGCCGCGCGCGAGGCCTTCGAGGACGGCCGCTGGAGCAGGATCGCCGCCGCCGAGCGCACCCGGGCGATCCTCGCCTTCGCCGACGCGGTCGACGCGCACGCGGACGAGCTGGCCGAGCTCGAGTCGCTCGACAACGGCAAGCCGGTGAAGCTGGCGCGGCGCGTGGACGTGCCGCTCACCTCGGCGCACCTCCGCTACTTCGCGGGCTGGCCCACGCGCATCAACGGCGAGGTGCTGCCGGTGGCGCAGCCGAACATGCACTGCTACACGCGCAAGGAGCCGGTGGGTGTCGCGGCGCAGATCATCCCGTGGAACTTCCCGCTGCTGATGGCGGCGTGGAAGGTCGCCCCCGCGCTCGCCGCGGGCTGCACGATCGTGCTGAAGCCGGCCGAGCAGACGCCGCTCACAGCGATCCGCTTCGCCGAGCTGGCGCTCGAGGCCGGCCTGCCCGAGGGCGCGCTGAACGTGATCACCGGCGACGGCGAGACCGGCGCCGCGCTCGTGGACCACCCGGATGTGGACAAGATCGCGTTCACCGGCTCCACCGCGGTCGGGCGCGAGATCGGCGAGAAGGCGGGGCGCGCGCTCAAGCGCGTGACGCTCGAGCTGGGCGGGAAGTCGCCGAACATCATCCTGCCCGATGCCGACATGAGCGCGGCCGTCAAGGGCGCCTACCAGGCGATCTACTACAACACCGGCCAGGCCTGCAACGCCGGATCGCGCCTGTTCGTGCACAAGGACCAGTACGACGACGTGCTGGCGGGGCTCTCCGAGGCGGCCGGCAAGGCGCGCCTCGGCGCCGGGCTCGACCCCGACACGCAGATGGGGCCGCTCATCTCCGCGGAGCAGGAGGAGCGCGTTCGCGGCTACATCGAGTCGGGCAAGTCCGAGGGTGCCGAGCTCGTCACGGGCGGGAACAAGCCCGACGGCGAGGGCTTCTTCGTGGAGCCCACGCTGTTCAGCGCCACGGACGACAAGCTGACCATCGCGCGCGAGGAGATCTTCGGCCCGGTGCTCGTGGCGCTGCCGTATGACTCGATCGAGGAGGTCGCGCGCCGCGCGAACGACACCGAGTACGGCCTCGCCGCCGGCGTCTGGACGCAGGACATCGCGACCGCCCATAAGCTCGCCGCGCTGCTGCGAGCGGGCGATATCTGGATCAACACCTGGAGCGCGGGAGACCCGGCCGCTCCGTTCGGCGGCTTCAAGGCGTCAGGAGTGGGGCGCGAGCACGGCCGCGAGGGCCTCGAGGCCTACCTCGAGAACAAGACCGTGTGGGTCAATCTCGGCGCCTAGCCGCAAGGAACCGCCCGGGCCGACAAGCCCGGGGCGGTTTTCGTGCGGCGTTCGATTACCGGAGACCTAACGACGGCCGATGCGAAAAACCGGCCCGTCCAGGGACACCGCGTACACCCGCCCGCGCCCGTCCTCGCCGAACGAGACGAGGTTGGACACGCTCAGGCGCGTCCTGCGCGAGCGCGCGGTCGGTCGCCGCAGGTGTGAGACGCGCAGCCGGCCGTTGCAGTAGTCGCCGTACACGTAGCGACCCGTCCAGCCGCGCCCGAGCGAGCGGTCACGCATTACGTAACCGCCCGTGATCGAGCAGTAGCCGGAGGCGGAGTGCGAGTGCTGGAGGACGGGCCGCACGTGGCCGGGCGCCGTCCCGCCCTCGTAAGTGGCGCGCCCCTCGAAGGCGTCCCAGCCGAAGTTGTAGCCGCCACGCGGCTGAGCGCCGCCGGAGCGGCCGGGCACGAAGTCGATCTCCTCGATCGCGTTCTGTCCCACGTCACCGATCGTCAGGTGGCCGCGGCGGCGGTCGAACGAGAACCTGTACGGGTTCCGGAGACCGTAGGCGTAGATCTCGCCGCGGCTGCCGGAGCGGCCTCGGAACGGGTTGCTCGCCGGAATCGAGTAGCCGCCGTCCGGGCGGGGATCGATGCGGATGAGCTTGCCGAGCAGCTCCCCGAGGTCCTGAGCGTTTTCGTCCGGGTCCCCACCGCCGCCGCCGTCGCCGAAGCCGGCGTAGAGCATCCCGTCGGGGCCCACCTGAAGCTGGCCGCCCTTGTGGTTGGAGCGGCGGTGCGGGACCCGAATGACGGAACGGCGCGACCCCGGATCCGCTCTGTTCGGAGTGCCGGCCGCCGTCCGGAACTGGTCGATCTGGATGAAGCCCTGGTTGTCCGTGTAGTAGACCCAGAAGCGTGGCGAGCGCGCGTAGTCCGGCGCGAACGCCATCGACAGCAGGCCGCTCTCGCCACCGCTCGTGACGCGGTCCGAGATGTCGAGGAACGGCCGCCCGAGGATGCGCCCGCGCTGCACGACGCGAATGCGGCCCTCGCGCTCCACCACGAAGCGCCGCCGGTCGCCGCGCGGGGCCGTGATGTAGGTGGGCTGGGCGAAGCGGCCGAGCGGCAGCAGCCGGACGGGTCGCCGCTGGGCCGGTTCAGCGGTCGTCGGCTGCTCGGGGGTGCCGGCAGGCCGGGTCGCCTCGGTTCGCTCCCCACCGTCGTCCGTGCAACCGGCGAACGCGAGCAGCAGGAACGGGACGACGTATCGGCACGCGCTCACGCCGCCTCAGTATGCCAACGCTAACCTTGACCTCGTTCGGGCTGTGGCGCAGCCTGGTAGCGCGCTCCGTTCGGGTCGGAGAGGTCGCTGGTTCAAATCCAGTCAGCCCGATTGACTCACCTGCGCCTCAAAGGGGACGAGCCGTAGTTAACCGCGGGAGGCCTGCGGATTCGTGCCGATGGCGGCGGGGTGCGCCGGGCCTACGTTGACGATATGGAAGCGAGTCGCCTGCCTCCGCCAACCACGGCGGACTGACACCCTGGTGGCACCAATGCCGACGGCGCGGACAGCGGCTGCGGATCTCTACTGGATTCCGCTCGGCGCGGGTGGCCACTCCGTGCGCTTCAACGGCCGTGTCTTCGAGGCGATCGAAGCCGCGCGGCAGCACCGGCCGCGCTGCGACCTCTATCACGCCGCGCTGGTGGTCGGGCTGGACGGCCACCGGTACGCGATCGAGATCGCGCCTTCCCCGGACGCCGACGAGGCCGGTCGAGGCGTGGTCGCCACCGGGCCGGTCGGCAGTCGTTACCTCGGCTGGCTGCGCCTGTTTCGCTACGAGGTCCGCTGCTGGCGCGACGGCCTGATTCCCGACCTCGGCGAGGCGGTTGGCCAGCCGCTCCGCTTGACGACGGAACCCGGTGTCGCGCGGCGCCTGGTCGAGCTCGCGCCGAAGGTGCCCACACCCGTCTGGGGACGCGACGAGTTGCATGCCGGCGAGATGTGGAACTCGAACTCGGTGATCGCCTGGCTGATCGCCAGCGCCGGCCTGCCGACGAACCTGCTTGCGCCACCGCCGCAGGGGCGGGCTCCGGGCTGGGCTGCCGGGGTCCGCGTGGCTGGGCGCAACGGGGTCGTCGTCCCAGCCGCGAAGATCAGCGGAGGTGCAGGCGGGGGTGGCCGCGAGCATTCCGCGCGAGGCGGCTCCGGAAGTGGCGGAGACTTGGGCCTCGGTGCCCGTCCGTGGGGCGCTCGCCGTCTGCTCGCAGCGCTTGCCGTCGCGGCCGTGGCTTGTCTCGGAGCGCTGCCGGCTGCCGAGCCTGCGGAGGCGGCGCGCCCAGGGCCGGGAAGCTTCTTCGGCTTCCCGGGCACTTACGCCCGCGCCGAGGTCGTGAGTAGCGTCGACGTCACAACGCTGCGCGTCGCTCGCAGCAGAAGGAGCTTTCCGGCCACGACGCTGGCCGTTTGCGCGACACGCATGCGCGTGGCCGGGAGTGCCGGACGTGCCGCCGCCGTGCCGATACGCCGTGACGGGCGCTTCGCTGCCGTCGGCCGCGACGGACCCGCTCGCTATCGCGTCCGCGGCCGCTTCATCGCGCGCGACGAGGCACGCATCAGGGTCACTCGGCGCTCCCGCCTCTGCGGCCGGATCGTGCTTTACCGCAACGGTGTGCCGCCGTTCCGCGGCTGCGCAGCTCAACCGGCCGTGACCCTGAGCCGGTCGCGGACGGGCCGCGTCCTGCAGCAGATGACGCAGGACCCGGGGCAGAGCGGATTCTCGCCGCACGTGTACGGCTGCCTGTTCGAGTCGCCGTCCAAACGCTTCGACCTCGGCAGGAACGTGCCGCCCGATGAGACGCTCGGCGAGTTCCGCTTCGGCGGGCCGATGCTCGCCTTCTTCCGCGGCGGCTGCATCGGGGCCTGCTTCTTCGATCAGCGCTCCGTCGAGGCGCGCGACCTGCGCGACGGCGGCCTCGTGCGACGGCCGGAGGTGCCGGATTGGTCGCGTCTGTACGACCTGGCCGTGAACGCGAACGGCTCGCTGGGCTGGACGCTCGACCGGCTCGCCATAGGGCCGAACGGCGATCCCGTTGGCTACCCGAACCAGCCACCCGTCGTGGCGGCGCGGGAGGTCTGGGCAGCCGACAGCACTGGACAACGCCTCCTCGACTCCGGTCCCGACGTCGTGCTCGACTCGCTCGAGATCAACGGATCGACGTTGTACTGGCTGAACGGCGCCGGCGCGCGCTCCGCGACGGTCGATTAGCGCCGCCAATGCTCGAGATCAGCGGATTTCACCACCCCCGACGGGTGGGAACTACGGATGAGGGAGCTCAGGCGCGGGCGTAGCTTCCTCACATGAACGTGCCCGCAATTGAGACGCGCGACCTGCATATGCACTACGGCCAGGGACGCACCGAGGTGCGGGCCCTCGATGGCGTCGACCTGCGTATCGAGGCCGGGGAGATGGTCTCGGTCATGGGACCGTCGGGCTCCGGCAAGAGCACGCTTCTGCACATCATCGGGGCGCTTGAGTCTCCGACCTCCGGGACGATCGCGGTCGCCGGCAGGCAGTACGAAGGGCTGTCCGACAAGGAGCTGACCGCGCTCCGGCGTGACCACATCGGCTTCGTCTTCCAGTTCTTCAACCTGCTCCCCTCGCTGACGGCGGAGGAGAACGTGACGCTGCCGGCGGTGATCGCGAAGCGGCGGGATCCGGCAATCCGCGAGCGCGCACGGCTGCTGCTCCAACGTGTCGAGCTCGCCGATCGCGCGCACCATCTTCCGGCCGAACTCTCGGGCGGCCAGCAGCAGCGGGTATCCATCGCCCGCGCGCTGCTCCTCTCCCCTGAGCTCGTTCTCGCGGACGAGCCGACCGGCAACCTCGACAGCAAGTCGAGCCGCGAGGTCCTGCGCGTCCTGCGCGAGCTGAATCAGGAGGAGGGCCACACGATCGTGATGGTTACCCACGACGCCGCGGCCGCGGCCACGGCCGATCGCGTGATCTTCCTGCGAGACGGCAGGCTCGCCGGCGAGGTCGAGGGTGGCTCGACACGACGCGCCGCGGACTACCTTGCGTCGCTCCAGGCGGAAGCCGAGCGCGAGCCGGTGACCGTCTAGGAGAGCCCGGTGCTGCGCTCTTTCAACTCGCTGGCGCTGCGTCAGCTGCGGACGCGCCCGCTGCGGTCGGTGCTGACCGCCTTCGGCGTGGTGCTCGGCGTGGGGATGGTGTTCGGCGTGCTCCTCCTGGTGGGGACGATCCG
>DASSVP010000141.1:0-4015 GCA_035705985.1 Thermoleophilaceae bacterium
CCGCCACCGCCGGGTTGAGCGGGGTTGGACTCACCCCAGGACCACGATAGGACCTCGATCTCGCCCTTGTGCTTCGAATCGACACTCTCGCCGGAGACCCCGGCGATCCTCAGGAAGTAGTCGATAGCCATACGCAACTCAAATCCTCCGCCTGCCCGCGTCCCGCGTCAAGGCGTCGGCGGCTCGATGAGCTTCGGCAGCTCTGATGCGTCCGCTGCAGGCAACGGCGGCGCTTCGTCGCATCGCTCGACGAGCAACATGCCCGTGAGGGCCACGGATTCTCTGCGGGCAACAGCGCCAAGGCGACGCCGGGCGCCGTTTGGGTCGTCGCGCGCTAGATGGCGCCTGCGCGGCGTGCGCGACCTACCGCGCCGCGCGGAGCGTGAGCCTCTTGCGGAGCGTGCGCCGGTTGCCCGCGGCGTCGTGAACGACGGCTACGACGCGGACCCGCACACGCCCCTCGCGCCGCACGAGGCGGCGTGCGCGCCTCGTCAGGCGGAGCCTGACACGCCTGCTGTCGCCTGCCGTGATGTCGAACGTGGCGCGGCCGACAGTCCGCAGAGCAGCAGTAGCCGGGAAGCGCAGCCTCAGGCGAACGACGCCGAGGCAGTCTTCGGGCGAGGCGCTGCAGTCGATGCGGACGCGTACGTAGCCGCGCCTGCTCATGAGCAGCCGGTTGCTGGCAATCGCCGCCATCGGCGCCGAGGTGTCAGCCGTTTCGGGCTCCGCGCCCGGAGTCAGAGTCGGCGCCAGGCTCGACTCGGCGGCCGGCGGCGAGGGGATCGCGGCCTCCAGGCCGAACGTGGCGGTCACCTCGCGCGCCTGGTCCATCGAGACCGTGCAGGTCCCCGTGCCGGAACAGCCGGCGCCGGTCCAACCGGTGAAGTCCGAGCCACTGTCGGCGGTCGCGGTCAGCGTGACGTCCGTGCCGCTCGCGTACCCGAACGAGCAATCGGGCGGGCAGTTGATGTCGCCCGGGTTGCTCGTCACCGTGCCGCTGCCCGTGCCGCTGAGGGAGACGCTCAGCGCGAAGATCGGCGTGGTGCCGAGAATCCAGTCCCGAATTGCGGGCGCCGCGACGCGCGTGTAGACGCCGGGCTTCTTCGCGCGCGCGCAGCCCTCGCCCCACGAGGTGATCCCCGCGAGCCGCCACTGCGACGGATTGTTCTGGCTCGCGGGGAGCGGATCCTGAGTGGACGCGGCAAGCGGGCCGCCGGAATCGCCCTGGCAGGTATCGACGCCACCCGCGGCGGGACCGGCACAGACCATCGTCGCGGGATCGAAGGCACTGCCGTAGTAGTCGCCCTGACCACACGTGCTGTCGGCGACGCGGGGCACCTGAGCCTCCCGCAGCTGGTCGCTGGTAAACCCGCCCTCCGACGTCGCGCCCCAGCCCGAGATCGCGAGCAGCTTGCCGGGCGCCCACAGTGCATCGTCGCCTGACCCCTCTTCGCCGATGAGCGAGAGCGTCTGGCCGCCCGCGGAGATGCCGGAGGTCGCGAGCTCGAGCACAGCCGCATCGAAGCGGTCGGTGCTCGAGCTGTAGCTCGGGTGGTCGGCGTAGCTCGAGACGGCGAGGATCGATCCGCCGGTGCTCAGCTGTTGCGTTCCAACAAGCACCTTGAGGCTGGCGGCGGAGCCGCTCGTGCAATGGGCGGCAGTCACCACGCGCTGATCGGCGATCAGCGTGCCGCCGCAGATGAAGTAAAGAGACTGACCTTGCTTCTTCAGCACCGTCACCTGCCACGGATATTCGCCCGGCTCGGCGGTGGTCCCGCCCACGATGCGGGTCTCGAAGTCCTGCGCGGAAACAAGTGCAGGAGCCGTCAACGCAGCGCTGACCAGGAGCGCGAGTGACAGCCCAATGGCCCGACGAGGGGTCACGCCGACACCATAGGCCAACCTGGCACAGTTGTCCGCGCCTACGTCAGCGGAAGTCGTCGGCGCTGAGCAGGTCCAGCTCGAGGGCCGTTCCGAGCGTCACGACGTCGTCGCGAAGCAGTTCTCTTTCCAGCCGCTCGAGCTCGGCGCCGATCGAGGCGGTTCCCTCGTCGAGGAAACGATCGAACGCGGCGACCGCCGCGTTCGTCGAAATCGTCTCGCGCCAGGTGTCGCAGGCGCCGCATCGAAGGAGGAGCCACCAGTGGTCCGGGCCGGACTCCGTCCACGTCACCGGATATGCGAACGCCTCGGTGCACCCGCGACATATGTGCAGCGACGCGCCGGGATGCAGGCGACGCGTGCGAATCCGGTTGAGGAAGCGGGTCCAGCGCGGCATATTCGGAGCCTCTGTGCATCGCCCGCGGGCCAGCGCCGGCGGTGCACCGTTCGGGGCGGAGGGCTAGACCGACCGTAACGGCGATCGGACGGCGCCGCAAGATGATTTTCCCGTTCGCTAGCCCACCAGCCGGAGCTCGGAGGCCCGGCGCGCGGCCTCGCGGCGCGTGGTCGCGCCCAGCTTCGTCAGCACCGCCGCCACGTGGTGCTCGGCGGTGCGCTGCGAGACCACGAGCCGTTCCGCGATCTCCGCGTTCGTGAGCCCCTCGACGATCAGCTCCACCACCTCGAGCTGGCGTGCGGTGAGACCCGCCGCGTTCTCGCGGGTCGTCCTGCGCGGGCCCTTGGGAACGCGCATCCCGAGGTCGCGCATCCGGACCGTGAGCCGGCGCGTCAGCGGCTCCGCGCCGAGCCGCCGCGCGATCTCCATGGCCTCCACGAGCGCGGGCTCGTCGTCGAGCAGCGACAGCATCAGCGCGCGGTCGTACACCCAGTCGAGCTCGCTGAACGCGGCAGCGGCGGCGGACCAGTCGCGGGCGAGCATCGCGGCGTGCGGGCCCGACACAGGCTGGTCGAGCTCGATCTCGATTCCCGCCACCGCCGCCCAGGCCGCCAGCCGGAGCGCGTAGCGCCCGCGCAGGCCGTCCGGCGCCCGGATCCGCTCGCGGAACTCCTCGAAGCGCTCCGTGGGGATCGGCTCACCGCTCGTGAGCGCGGTTTCGGCCGTGAGCTCGATCACCGGGACGATCCGCTGCGGCTCGCCGGCGCGATCGGCGTGCACGGTGAGCTCCGCGAGCCGCTCGGACGCATCCGGGTCGCCGCGCCGCACGGCCAGCTCCGCGAGCACCGTCTGCGCAAGCAGCTGGACGATGTTCATCCCACGCTCGACCTCGCCCTGGGTGATGCGCTCGGCCTCGTCCCAGTCGCCCTCCCGCAGCCGGAGCCAGGCGAGCGCCGTGGTCCCGTATGAGACGTAGGTGTGCACCTCGTGGCGGTCGGCATAGGCCAGCGCGCGCCGGTAGTAGGACAGAGCCTGCACCGGCCGCGCCCAGGAGAGCAGCACGAAGCCGAGGTTGCCGAGCGCGCGCGTGGCGTCCTCACGCTCTCCCGCGGCGTCGGCGATCTCGTGCGCCTCCAGGAGCGGGCCAGTCTCGTCCGCGTCCATCTGAACCTTGGCGCAGCCGATGTTCACCAGCGCGTGGGCGCGCGTGCTCTCGTCGCCGAGCTTCGTCGCGAGCTCGAGTGCAGACTTGCCCCAGCTCAGCGCCTGAGCGCCCTCGTCCGCCAGCATCGCGAGCTGCGAGACGCCGCTGTACGCGCGTGCCAGCTCGATCGACTCGCCGAGCGGCTCGAGGATCGTGATCGCCTCGAGGCCCTTCCTGCGGGCCGGAGCACCGTCCCCGGCGAACCAGTGGAACCGCGACAGCACCCGGACGCAGCGTCCGAGCGCCGCCCGGTCGCCGAGCCGGCGATGAAGCGCGATGGCGGCCTCGATCGCCTCGAAGGCGTGGTCGAGCCGGCCCACGAGATAGGCGGCCGTGGCCAGCTCCTCGAGCAGGTCTGCGTGCTCGAGTGGGTCGAGCTCGGCGCTGAAATCGGAGGCGCGGCGGTAATGCGAATACGCCTCGCGATTCGACTCGAACGCGGCCGCCCGCCGCGCGGCGATCAGCGCGTACTCCCTGACGACGTCCGTGGCGCCCGCGCACTCGGCGTGGTGCACCACGTCGGCGGGGTCTGG
>DASSVP010000142.1:0-23571 GCA_035705985.1 Thermoleophilaceae bacterium
TGGTCTTGAACATCACTCTTTCCTCCTTGATCGAGTGACCAGTGGGTGCGAGCCCTCAACGGTCCTACCCGAGCGCCTGTTACCTAAACGGGGGTTAGGTCGACGGAATTTTGGGTAACGCTAGCCGCCGCCGGTCTGCAGCAGGTAGTCGACGATCGCCTGGATCTGCTCGTCCGTGAGGCGGCCCTCGTAGGAGGGCATCGCGTTGCCGAAGCCCTCGGCGAGGAAGGCGTCGGGCTGGGTGAGCGACTCCCGGATGTAGTCCTCAGCGGACGTGCCGGGCTCGCGGTTGCCGGCCGCGTTCGCGAGGTCGTCGAGGTTGGGGCCGATGTTGCCGGTCGAGCCCGCCGGCCCGAACGTGTGGCAGCCGGCGCAGCCCGCCGCGGTGAAGATCTGCTCGCCGGACTTCGCCTGGGCGAGCCCGGCGGTGGCGAGCGCGCCCTCGTCGTCGCCGCTGCGGGCGGCCGCGTAGCCCACGTACGCGGACACGTCGCGCGCGTCGTCGCCCGTGACGCCGATCTCCTCGCCCGAGGGCATGATGCTCCCCTTTCGGGGGTGAAGGATCTGCTTGTTCACGATGCCCTGCACCGTGTCACGGTCCATGCCGTCGGCGAGAGCCGTCTGGAAGGCCGCATCGAGGCTGGGGCCCTGCGTGCCCGCCGTGCCTGCGCGCGCCAGCTCGTGGCACGAGCCGCAGTTCTCCACGAACATCGCCTTGCCGTTCGAGAGGTCGGGCTCGTCACGCCCGCAGGCGCCCAGCGGGAGGACGACAGCGGCCGCGCAGAGCGCGGCCAGGGCCCCCTTGACCGTGTGGCGGGTGAGGCTCACGGGGCGGGAACATTATCGGTCTCGGCGGCTGCCGCGATCACGCCCTGGGCCACGCTTTCCCACGAGTAGCGGCGGGCCGTCTCGGCGGCCAGCGCGGCCCGGGCGGCCCCGCGCTCGGAGGCGTCGAGGGTCAGCCAGGCGACCAGCTTCTCGGCGATCTCCTCCACCGCGCCGGGCCCGACCTCGAAGGACATCAGCGGACGCAGATGCTCGGGCAGGGCGGGCCTGAGCGTGGCCGTGACCTCCGCCATCCCGGAGTGGTTCGCCGACAGCGGCAGCACGCCGCAGGCAGCCGCCTCGGCGGCCACCATGCCGAATGACTCGGGGAATGTGGACGGCATCACCTGCGCCTCGCACGCCGGCAGCAGCATCGGCAGGTCGTCGTGCTCCAGCCGGCCCGTGAAGTGGATCCGCTCGGCGGCTCCGGGGGCCGCCCGCAGCCAGGGCTCGTCCACGCGATCCAGGAACTCGCGGAGGAACCGGAGCTCTCCGGGAGGACCGCCCTCGAGCTCGCGCCCGCGCCTGGCGATCTCCCCCAGCGACTCCACGTCGGCGCTTCGCAGGGCGTCCACGAAGCGCTCCAGCGCCTCCCTGTAGGTCCCGAACCCGACGACCACGAGCCGGGCGTCCGGGACGCGGTCCACCACCAGCGGCCAGGCGGCCAGCAGCAGGTCGACGCCCTTCGAGACGATCAGCTTTCCGACGTAGCTCACAAGCCGGTCTCGCGAGGGGTCGAGCATGCGGAGGGCCTCCGCCGCGCCGGCCTCGGCGCCCCAGCCTCCGGCCGGCCGGGTCGCGAGCTCGTCGAGCCGCGGCGCCCGCGGGCGGAACTCGTGCACGTCCACGCCCGGCGGGCCGAGACGGGTCCGCTCGGGCAGGGTCGGCTCCTCGGAGAGCGCCTCGAACAGCGAGCCGGCCGTGTGCTCGGAGCCCACCAGCACGCCGTTCGCCCCGCGGATGCCCTCGAGCGCGTAGGGCAGGAAGCGCTCCGGGTTCGGCTTCACGGTGTACTCCAGCGCGCTCCCGTGGATCTTCACGGCGTAGGGGGTTCCGCCCGCCAGGGCGCGGGCCAGGATCACGGGGCCCATCACGAGGTGGTTGGCGAGCGCGAGGTCGGGCGTGGGCACCGCCCTAACGGCCTCGATGTTCGCGTCGAGGTAGCGCCGGAGCTCGCCCTCGGTCAGCTCGGGGAACGGCTTGGCGTCGAAGCCCTCGTACTCGTCGGCCACGTACACGGGCAGCACCCTCCCGATGTCCGGGACATGCACCGTGACGCCCTCGGGCGCCTCCCAGTTCCTGTCCTGGCACAGGAGATGCACCTCGTGCCCGAGCTCCGCGAGCGTGCGCGCGAGGTTCGCGTTGTAGATGTTGCTGCCGGTGCCCCGCAGCAGGTAGCCGTGAAAGATGAGGATCCTCATGGTGTCGGCCGACGGACGGAGGCCGCCCTAATCAGGGGCGCGGCCAGGATGGCCGCGCCGTGGTGTCCTCAAGCTATTGTTCCCGCGCGATGCCAGCCCGCCAGAAGTACCGACTGCGTGCCCGCTCCGACCGTGAGATCGTCCGCGAGGTCGAGCGGGGAATGACCTATGTGGACCCCGAGAGCGGCGAGGAGTTCCAGGTGGTCGGCGCTCCGCTGCCACTCGCCCCGTCCCCGAGCGACCTCCCCTATGCCGTCGAGAACCTGCGCCTCTGCGGATGCTCCCTCCAGCAGCTCGTCCAGAACGACCTGAACGACTGTCCCCACTGCGGCCGCCGGCTCCCGGCCGTCGAGCGCTGAGCTCGCGCGTCCGGCTGCTGCTGCTGCCGCTGCTGGCCGCGGCGGCGATCGCGGGCTGCGGCGGCGACGACGAGCCGGCCGGCGAGACCACCCGCGAGCTGCCGGACCTCTCCATCACGACCGAGACCACGCCCACGGTCACGACGCCGGTGGAGCCGTCCGCGACCGAGACCACCGTCGACCCGGCAACCGAGACGCTGCCCGAGGAGGGTCCGCCGCCGGAGCCCGAGCAGCCGCCTGCGGACTCCCCCGAGAGCGACACGCCGCCGCCGGAGGACTCGCCGGCCGAGCGCTTCGAGGAGTACTGCAACGAGAACCCGGGCGCCTGCGGCTGAGATCAGCCGAGGCGGCGGTGGGTCGGAACCGGTGAGCTCGGGCGCCTGACGCGCGCGGGCGCGGGCACGCGCGGCTCGTGGTCGCGGCGGCGGTCCACGCCGGGCCGGCGCGAGTGGTCGCGCACCCGGCCTCGTCCGAGGCCCCACCTGCCGAGCGGCAGCTTGATCCCGCCTCCCCCGGGGCCCCTCGGGCCGTCGCGCGGGCTCGGGCCCTCGCCGCCGCCCCCGTCGTCGCCGCGCGAGTCGTCGTCGTCGTCGCGGAGCCGGAAGAACCAGATCAGCCACACGATGAGCAAGCCCACGTCGAAGACGCGGAAACCGACCATGAAGATCCACCCCTCGGTGGTCACTGAGGCGATGCTAGCGCGATGGACGCGCCGGTTGAAGGGTGCGGCGGCGCCTAGCCGGCTTCTTCGTTCGTGACCCGGTTGCCGGGCACGTACGTGACCGAGTAGAGGAGCCGTGCGCCGTTATAGGTGCAGCCGAACTTGTTCACCTCGCGCAGGTCCTCCATCGCGAACTGCTCGAGGCTCCGCGGCGGCTCGCAACTGCCCCGCGCCCGTGAGGAACGCCACCAGTTGGTGTCCGCGAGGTTGGTGGCGAGCAGCGGGGCCCAGGTGGGCACCGTGATCGCGATCCAGTTGCCCTCCTTGACGGGAATCGCCTCGTCGAAGACGAACGTCGGCTTCGAGCCGAAGTACGGATCGAGCCGGAAACGGTCGGACTGCCTGATCAGCCGGTGATCGAGGCGGGTCCTGCGCGTCCTACCGCGCCGGAGCACCGATATGCGGGCCACAGAGGGGGTGCCGAAGCGGCTGTTGAAGAACTCGCTCTCCTCGGCCGTCGGATCCGCGAGCTGCACGGTGAAGGCCACCAGGTGGCCGTCCCGGCGGATGTAGTACGGGTTCTTCGGCCCGCCCGAGGCGCGCCCCTGGTAGCCGGTCATCCGGACCGCGGCCACGCACGGGTTCTCGGTGGTGCCCGGGCAGTTCAGCGAGGCGGCGTCAGCCGTGCCGCCGAGTTCGACCATGCGGGCCGAGGCGGTGGACGGCAGGGCGAGCGCGAGCGCCAGCAGGGATGTCAGGGGGAGGATTCGCTTCGTCATGACCGCGAAAAGAACACGCGTCCGGCGCCGATGTTGCGGACCTCTACTTGTAGCGATACGTGATCCGTCCCCTGTCGAGGTCGTATGGCGATAGCTCGATCTTGACCCTGTCGCCGGGCAGAATGCGGATGTAGTGCCGCCGCATCTTGCCCGAGATGTGGCCGAGGACCTCGTGCCCGTTGTCGAGCTGGACCTTGAACATGGTGTTCGGGAGGGCCTCGACGATCTCGCCCTCCATCTCGATCTTCTCTTCCTTGGGCACGGCTGGTCGAGCGCCCTAGATCGGGCGGACGTTCACCGCCTTCGGACCCTTGTCGCCGGTCTCCTCCTCGTACTCGACCTTCGAGTTCTCGGTGAGCGACTTGAAGCCGCCGCCGTCGATGCCGGTGTAATGGACGAAGAGGTCGCGGTCGCCCTCATCGGGTGTGATGAAGCCGTAGCCCTTCTCGTCGTTGAACCATTTGACGGTCCCGGTAGGCACGTGGATTGCCCCTTCCTGCGTGTGCCCGGCCGGTCCTTCGTGTGCGAATCCGAACCTCGGCACCTGCATTTTCAACTACGCCGGTCACAGCCGGCCCTGACGCCACCACGCTACCAGGGGCAGGCGGCGGAAGGGAATCACCGGCCCTCGAAGCGGGCCTTGCCCGGACCCTCCTCCAGGAAGCTCACGACGGCCGCCTGGAGGTCCTCGGTCTCGAACAGCGGGGCGCCGATCCCGGCCGTACGCTCGTCCGCGGCGCGCACGCCGTCCTCGAGGAACGCCCTCACCACCCGCTTGGTCGCGTGGTGGGCGCGTGTGGGCCCCGCCGCCAGGCGCTCCGCGAAGCGGAGCGACTTCTCGGCAAGCTCCGCGTCAGGGAGGACGCGGTTGATCACGTTCCAGCGCTCGAGCCTCTCGGCGTCGTAGAGCGCGCCCGTCATCACGAGCTCCCGGGCGCGTGCGGGTCCGGCGCGCTCGGCGATGCGCTGCGTGCCGCCCATCAGCGGCGTCAGGCCGATCACGGCCTCCACGAGGCCGAACCGGGCCGACTCGGACGCCCAGATCATGTCGCAGGCAAGCACCAGCTCCAGTCCGGCCGTGAGGCACAGGCCGTGCACGGAGGCGAGCGTGGGCATCGACAGCCCCTCGATGCGGTGCGTCAGGGACAGGAGGTCGGTCGTGAGCCGCGCCGCCTGCTCCTGGGAGAGCCCCTTGAAGACGTTCACGTCCACGCCGCCGGTGAAGTACCGCCCCTCGGCGCGCACGAGCAGGGCGCGGCAGGCCTCTGCCTCGTCCAGCCCGGACAGGATGTCGCGCACCATCTGCGCGTCGAACAGGTTCAGCGGCTGGTGGTCGATCACGAGCACGCCGAGGTCGCCGTGACGCTCGAGGCGCGCCCGCTCACCCACCGCGCAGCTCCGCGGCCACCTCCGCGAGCTCGCCCTCCTCGGGCTGGCGCGGCTGCCCGGGCAGCCGGAGCGGGTCGTCGTCGTAGCGCGGAATCACGTGGATATGCAGGTGAAAGACCGTCTGCCACGCGGCCGGCTCGCACGCGTTCAGCAGGTTGAGGCCGTCGCAGCCGAGCCGGTCGCGCATCGTCAGCGCGAGCCGCTTCGCGGCGGCGGTGGCGTGCGCGAGGTCCTCTTCAGGCGCCTCGTAGAGGTTGCGCGAGTGGTTCCGCGGGATTACGAGCGCGTGGCCGCGCGTCCACGGGTTGATGTCCATGAAGGCGAGCGTGTGCTCGTCCTCCTGGACGATCTCGGCCGGCAGCTCGCCCGCCGCGATCTTGCAGAAGATGCAGTCGTCTTCTTCGGGCATGGCGGGGCAGCCTACAGCCAGCCCGCCCGCTTGAAGCGCGCGTACAGGAACGCGCAGATCGAGACCATCACGAGCAGCGCCGCGGGGTAGCCGAGCTCCCAGCGGAGCTCCGGCATGTGGTCGAAGTTCATCCCGTAGATGCCGGCGATGGCCGTGGGGACCGCGATGATCGCCACCCAGGCAGAGATCCGCCGCATGTCCTCGTTCTGGCGCACGCCGACCTGCGCGAGGTTGGCCTGGAGCGAGCCGGCGAGGAGGTCGCGCTGGCCGTCGAGCTGGTCACGCGCGCGGGCGAGGTGGTCGCGGATGTCGCCGAAGTAGTCGCGCGTGCCCGGATGGATGCTCTTGTAGCGCCCGCCCGCCAGCTCCTCGACGGGGTCGATCAGGGGCGTGACCGCGCGCCTGAACTCGAGCACCTCGCGCTGGAGCCGGTAGATGCGCTCGGCGAGGTTCAAGCGCCGCTCCGAGAAGAGCTGCTCCTCCACCTCGTCGATGTCGTTCTCGAGGCCCTCGATGGCCGGCATGTAGTCGTCCACGACCTGGTCGAGGATCGCGTGGAGCGCTGCGCTCGGGCCGGAGCGCATCCGCTCAGGGTCGCCCTCGAGAGCCTGGCGGGCCACCTTGAGCGAGCTGCCCTCTCCATGGCGGACGGTGATCAAGTAGTCCGGCCCGGCGAAGATCAGCAGCTCGCCGATCTCGACGACCTCCTGCGGGTCCACGTAGCGGGCCGTCTTCACGACGAGGAAGAGCATGTCGTCGTACACGTCGAGCTTCGGCCGCTCGTGGGCCTCGATCGCGTCCTCCACCGCGAGCGGCGGGAGGTCGAACTCGCGCGCGAGCCCGTCGAACTCCTTGGCCGTCGGCTCGTGGACGCCGATCCAGACGAAGGCGCCGTCCCCGGGCGGCGCGGAGCCGTCGTCCTGGCGTACCCCGTCCCTGTAGATGGCGCGGTCGACGATCACCGCACGGCATTGTCGCGCAGCCGCCGGGCGAGCTCGACCGCCTGGGCGCGGTCGGCCACCTCGCCGGCGTATACGGCCTCCTCGAGCGCGGCGAGGAGCCGCCCCAGCTCCGGGCCGGGCTCGACCCCGAGCTCCGCGGCCAGCTCGTCGCCGCGTAGGGGCAGTCGCGGCGGCCCGTGGCGTCGCCATTCGAGCGCGGCGGGCATGAGCTCGCGCGCCAGCTCGAGGTGCGCGTCGATCGCGCGCTCGGCGTTCTTGCCGCGCGTCGCCAGCCTGTCCGCGCAGGACAGCAGCGTCACCTCCACCTCCACGGGTGAGGTGCGTTTGAGATAGCGGTACACGGCTCGGCGGTCGAGCGGGCCTTCGTGCACGAGGAAGCCGAGCACCAGGTGATGGCGTGTGATCCCCTCGAGGAAGCGGCTCAGGCGCTCGCTCGTGCGGAGCCGCCTGCACACCGCGCGGACCATCTCCTCGCCGAGGCGGTCGTGCCCCATGAACGTCACGCGCCCGTCCTCGCGCACGTCGTGCGTGGCGGGCTTGCCGATGTCGTGGAGGAGGGCGCCGAAGCGCAGCGCCTCGCCGCGCGTGAGCTCGTCGGCGAGCGGCCTCTCGAGCACCTCTCGCAGCTCGCCGGTGGCCTCGCGCTCCAGTTCGATCAGACGCTCGAACACCTCGAGCGTGTGCCCGTAGACGTCCTTGTGGTGGTAGTGGCTCTGGTCGATGTCGTGGAGGTCGGCGAGCTCAGGAAGGACCGCCCCGAGCAGGCCCAGGCGGTCCGCGAGCGCGAGCCCCGCCACCGCCCCGGGCGCCATCACCAGCCGGCGCAGCTCGGCGAAGATCCGCTCGCCAGACGCGGCGGGAACGCGCGGCGCGGCGGCCGCCGTGAGCCGCTCCGTCTCCTCGTCGGGCTCGAAGCCGAGCTCGGCGGCAAAGCGCGCCAGGCGCAGCGGGCGCAAGGGGTCGCTCTCGTACGCCTCCGGGCCGAGCACGCGGAGCGTGCGCGAGTCGAGGTCCGCGCGCCCGCCGAGCGGGTCGATCAGCGCTCCGGACCCGCGCGTGGCGGCCGCCGCGCCGCCCTCCCCCGCGGCGCGCGCCATCGCGTTCACCGTGAAGTCGCGCTTTCGCAGGTCCTCCTCGATCGTCGCGCCCTGAAGCGGCGCGAAGTCGTACACGCGGCCGCCGCGCCGGTCGACGACGCGCCACGCTCCGAACGCCTCGGAGAGCCGGAAGACGGGCCCGCGCAGCTCGGCGGCCAGCTCGCGGGCGGCCCGCTCGGGATCACCCTCAACGACGATGTCGATGTCCGTGACCTCGCGGCCGAGGAGCTCGTCGCGGAGCGCGCCGCCGACGATCCACGAGCCGCTCATCGCACGTGTTCGCGCGGCACCCGCGGCAACAGCCCCGTGGTGACCTCGTAGTTGATGGTGCCGAGTCGCCGCGCGACCTCCTCGGAAAGGATCCGCTCCCCGCCCTGGCTGCCGATCAGCACGACCTCGTCGCCCACCTGGACGTCGCTGTCGAGCCCGAGCGCCACGCCGACGTTGTCCATGCTCACGGCGCCGACGCCGGGGTGGCGCCGCCCGTTGATCAGCACGTCGAAGTCGTTCGTGAGTCCGCGGCGCCAGCCGTCGCCGTACCCGACGGGGACGGTGGCGACCCAGGTAGGCTGCTCCGCGCGCCAGACCTGGCCGTATCCCACTCCCTCGCCCGGCTCGATGCGCCTGACCGACGCGACCCACGACAGCAGTGAGAGGGCGGGCTCCAGGTCGCGCGCAGCGGGGTCGTCCTGGAACGGGTCCAGCCCGTAGACCGCCACCCCGCAGCGCACCATGTCGAAGTGGGCTTTCGGGTCCCGCAGGGCGGCCGCGCTGTTCGCGGCGTGCACGAGCACGTCGTCGCGGCCGACTTCGCCGACGAAGGCGGTGAAGGCCTCGAGCTGCGCGGGGAAGTGGTCGTCGCCCCACTCGTCGGCGGTCGCGAAGTGCGTCATCAGGCCCACGGCGTTCGGGCGGGCGGCGAGCCGCAGCGCGTGCTCGCGGTCCTTCGTGCCGAGACGCCCCATGCCGGTGTCGAGCTTGACGTGGATGCGCGGGGCGGCATCGGCGACCTCGTCGCTCCAAGCCACGATGTCCGCGTCGGCTTCGATCGCGGTGCGCAGCTCGCCGCTCGTAAGGGCGCCCATCACGAGCAGGCGGGCGTCGATGCCGAGCGCCCGCAGCTCCGCCGCCTCGGCCGCCGTGGCCACCGCCAGCCACTCCGCGCCACCGGACAGCGCCGCCTCCGCGACAGGACCCGCACCGTGGCCATACGCATTCGCCTTGACGACCGCACAGAGCGGCTTCGGAAGCCGCGCGCAATTGCGCTCGATCGCGCCGAGATCTATGCGAGCAACCGCGCGCATCAGCGATAAGAGTGGCGCTTTCGGTAAAGCGTCCCGGCTGGGGCTCCATATAGAAGCCCTAGGTAGGACGCTTGGGACGAAAGTGGGCTCTTCATCGCTGTCGTCGCGCGCCCGTCACCGGAGCGTCAGCCCCTGGGGCAGCGTCTCTATGACATCGCCGGCCATCACGTGGTCCGGGCCCAGCCGCTCGGCCGCGGCGGCCTCGGCCGCGCGCGCGTGCGCGAGCACGCCGAGCGCCGCCGCCTCGAGGGCGTCCATCCGCTTCGCCAGCAGCGCCCCGATCAGGCCGGACAGCACGTCGCCGGTCCCCGCTGTCGCGAGCGCAGGCGAGCCGCCCGGGCTGATCGCGAGCGGGCCGCCGGGGCGCGCCACGATCGTGTCGTCGCCCTTCAGCACCACCACCGCGCCGCTTTGCTCGGCGGCCTCGCGGGCGTAGCGCACGCGGTGCGCCGCGATCTCCTCGGGCTCCTCGCCGAGCAGCCGCCCCAGCTCGGCCTCGTGCGGCGTGAGCACCGTGGGCGCGTCGCGCTCCCGGAACAGCTCGAGGCGCCCCGCATGGGCATTGAGCCCGTCTGCATCCACCAGCAGAGGCACCTCCACCGCGACCGCCACCCCGCGCGCGAACTCATGCGCGCCCTCGGCGCGCCCGAGCCCGGGCCCGAGCACCACCGCGCCCGCCCGCTCCGCCATCTCCTCCACGTCGGCGACCCCGGCCGGCGTATGGAAGCCGTCGTCGTCGGGAAGCCCGCGACTCATCTGCTCAAGCAACCGGAGGTCCACCGCCGGCTGCACCGGCCCCGGCACGGCCACCTGGACGTATCCGGCTCCCGCACGTGAAGCAGACCTGGCGGCCATGGTCGGTGCCCCGGTGAGACCCATGGAGCCGCCCACCACGACGACCACGCCGGACTCGAACTTCGATCCGCTGCGCGACCGGTGGGGGTACAGCTCGAGCACCCGCTCCGAGATCAGTCCGGCCTCCACCGGGGCCGGGAAGCCGCGCGGGATCCCGATCTCGACCTCCTCGACGCGCCCGGCGTAGCCCTTCCCCGGCTCCACATAGAGCCCGACCTTCGGCGCATGGAACGTCGCCGTTGCATCCGCGCGCACGGCGTCGCCCTCGACTTCGCCGGTCGACGCATTGACACCCGACGGGACGTCGCACGCCACCACGGGCGCGCCCTGGCGATTGATCGCCCAGATCGCCGATGCGACCGGCTCGCGCGGCACCCCCTCAAAGCCCGTCCCGAGAAGGCAATCGAGTACTACGCCGGAGCCTTCGAGGACCGAGGGATCGAATGCCTCCGTGCCATCGATCAGGTCGACCTCGAAGCCATCTTCGCGAAGGAGCCTGGCGGCAACGAGGCCATCGCCCCCGTTATTGCCCTTGCCCACCACCACGCGCACCGGCGAGTCGTAGGCTGCAGCGACCCGCGCCAGGCCGAGGGCGGCGCGCGCCATCAGGTCGTCCTGCGGCACGTCCATCTCCTCGATGGCCCAGGCATCGGCCGCGCGCATCTCGGCGGCCTCGTAGAGCGGGTCGAGCCAGGAGGGAAGCGCCGTCACCGCAGGATCGCGACGGCGCCCGCCACGTCGTTGGTGTGCGTAAGCGAGATCGCGATCGTGCCGCCCAGCTCCGCGGCGCGCTCGGCCACGGTCCCGCTGAGCCTCACCTCGGGCGCCGCGCCGGTCGCGATCACCTCGACGTCGCGGAAGCTCCAGCCGGTGAGCCCGAGCGCCTTCGCCACAGCCTCCTTGGCGCAGAAGCGCGCGGCCAAATGCATCGCCGGCCGAGCGCGGCCGGCCGCGTACTCGCGCTCGGCGTCGGTGAACACGCGATCCGCAAGCCGCGGCCGCCGCACGAGCGCCCGCTCGAAGCGGCCGACGTCGAGTAGGTCGATGCCGACGCCGCCGCTCACGGAGGCACCTACTCGACTGTGACGGTCTTGGCCAGGTTGCGCGGCTGGTCCACGTTGAGGCCGCGCGCGCGCGCGATGTAGTACGCCATCAGCTGGAGCGGAATGACCGCCAGGAGCGGCTGGAGCATCCAGTCGGTCCGCGGCACCTCCACGACCTCCTCTGCGTACTCGGCCACCTGGCCGCTGCCCTGGGTGGCCACCGCGATCACATGCGCCCCGCGCGCCCTCACCTCGGCAAGGTTCGAGAGCACCTTGTCGAGCACCGGCGAGTCGGTGGCCACGCACACCACGGGTGTGCGCTCGTCGAGCAGCGCGATCGGCCCGTGCTTCATCTCGCCGGCCGCGTACGCGTCGGTCGGGATGTACGAGACCTCCTTCAGCTTCAGCGCGCCCTCGAGGCAGATCGCCAGGCCCACGTGGCGGCCTAGGTAGAGGAAGAAGCCCGCGTCCTTCCAGTGGTCCGCGATCGCGTGGATGTGCTCGTCCACGCCGTCGACGAGCGTGGCGATCGCGTGCGGCATCGCCCGCAGGTCGTCGCACAGCGCGCGCACCACCGGCTGCTCGAGCGTGCCGTGCGCCTGGGCGAGCTTGAGGGCGAACAGGTACATCGCCGCCACCTGTGCCACGAACGTCTTGGTCGCCGCCACGCCGATCTCGAGCCCCGCGCGCGTGAACAGCACGCCGTCGGAGTCGCGCGTGGCCTGGCTGCCCTGGATGTTGGTGATCGCGAGGACCTTCGCCCCGCGCTCGCGCGCGAGCCGCATGGCCGCCAGCGTGTCGGCGGTCTCGCCCGACTGCGAGATGCCGATGACGAGGTCGCGCTCGCTGAGAACGGGGTTGCGGTAGCGGAACTCGGAGGCGATGTCCATCTCCACGGGACGCCGCGCCCACCACTCGATCGCGTACCGGCCCACCAGCCCGGCGTGGTACGAGGTGCCGCACGCCACGATCACCACGCGGCGCACGTCCTTCAGGAACTCGTCGGAGATCCCGATGTCCTCGAGCTCCACGCCCGCCTCGCCCAGCCGGCCCGCGAGCGTCTCGGCCACCGCGTCGGCCTGCTCGTGGATCTCCTTCAGCATGAAGGTCTCGTAGCCGCCCTTCTCGGCCTGCTCGTCGTCCCAGTCGACGCGGTCCACGTCGCGCTCGATCGGCGACCCGTCGGGCGCGATGAAGCGCGAGCCCTCGGGCGTGACCGCCACGATCTCGCCGTCGTGCACGAGCTGCACGTCGCGCGTCTCGGACATGAACGCTGGGATCGCGGAGGCGATGAAGCTCTCGCCCTCACCGAGCCCGACGACGAGCGGGCACTCCTTGCGGGCGCCCACGAGCACGTCCGGCTCGTCGGCGGACATCGCGACGAAGGCGTAGTGACCGCGCAGGTCGTTGTAGGCGAGCCGGACCGCCTCGACGAGGTCCCCCTCGAAGTGGAGGGCGATCAGGTGGGCCACCACCTCGGCGTCGGTCTCCGAGGTGAACTCCGCGCCCTTGGCCTTCAGCCGGTCGCGCAGCTCTGTCCAGTTCTCGACGATCCCGTTGAGGACGATGTGGAAGCGCTCCGACGTGTCCCAGTGCGGGTGCGCGTTCGCCTCGGTCACGCGCCCATGCGTGGCCCAGCGTGTGTGGCCGATGCCCGTGGACCCCTTCAGGTGCCCGTTCGACTCGGCGACCGCGTTGCGCAGGTTCTCGAGGTTGCCCACGGCGTGGACGCTGCCGATCGACCCGTTCGTGACGAGCGAGAGCCCCGCGGAGTCGTAGCCCCGGTATTCGAGCCTCTGAAGGCCCTGAAGCAGCAGGTCGCGGCACTCGCGCGCCCCAACGTATCCGATGATCCCGCACATGACTGGATCAGCCTAGCTCTGTCTCGACCAGATTCGCCAAGCGCCCGGCTATCTCCTCGCACTCGGCCTCGCCCGGCGCCTCCACCATCACCCTGACCAGTGGCTCGGTCCCGGACGGGCGCACCAGGACCCGTCCGCGGCCCTCGAGCACCTCGGACTCGCGGGCGACCGCCGCCCACACGGCTTCGGCGCCGTCGAGCGCCGCGCGGTCGCGCACGCGCACGTTCACGAGCCGCTGCGGCAGCTTCTCCATCGCGTGGCGCTCGGTGAGGTCGGCGCCGGCGAGCGCCTCCAGCGCGAGCAGCGCCGCCGCGATGCCGTCGCCGGACGGCACGAAGCCTGTGTCGATGATGTGGCCGGACTGTTCGCCGCCGAGCGCCCAGCCGCGGCGCAGCAGCTCCGCGAGCACGTGGCGGTCGCCGACGTTCGTGGTTGCCACCTCGATTCCGGCGTCCGCCATCGCGCGGTGGAAGCCGTAGTTCGTCATGACGGTCACGGCCACGCCGTCGCCGGCGAGCCGGCCCGACCCGCGCAGGTGGAGCGCGGCGAGCGCCATGAGCTCGTCGCCGTCGACGACCGTGCCGTTGCGGTCGAGCGCCAGCACGCGGTCGCCGTCGCCGTCGAACGCGAACGCCACGTCGTGGCCGTCGAGCCGCGCGGCGAGTTCCTCGATGTGCGTGGAGCCCACGCCCCGATTGATGTTGCGACCGTCGGGCTCGGCCGCGATCGCGTCGACGTCCGCGCCGAGCCGCCTGAAGATCTCCGGCGCCACGCGGTAGGTCGCGCCGTTGGCGCAGTCGAGCAGCACGCGGACGCCGCCGAGGTCGAGGCCGTCGAAGCGGAGCTGAAGCTCGCGCAGGTAGTCGCCGGCCGCGCCGTGCAGCTCGCGCAGGCGCCCGATGCGGTCGCTCGGCTCGTCGAGCAGCCGCTCCATCTCGGCCTCCTGCTCGTCGCCGACCTTCATCCCCTCAGGACCGAAGAACTTGATGCCGTTGTCCTCGTACGGGTTGTGGGAGGCCGAGACGACGGCCGCCAGGTCGAACGAGTAGCGGCGCACGAGCACGGATGCCCCGGGCGTGGGCAGGACGCCGCCGAGAAGCGCGTGGCCGCCGCCCGCCGCGATCCCGGCGGCGAGCGCCGCCTCGAGCATCTCGCCGGACTCGCGCGTGTCGCGCACGATGAGGATCTGCGGGTGCTCGGCCGGGGACGTGAGCGCGGCCGCCCGTCCCAGCTTCAGGGCGAGTTCGGCACTGAGGAACTCACCCGCAACACCGCGGACCCCGTCGGTCCCGAACAGCGCCATGTGGCTTTCTAGCGCTTCGAGAACTGCGGCCGCTTGCGGGCCTTCTTGAGCCCGGCCTTCTTGCGCTCCTTCTCGCGCGGGTCGCGCGTGAGGTAGCCGCGGCGCTTGAGCTCGGTACGCAGGGCGGGGTCGGCCTCCACGAGCGCGCGGGCGATGCCGTGGCGCAGGGCGTTCGCCTGTGCCGAGACGCCGCCGCCGTGGATCCGGGCGATCACGTCCATCCGCGTGTGGTAGCCGGCCGCCTCGAGCGGCTGGCTGGCCATGCGCTGGAGGCGGACGCGCGGGAAGTACTCGTCGAGATGGCGGCCGTTGACCGTGTAGGAGCCCTCGCCCGGCTTCAGGATCACGCGTGCGATTGCGCTCTTGCGCTTGCCCGTCGCGTTGTAGCGGGCGTCCGCGGCCAGCTCCAGCGGGGTGTGCGCCACCGGGGCGGGCTCTCCCGAGTCCTCGCCGGCGTCGGCGCCCTCCGGTCCCTCGGCGTCGGAGTCGGCGTACTGGTCGTACTCCCCGTACTCGCCCTCGGCGCGCTGCTCCTCGAGCACGAGGTCGGGCTCGAGGTGCGCGCCCGGGATGACCTCCGGCTCCTTGTCGCCCTGCTTGGCCCGCTTGCGCTCGCGGGGGCGCTCCTCGGCCGGAGCGGCGTCCTCCGCGGTCTCCGCCTGGTCGAGCTCCTCCAGGCCCTCGATCTCGGGGCCGGGCGCCTCGGCATCCGGTGCGACGTCCTCTCCCGGCTCGGGGCCGGTCTCCGACGGAGTGCCCTCGCCCGGCTCGCCGGGAGCGCCCTCCTCCGGAGCGCCCTCGCCCGGAGCGCCCTCGTTGGGGGGCAGCTCCTCCTCCGGGGTCTCGCCCTCGGGCTGCTGGGGCTCTTCCGTCATCAGGCGTCAACCTCCATCGGCTCGGGCTTCTGCGCGGCGTGCGGGTGGTCGGGCCCGGCGTACACCTTCAGCTTGCGGAGCTGCGCGCGGCCCAGCCGGGTGCGCGGCAGCATGCCCTTCACGGCGAGGCGCACGACCTCCTCGGGCCTGCGCGCGAGCATCTCCTCGAGCGTGCGGCTGCGGAGCCCGCCGGGATAGCCGGAATGGCGGTAGTAGCGCTTCTCCTCGCGCTTGTTGCCGGTCACCGAGATCTTCTCGGCGTTCACCACGACCACGAAGTCGCCGGTATCGATGTGCGGCGTGTACTCGGGCTTGCGCTTTCCGCGGAGGGCGTCGGCGATCTGGGTCGCCAACCTGCCCAGCGTCTTGCCGCTAGCGTCGACCACGAGCCAGTTCCGCTCGCGGGTAGCCGGTGTCGCCACATACGTCTTCATCGCAAAGGAGCCGCCCGAGGGCGGCGGCCGCCTAGTGTAGCGGCCTGTCTGAGCCCTGGCCGTCTGGCGCGGGGCTATACTGCCGCGCAATTCATTGCCTGCCGAATCCCCGTGCCACTTCGCCGTAGGCCCGGGGAACGGGGGAACCGTTCGTGGGGCGTCGAAGGACGTCACGCGAGGGGGCGAATCCGCCGGACTACCCCGGTGGTAGCGCCGCTCTTCAGGTGCGAGCCCGTCAGCTAACCCCGTAGGCCAAAAAACGAAGAGAGGCCGTAGGAGTTGCGAGACACCCGTCTTCACGCGAAGCGTGGCGCGCCTTGGGCAAGCACCGGGCGGTGCCCGGTGCGCTGCCTTGCGTTCTTGATTCTGTGCGCAGTGCTCGCCGCACCCGCGGCGGCGTCGGGGCAGGACTCGGGCGGCGGCGGCATGTACATCGCGACGCCGAAGGTCTCGAAGGTCACCTGCCTGCGGAAGTGCGCCTCGAAGAGGCGCGCCCGCGGCGGCTCCGTCCTCAAGGTCGTGGGCACCGAGCTATCGACCGTGAGGCACCTCACCTACCTCGGCAGCTACGGCGCCGGCGACGACGTGAAGGTCCCCGTCCGCGCGGGCAGCAACCAGCGCGTCAACGCGCGCGTCCCGCTCGGCGCCATCACAGGGCCGATCTCGCTCACGACGTCCGCGGGGGCGTCATCCGCCCCCTCGAAGCCTGTCCTGATCCTCCCGCCGCTGCCGCCTGAGCCGAACCCCGAGCTATCCCCCGTGCCCGGCCCGCGCGTGAACGGCGCCCCGGCCCTCGAGACCGGCACGAGCCGCACCAAGGCGTACGTGGGCGCACGTCCCGGCGTGACGTTCTCGTTCCGCCTGTCCGGCGCGTCGGCGGCAGCGCTCAAGATCGAGCTCGTGAGCGCGCTCGACGGCAGCGTCGTGAAGACGTGGATCCCGCAGCAGGTGCCCGCGGACGTCGTGCAGAGCGTCTCGTGGAGCGGGCGGATCGGCAGGGCGGCGGCCAAGCCCGGCCGCTACTCGTTCCGGCTCACCGCGGCCACTGCGGAAGGCGCCGAGGCCCGCAGCGCGCAGGCCGGCGACGTCCAGCGCGACTCATTCGACCTCTATGACCACATCTTCCCCGTGCGCGGCCGCCATGACTACGGCGGCGAGGGCGCCGACTTCGGGTCGGGCCGCGCCGGCCACTCCCACCAGGGGCACGACGTGTTCGCGGCGTGCGGCACGCGGATGGTGGCGGCGCGCGGCGGCAGGATCAAGTTCAAGCAGTACCACGCGGCCGCGGGCCACTACATCGTGATCGACGGCGATGGAACCGACGTCGACTACGCGTACATGCACCTCGACCAGCCGTCGCCGTTCAGGGCCGGCGACCGGGTGTACACGGGCCAGACGATCGGCGCCGTCGGAGAGTCCGGCAACGCGCGCGGCTGCCACCTGCACTTCGAGCTCTGGGGTGCGCCCGGCTGGTACGACGGCGGAGACCCGTTCGACCCGCTCCCCGCCCTGCAGGCCTGGGATAGCTGGTCTTAGGCCGGCCCCGCGTTTAGGCTGATCGCCATGGCCGGCTGGGCGATCAGATCCCTCGACGACATTCCGGACGTGCTCGGCGATTATCCGGGCGAGATGCGCATGAGCGCGATGAGCGACCTCGGCACCGAGCAGGTGGGCTTCACCTGGCGGCGCCTGCCGCCGCTCACCGGCGGGAAGGGCAGCTACGGGCACCGGCACCGCACGCAGGAGGAGGTCTACTTCGTGGCCTCCGGGACGCTCCAGTTCAAGCTCGAGGACGAGGTGATCGACGTGGGCGAGGGCAACGTCGTGCGCGTCTCGCCCGAGGTGGCGCGCTCGGTGTGGAATGCGGGACCGGGCGACGCGGTCCTGATCGTCGTCTCCACGAAGTCGGACGACCCGCGGTCGGACACCGAGCAGGTCGAGGACTTCTGGCCGGACGAGGGCGCGCCGGCGAGTGCCTGACACGGTCACCTCCGCCGATGGCACGCCGATCGCCGTCTGGCGGAGCGGGTCCGGGCCGCCGCTCGTGCTCGTGCACGGCGCGATCGCCGACCACAGTCGCTGGGCGCCGGTGATGCCCGCGCTCGAGGAGCGCCTCACCGTCCACGCGATGGACCGCCGCGGCCGTGGCGCGAGCGGCGACGCCGACGAATACGCGCTGGAGCGGGAGGTGGAGGACGTGGTGGCCGTGGTGGAGGCCGCCGGCGACGACGTGCACCTGCTCGGCCACTCGCACGGCGCCGCGTGCGCGCTCGAGGCGGCGCTCGAGACGGATCGGCTGCGCACGCTGATCCTGTACGAGCCGCCGCTCGGCTTCCTCGGCGGCTCGCCCGAGACCGTGGAGCGGCTCGAGGCGCTGCTCGCTGAGGGTAAGCGCGACGAGGTGCTGTCGCTGTTCCTCAGCGAGGTCGCGCGCCAGCCTCCGGAGGCGATCGAGCTGATGCGCTCGCTGCCGTCCTGGGAGGCGCGGCTCGCGACCGCCCACACCGTGCCGCGGGAGGAGCGCGCTACCCGCGACTACCGCTGGGAGCCGGACCGCTTCCGCGAGCTGGACGTGCGCACGCTCTTCCTCCTCGGCGGCGACAGCCCGGAGCCCTTCCGGCTCGCGAGCGAGGCGATGGCCGAAGCGCTGCCGAACTGCGAGGTCGTCGAACTGCCCGGCCAGCGTCACGCCGCGATGGACACCGCCACCGAGCTGTTCGTGCGCGAGGTCCTGGCGTTCCTCGACGCCGCGTAGCCTCCCGCCCGTGGACCCACCGCCCGGCCCGCGCGCCCCGGCCGCCTGGCAGACGGTCGCCTGGACCGTGCGGCCGGCCGCATTCCTGCGCCGGGTGCACGAGCGCTTCGGCGACCCGGTCACGATCCGGACCTACTGGACGGACGAGCCGATGGTGCTGTTCTCCGGCCCGCACGCCGTGCGCGAGGTCTTCAAGCTCGACCCGGCGGTGGCGCCGGCAGGCCAGAGCTGGGAGTTCCTGCGCCCGTTCGCCGGCCCGCACTCGATCCTCGTGCTGGACGGCGAGGAGCACCTGCGCGAGCGCCGCCTTATCCAGAGCCCGTTCCACGGCGAGCGCATGCGCGGCTTCCGGCCGACGGTCGCCGAGCTGGCGCGCGAGGAGCTCGCGAGCTGGCGCGGGCGGGTGGTGACGCTCGAGCGGATGAAGCGACTCACGCTGGAGACCATCCTGCGTGTGGTGTTCGGCGTGCGCGGCGAGGACGAGGCCGCGCGGCTACGCGACGCGGTCCACGGCACGCTCGACACCGTGCGCTCGATGCCGCGCATGCTCGCGATGTCGCTCGTCCAGCGCGACCTCGGGCCGCGGAGCCCGTGGGGGCGCTTCCGGCTCGCGGTGGAGCGCTTCGACGAGCTGCTGCTCGACGTGGTCGCGGCCCGGCGCGCCGACCCCGGCGACGACTCGATGCTCGCGGTGCTGCTCGAGCAGCGCGACGAGGACGGCAACCCGCCGAGCGACCGGCACCTGCGCGACCAGCTCGTCGCGCTGCTCGCAGCCGGCCACGACACCTCAGCGGCGTCGCTCGCCTGGGCATTCGAGCGGCTGGCGCGCCACCCGGCGGTTCACGCGCGCGTGCGTGAGCGTGACCCCGCATACCTCGACGCGGTTGTGAAGGAGGTGCTCCGCGTGCGGCCGGCGCTGACGATCGCCCCGCGGCGGCTGCTCGAGCCGGTGGAGATCGCCGGGCACACGCTGCCGGCGGGTGTGCACGTGGCCGCCTGCCTCTGGCTGGCGATGCGGCGCGAGGACCTCTGGCCCCAGGCGAGCGCCTTCCGCCCGGAGCGCTGGCTCGAGGGCGATACGCCGAATCCGCTCTCCTGGATCCCCTTCGGCGGCGGCGTGCGCCGCTGCGCGGGGGCCCCTTTCGCCGAGATGGAGATGCGTGAGGTCATCGCCGCCGCCGCCGAGCTCGACTTCCGTCCGGCGCGCGCCGAGCCCGAGCGCGCGCGCCGCAGCGCGCTCGTCGTGACACCGCACCGCGGCGGCGAGATCATGGTGTCGTGACCGACGAGGAGATCATCGACAGGGTCCGGACCGGTTACGAGGCGTTCAACCGCGGCGACTTCGACAGCGCGGTCGCGCTCCTCCATCCCGACGTCGAATACATCCCCGTCGGCGGACAGCCGCCGATCCGCGGTGCGGATCAGATCCGTGCCTGGATGGAGCCGAGCGCCTTCGAGCGGCAGGTGATCGAGCCCCGCGACATCGTCGTCCACGGCGACAAGATCCTGCTTCTCCTGCATTCGGAGATCCGCGGCGCGGGGAGCGGCATCGAGATGGAGGTCGACGCCTGGACCGTGATGACCCAGGACTCCGACGGCCTGGTTACCCGCATGGAGACCTTCTTCCTGCACGACGAGGCGGAGGCGCGCGCGGCCGCCGGGCTAGGTACGCGCGAATCCGGGTAAGCGAACCGCATGGCTATCGCACTACGGCGGACAGGGCGAGCGCGCGCCGGACGGAGAGGGCGGGCGCGCGCCGAAGGTACTCGCGCGCGAGCCGGGATGGCGGCGCGGCGCGGGATGTGGGGCGTCGCGCGAATCGTGCGCCTGATCACATCGATCGTGGTCGGGCTGATCGTCGTGGGCATCATCCTGGTGCTGCTCGAGGGCAACCGGGACAACGCGATCGTCGACTGGCTCGTCGGCGCCGCCGACGTCCTCAGCGAGCCCTTCCAGGGCGTCTTCACCCCTGACGGCAGAAAGGCCATGGTGGCCGTGAACTGGGGCCTGGCGGCTCTGGTCTACGCCGTGATCGGCGGCTTCGTCGCCCGTCTGCTGCGCCGCTAGCAGCAAGGGATTCGGAACGCTCCAGGAACCTTGACCCGTGTAAGCCGTAGCGGTACGGTCTGACGACACGTGCTTGAGCGCCCCGAGCTCGAGCGGTGGCTCTTCGGGGTAGGCCCCGGCCAGCGCCGCACGCAGGACTCGCCCATCCGGCCGGACGTCTGGTACGCGTTCGCGCTTCCTCCCGAGGAGCTGATGAGCGCGCCGCTGGACCTCCAGCCGCTCGTGCGGCGCGAGGGAGGCGAGCAGGCCGAGCAGGAGGCCGAGGCGGAGGAGCGCCGGGCTGAGGACGGGGCGGCGCACGGCGAACCGCGAGAGCGCACGGTCGACGTCCTGCTGAGGCCGCACCAGCGCTCCCACGCCGCCGAGCTGGCGCGGGCGGTGAGCGCGACCCTCCGGCGGCCGCGGGATCAGACGAGGCTGGCGTTCAACGACAACTACGTCGCCTGCGAGCTCACCTTCGAGGAGCTCGTGGGCGGCGTTCTGCCGCTCACCGAGTTCTGGCAGCTCAAGCTGTGGCCCGGGCACAACGAGCCGATCGGCCGCCTCATCCGCAGGCACTACGACGAGATCGCTGCCGCCTTCTCGCCCGACCGGCCGCGCCTTCAGGGCCGCCGCGCGATCCGCGCGGGTGAGCTCCCTGGCGATGTCGTCTGGCTGGTGGGCCTGGTCGGCCGGATCGCCTGGGAATACGGCTTCGGCACCGACCGTCCCCGCCCGGGGGGACGGAGGGAGAACGAGCGCCCGACGGCAGACGACGTCGTCGACGCGGCGCTCGCACTGTTCGGCACCGCCCGCATCGGCAGGCAGCAGAAGCAACCGCCGCTCTGGGCGGTGAGCCGCAACCGGCCGGTGGAGACGACCGTGTGGCGCTCCCGCATTTCCTGCAAGGCGGACGCCGCCGTGCAGCTCTTCTCGCTGTCCTGCAGGGACATCCGCTGGGGGGTGATCGACTCGGGGATCGACGCGAGACACCCCGCGTTCGCGCGCCGCCCCAACGGGGACGAGGTCATCGAAAGGGACGAGGGCGACCGCGGAAGCCCGGCGCACGCCGGGGTCTCGCGGATCCTGAGGACGTGGGACTTCTCGACCATCCGCACAGCCCTGGCGGGACTGCCGCTCCCGGCCGAGCCGCAGGCTTCCCCCGCTCCGCGGGAGAGCGGGGCGTTGTCGCTCAGGGACGACGATGTCGACGAGACAGAGCAGCTGGCGAGAAGCGTCCGGCGCGGGCGCGCCGTCGACTGGGACGTCATCGCCCCGCGGCTCGAGGTCGCGCACGATACGAGCTACAGGCCGCCGAAGGACGACCACGGCACCCACGTGGCGGGCATCCTCGCCGCGGACTGGCGTGCCACCGACAAGCCCGCGCCCGCGGATCACGACGTTCAGGGGATGTGCCCCGACATCGAGCTCTACGACCTGCGCGTATTCGACGAAGCCGGCGAGAGCGACGAGTTCCAGGTGCTGTCGGCCATGCAGTTCGTGCGGCACCTCAACAGCCGCTCCGACCGGACCGTGATTCACGGCGTGAACCTCTCCTTCTCGATCCGCCACGAGGTGGACAAGTACGCCGCCGGCGCGACGCCGGTGTGCGACGAGGCCCACCGGCTGATCGGGAGCGGCGTCATCGTCGTGGCCGCCGCCGGGAACCAGGGCCGCGGCGGCTACGTCGACCGGGGCCGCAGGGTCGAGGGCTACCGCGCGATCTCGATCACCGACCCCGGCAACGCCGAGAAGGTGATCACCGTGGGTGCGACCCATCGCGAGCGTCCGCACACCTACGGCGTCTCGTACTTCTCGAGCCGGGGGCCGACGGGCGACGGCCGCGCAAAGCCGGACCTCGTCGCGCCGGGCGAGCGGATCACGGCGCCGGTGCCGGACGTAGGCCTGCAGAGCAAGGACGGCACGAGCCAGGCGGCGCCGCATGTATCCGGGGCGTGCGCGCTCCTGATCGCGCGCCACCCGGAGCTGATTGGCAATCCCGACCGAGTGAAGGAGATCCTGATGAAGTCCTGCACCGATCTTGGCCGCGAGCGCGCCTTCCAGGGCGCCGGGATCGTCGACGTGCTGCGCGCGATCCAGGCGGTGTAGCCATGACCTTCTCGCTCGAGGCGCTCCGCGCCCGTCACGGCGACAGCCTGCTACTCCACTTCGGGACCCGGGAGAGCCCGTCGCTCGTCCTGATCGACGGCGGGCCGGGTGCCGTCTACGGCGACGCCCTGAAGCCGCGGCTGCTCGAGCTCCGCGAGCGGTTTCGCGCGCTCGGCAGGCTCCGCGACGACGAGTCGCTGCCGCTCAAGCTCCTGATGGTCAGCCATATCGACGACGACCACATCGGCGGACTGCTGCAGCTGACCAGCGAGCTGATCGCCGAGGACCAGGGCCCGCGGGCGCCCTGGCTGAGTCCGCAGGCGCTCTGGCACAACTCGTTCGACGCCCTGGCGGGCGACGCGAAGGGGCCGGACGAGGTGACGGCGTCGCCGCAGGAGGCAAAGGACGCCGAGGCCGTGATCGCGAGCGTGGCGCAGGGCCAGCAGCTGCGCTCGGACGCGGAGACACTTCACTGGGCGCTGAACGCCCCCTTCAGCGAACTCGTCCAGGCGCCGGCACGCGGAGGGCAGACCGTCGAGCTGGACGACCACACGAGCCTGCACGTAGTGGCGCCGCGCACGGACCAGATCGAGGGCCTGCGCAAGGAGTGGGCCGAGCAGGTGGCCAAGCTGCGCAAGACGAAGGAGAGCGACGCGAAGATCGCTGAGTACCTCGACAAGTCGCCCTACAACCTGTCGAGCATCGTGTGCCTCGCGCGGCAGGGCGACCGCGTCATGCTGCTCACCGGCGATGCCCGCGGCGACCACGTGCTCGACGCGCTCGAGGCTGCCGGGGTCACGAACGGCGGGACCTTCCACGTGGACATCCTCAAGCTGCCGCACCATGGCTCGATCCGGAACGTCGAGGAGGACTTCTTCGAGAAGGTGACCGCCGACCACTACGTGATCTCGGCGAACGGGCGGCACGGGAACCCCGAGAGCGAGACGCTCGAAATGATCGCGGCGACCCGTGACGACGACGACTTCACGATCCACCTCACCTACGGCGCCGGCGACGAGAACCTCGAGGGGCGGCTCGACGAGTTCGTCAAGAAGCACCGCAGGCGCGACTTCCAGGTCGCGA
>DASSVP010000143.1:0-2371 GCA_035705985.1 Thermoleophilaceae bacterium
CGAGATGGTCACCGGCATCGACATCGTGCGCGAGCAGATCAAGATCGCGGCGGGCGAGCCGCTCGGCTACTCGCAGGAGGACGTGGTGGTGCGCGGCCACGCCATCGAGTGCCGCATCAACGCGGAGGACGCGTCGAAGAACTTCGCTCCCGCGCCCGGACGCGTGGGCTCCTACCGCGAGCCGGCCGGCCCCTTCGTGCGCGTGGACTCCGGCGCCGAGGAGGGCTACGAGGTGCTGCCGCTGTACGACCCGATGATCGCGAAGCTGATCGTCTGGGACGTGGACCGCGAGGCCTCGACACGGCGCATGCTCCGCGCCCTCGGCGAGTACGAGATCGGCGGCATGAAGACGCTGATCCCGTTCCACCAGGCGCTGCTCGCCACCGAGCAGTGGGCGAACGGCGAGACCTGCCGTGACCTCGTGGAGGACAAGGGCTGGCTCAAGCAGCTCGCGTTCCCGGCGCCCGAGCAGAGGGGCGACGACGAGGAGGCCGAGAAGGTCTCCCGCGAGTACGCCGTGGAGGTGTCGGGCCGCCGCTTCGACGTGACCGTGATCGGCGAGGCGCTCGCGGCAAACGGCGCCGGGCCGGCCGCCGCCAAGAAGGCACCCCGCCGGGAGCGCAAGAGCGGCGGCGGGGGCGGCGCGCCGGGCGAGCTGGTCTCGCCGATCCAGGGCACCGTCCTCAAGGTGGCCGTGGAGAAGGGCGCCGAGGTGGACGAGGGCGCGCTGATCTGCGTGATCGAGGCAATGAAGATGGAGAACGAGATCACGGCGCCGACGGCCGGCACCGTCGAGGAGCTGGGCGTGTCCGAGGGCGGCTCGGTCACCACCGGCGACACGATCGCGATCATCAAGTAGGCGTGCTCCACCTCACGAACGGCGACTGCGCGATCGAGCCGCTTCGTGAGGAGGTCGGCCTTACGGGTAGGGGCCGGTCCGTGCTCGACGGTGGCGAGCGCTGGCAGCCGGCCGAGGCGCGCTGGGTCGGCGGGACCCGCATTCCTCCGGGTCCGCCGCCGTGGCTGTGGGAAGCCGGGACGGTGCGCGCGGCGCGGTAACGTCGAATGCGTGACGACGTTCGTCCCGCCCGCCCGCCATCTCCTCAAGGCGAAGGACCTCGCGGACGCGCGCTACTTCGAGCCGCTCGGAGTCGATGACCTCGCACGCGCCGCCGGCCTCTCGCGAGCGCACTTCAGCCGCGAGTTCCGGGCGGCGTTCGGCGAGTCGCCGCACTCCTACCTCCTCACGCGCCGCATGGAGCGCGCCGCGGCGCTCCTGCGCACCACCGACCGCTCGGTCACGGACATCTGCTTCTCCGTCGGCCTCCAGAGCGTCGGATCGTTCACGTCGACCTTCAAGCGGACCTTCGGGAAGACCCCGCTCGCCTACCGCGCGAGCTATCCGCCGGCCGCCGCGAGCGCGCTCGTGCCGGCCTGTGTCGTGCGTTTCTTCGGGCGCCCCCAACACCGCACGTTTGAAGAAGACAGCGGCCCGGGCGAGGCGTAGCGTGACGCCCATGATCAAAATCGCACACGCACAACTATGGGTCCACGACCAGGACGAGGCCCTCGCCTTCTACACCGAGAAGCTCGGCATGGAGGTCCGCGCCGACGTGACGGTGGAGGAGATGGGCAACTTTCGCTGGCTCACGGTCGGCCCGCCCGGCCAGGACGACTTCGCCATCGTGCTGATGGCGATCCCCGGCCAGCCCGTGATGGACGGTCAGACCGGCGAGGAAGTTCGCAACCTCATGGCCAAGGGCTTCGCCGGGACGGTCTTCCTCCAGACGGACGACGTGCAGGCCTCGTACGACGAGCTGAGGGGCCGCGGCGTGGAGTTCACCGAGGAGCCCACGGAGTACCCGTACGGAATCGACTCCTCCTTCCGCGATCCCTCGGGGAACGCCTTCCGCCTCACCCAGCCGCGCGAGGTCGCAGCCTGGAGCTGACGCGCCACTTCCCGCGACCGGGTAGCTTGCCCGGCCGTGTTGAACCCACTCGGACCGGTGATCGTGCTCGGGGAGCTCGCGGCTTCGCTGCGCGTGCTTCCCGAGCTGCTGGAGGAGCTTCGGGACGTCCGCTCGGACACTCGCCGCATGGCGGACAACACCGATTCGCTGCCAGAGGTCCGTGAGGCGCTCGCCGAGGTTGCCCAGGCGACGCGCGTCCTGCCGCCCATGGACGAGCGGATGGCCCACATCGAGGAGGCCATGCCGGTGCTGGTGGAGGTGCAGCAGCACCTCGCGCGGCTGCCCGAGACGATCGAGGGCCTGAACGCCGGGATCACGGAGCTCATCGAGCTGATGGAGCGCCTGGGCGACTCGCTCGAGCCGCTCGGCCGGCTGGCCGACCGCGTGCCCGGCGCCCGCCG
>DASSVP010000144.1:0-5143 GCA_035705985.1 Thermoleophilaceae bacterium
ACCGCGGTCTGCCGCCTCAGCCATTCACCGCATTCCTGCTCGGGGCAAGGCGCCCTGGCGCCTACCCGAAACTACATCCGCCCGTGTCCGCGCGCAAGCAGGACAGAGCAGTGGCGCGCGAACCCTGCGTACCGGAATGGATCGCTACCAGCGCTCAGCGCGAGAAGCGAGAGCGCGCGATCGGCGTGCGGTCTTCCGGACTCGCGGTCCGGTGCGATATGGCGCTTGTGCGGATCCGAAAGCCCCATTGCACGCGGTCGACGCGGTTCCAGTTAGTGCGGCCAGACCGGGGCAAAACCGCTGCCAATCGACGTCGTCGCCGATGATCTAGCGGAGGGGGAGGGATTCGAACCCTCGGACGACGTTGCCGCCGTCAACGGTTTTCGAGACCGCCCCGTTCAACCGCTCCGGCACCCCTCCGAGAGCGCTGATGATAGGGACGCTAGAACTGCACGTCCGCCTCGAGGAGCGTGTCGATCTCCTCGGGCGGCAGGGGGCGGGCGAACAGGAAGCCCTGGCCCAGCGGGCAGCCGAGCTCGCGCAGGTCGGTCACCTGTTCGCTCGTCTCGATGCCCTCGGCGACGACCTCCATCTCGAGCGCGCGGCCCATCGCCACGGCGGCGGCCACGAGTGCCGAGTCGGGTGAGTTGGCCGCCATCCCGGCCACGAACGACCGGTCGATCTTGAGGATGTCGGCGGGCATCTCCCGGAGGTGGTCGAGTGAGGCGTAGCCCGTGCCGAAGTCGTCGATCGCAATCCGCACGCCGGCCTCGCTGAGCTCACGCAGCGCTCGGAAGCCGGAGTCGCGGTCGGCCATCGCGGTGCTCTCGGTCACCTCGATCGTCAGGCGGGAGGGGTCGAGCGCCGAGCGTCGCACCGCGTTCAGGACGGTCGTGACGACGTCCGGATGGGTCAGCTCGCGCGCGCTCAGGTTGACCGCGAGGCCGAAAGGCGTGTCGACGCCGTTGCGACGTTCCCAGTCGCGCAGCCGACGGCACGCCTCGCCCACGGCCCAGGCGCCCACCTGCACGATCAGGCCGCTCTCCTCGGCCACCGGCAGGAACTTGTCGGGGGTGAGCAGGCCGCGGACCGGGTGCTCCCAGCGGATCAGCGCCTCGGCGCCGACCATGTCGCCGCTGTAGAGGCTCACCAGCGGCTGGTAGAAGAGCCGCAGCTCGCCGTTGTCGAGCGCGCGCTGGAGCTCCTGTTCGATCGACAGCGCCTCGACGGCGCGCTCGCGCATGGCCATGTCGAACAGCTCGGTGCGGGCGCCCCCGCGCTCCTTGGCGCGGTACATCGCGGCGTCCGCGTCCTCCACGAGCCGTGGCGGCGACACGTCGTCCTCACCCGGCTCCGCCAGCGCGATCCCGATCGAGGCGCTGAGCCGCAGCTCGGCGCCGCCCGCGCGCAGCGGCCGCGCGATCTCCCGCTGGAGGCGGTCGGCCACTCCCACCGCCTCGAGCACTCCGCCGACCGACTCGCACAGGATCGTGAACTCGTCGCCTCCGAAGCGCGCAACGGTGTCCTCCGGCCGGAGCGCCCGCTGGATGCGCGCGGCGACCTCGCGCAGGACGCCGTCGCCGGCCGTGTGGCCCAGGCTGTCGTTGATCCGCTTGAAGCGGTCGACGTCGAGGAAGTAGACGGCTGTCGACTGCCGATCCCCGCGCCGCTCGATCGCTTGGAGCAGCCGGTCGTTGAAGAGAGCGCGGTTTGGCAGGCCGGTGAGCGAGTCGTAGAGCGCGAGGCGCTCGAGCTCGGCCTCCATCCGCTTGCGGTCCGTCACGTCGAGGAACACGCCGTAGAAGAGCGGCGGCTCACCCCCCTCGTCCCCGCGCACGACGGTCATCTCGTCGCGGATCCAGATGACGCCGCCGTCGGCACGGCTGATCCGGTACTCCTGGACGAGCGACTCGCCCGAGCGCTCGCACTCGGCCTCGTTCGTGGTCACGCGCTCGGCGTCGTCCGGGTGGAGCAGGCGGTCCCAGAGGCCTCCATCCTCGATCCAGTGCTGCTGCGAATAGCCGAGCACCCGCTCGATCGAGGGACTGATGTAGAGGCACGCGCCGTTGATCCCCGGCTCGTAGACGTAGGCGACCGACGGGACGCCCTCGGCCAGGGGGCCGTACGTCGACTCGATCCGCTGGAGGATCGTCTTCGGATCCACGGACATTGAGATCGTTATCGGCAGCCAGGCCGCGGAACTATCGCCTCGAGGCGAAGAATGCGCGCAGCATTTCAGCGGCCTCGTCCGCGAGCAGGCCGGGTGCCACCGCCGGGCGGTGGTTGAGGCGCGGGTCGGCGAGGACGTCGAGCACGCTTCCGGCTGCTCCCGCCTTCGGGTCGTCGGCCGCGTAGACGACCCTCGGCACGCGTCCGAGCACGATCGCGCCGGCGCACATCGCGCACGGCTCGAGCGTCACGTACAGCGTCGTGTCGAGCAGGCGCCAGCTCTCGAGCCGGGCCGATGCCTCGCGCAGCGCGAGCACCTCCGCGTGCGCCGTCGGATCGCGCCGGAGCTCGCGCTCGTTGCGAGCAGCCGCGATCACCTCGCCCTCGTGGACGATGACCGCGCCGATCGGCACGTCGTCGTGCTCGAGCGCTCGCTCGGCCTCCCGCAACGCGAGCCGCATGAAGTACTCGTCGCGCGGGAAGACGCCCGGGCTGACGCTCACGGGGCCACCATCCGCCGCCCCACGTACCGCTCCGCGAGCCGTAGCGCGCCGAGCGCGCCGGCGCGGTCGGCCGCGCGAACTCCGGCCGCGGCCAGCGAGAGCGCCGACGGCCGCCCGCCGCCGAGCGTGCCGCTCGCGATCAGCTCGCGGTACCAGTCGATCGTGTCGGCGAGCGTGCGGTCGAGCGGCCGCGCCCGGTAGCCGAGCTCGCGCCGCGCCTTGGCGGACGAGTAGCGCCAGTTCTGCGCCATGAGCACGAGCCCCTCGGCCGAGATCGGGCTGGGCAGCCCGGCCGCCTCGGCGGCGCGCGCGACCGCGCCGGCCTCGCGCGGCAGCACGATCAGCGGATGGCGCACCCCCGAGAGGCGGGCCACGTGCTCGAACAGCTCGACCCAGCGGATGTCGTGGCCGCCGAGCACGTAGCGCTCGCCCGGCCTGCCGCGCTCGGCGGCGCGCAGATGCCCCTTGGCGACGTCGCGCACGTCCACGACGTTCGTCTCGCCGTCCACCAGCGCCGGGAGCCGCCCGCGGAGGTAGTTGCCGATCATCCGCGTGGAGGTCTCGCCCGGCGCCGTGCGGTCCACCGGCACGCCGAAGACGTACGACGGGTTCACGATCACGACCTCCACGCCCTCGCGCGCGCCGGCCGCGAGTGCCTCCGCCTCGCCCTCGTGCTTGGCGTCGGGATACGCGAGGCCGAGGCCGCCGCCGCGGTAGACGTCGGCCTCGGTGCCGGACTCGCCCGGCGGCGCCGGCCCGATCCCGGCCACGCTCGAGGTCAGCACCACCCGCGCGACTCCCTCCGCCGCGGCCGCCTCCACGGCCAGCCGTGGCGCGAGCGCGTTCAGCTGCCAGACGCGTTCGAGCGGATGCGAGCCGACGAAGCCGGCGCAGTGATACACCGTGTCGCAGCCCCGAAACGCTCGCCGCAGCGCCGCCCGGTCGAGGACGTCGGCCCGCACGGGGTCGACGGGGGTGTCACCGAGACGTGTGAGCCTCGCCTCGTCCCGATACGTGACTCGCACGGGTCCGGATCGGGACGCAAGTTGTGCGACGTGCGCGCCGATGAACCCCGTAGCGCCCGTTACGCAAGCCGTCACAACTTACGTGTGGGCAATTTGTTCGTGCCTTCGTACACTCCGCTGTCCACCGTAACCAAATGCCGATACGCCTCCTCCCCCTGATATCCGCGCTCGCGGTCTCCTTGGTCCTTCCCGCGGGCGCGCAGGCGACCGGCTACGTCCCGGACGAGGTAATCGTCCGCTACGAGGCCGGGACGAGCGGAGGGGTCGCGGCCCAGGTGACGGAGTCCGCCGGCGCCGAGGCGATCCAGACGCTGCCGGGCGGCTCCGAGCAGCTCCAGATCGACGACGGCGATTCCGTGCGCGAGACGATCGCCGAGCTGCGCGCCGACCCCAACGTGGCCTACGCGGTCCCGAACTGGCGGGCGCACGCGGCGGCGACCGCGCCGAACGACCCGAGCTTCCGGCTCCAGTGGAACTTCTACGGCGACTACGGCATCAACGTGCTCGAGGCCTGGACGCTCGCGGAGCAGCTCGGAGCCCCCGGCGGCCGCGGCGCCGTGGTGGCCGTGCTCGACAGCGGCGTGGCGTACGAGCGCCGCGGGCGCTACCGGCGCGCGCCGGACCTGCGCCGCTCGACGTTCGTGCGGCCCTATGACTTCATCGGGCGCGATCGCCATCCGAACGACGTGTTCGGCCATGGCACGCACGTGTCCGGCACGATCGCGCAGACGACCAACAATCGCGTGGCCACCGCGGGCATCGCCTACAACGCGAAGATCATGCCGCTGCGCGTGCTCGACTCGAACGGCGAGGGCGATTCGGCCGCGATCGCGCGCGCCATCCGCTATGCCGCCCGCCACCGCGCGGACGTGATCAACCTGTCGCTCGAGTTCCCGGCCGAGGTGCGCGCCGCCGAGATCCCCGACGTGCTGAGCGCGATCCGCTACGCGCACCGCCGCGGCGCCGTCGTGGTCGCCGCCGCCGGCAACCAGGCCGACATCGCGGTGGCCTATCCCGCCAGAGCCCAGTCGGTGATCGCGGTGGGCGCCACGACGGTCACGGGCTGCCAGGCCGACTACTCGAACGCGGGCGAGGACCTCGACCTCACGGCTCCCGGCGGCGGGATCGACGCCCCGAACGCGGACAGCGCGTGGGACAGCGCGCACTGCACGCCCGACGCGAAGGGGCGGCCGATCATCCAGCAGACGTTCACGCGCGGGGTGCAGCGGTTCGGCCTTCCGCGCACGTACGAGGGCACGTCGATGGCGAGCCCGCACGTCTCCGCGATCGCGGCGCTCCTGATCGCGTCCGAGCGGCTCGGCCCGAACCCCTCGCCGCGCGCCGTCGAGGCGCACCTCGAGGCCACCGCGCGGCACACGGACCGCCCGGACCGCTACGGCGCGGGTCTCGTGGACGCGGCCGCCGCGCTGCGCCCGGCGCCCTAGG
>DASSVP010000145.1:0-9051 GCA_035705985.1 Thermoleophilaceae bacterium
CGGCTCGAGATCAGCTCGATCAAGGCCGGAAGGTAGGAGGCTCAGAGGTGGCTCACAAGAAGGGACTCGGCTCCAGCCGCAACGGCCGCGACTCGAACGCGAAGCGTCTCGGCGTGAAGGTGTTCGCGGGCCAGGCCGTTACGGGCGGGGAGATCATCGTGCGCCAGCGCGGGACCCGCTTCAAGCCGGGCGAGGGTGTCGGGCTCGGCAGGGACGACACCATCTTCGCCACCCGGCCGGGCACCGTGCAGTTCGCGCAGGGCCGCCGCGGGCGCGTGATCTCGGTGGAGCCCGCCGCCGAGGCGTCCGAGTAGTTGCGGAAGCACGCGGCGGTGCCGCGTGCGCCCCGACGGAATACCTTTCCGCTTCTGACCTACTCGATCGTTGCCAGGGACCCTGCGAGCGGTGAGCTCGGCGTGGCGGTCCAGTCGCATTTCTTCAGCGTCGGCTCGCTCGTCCCCTGGGCCGAAGCGGGCGTGGGCGCCGTCGCGACCCAGTCGGTAGTCGAGCCGGCCTACGGGCCGCGCGGCCTCGCGCTGATGCGCGAGGGCAAGAGCGCGCCGGCGGCGCTCCATCAGCTGCTCATGGACGATCCGCAGGAGCCGGCCCGCCAGGTGGCGATGATCGACCGCGGCGGGCGCGTCGCCGTCCACACGGGCGCGCGCTGCATCGCGCACGCCGGCCACGCCGTCGGCGACCAGGTGAGCGCCCAGGCGAACATCATGGGGCGCGACACCGTGCCGGCCGCGATGGTGCGCGCCTACTCGAACGCCACCGGCGCCGGCCTCGCGGAGCGGCTGCTCGCCGCGCTCGACGCGGCCGAGGCCGAGGGCGGCGACCTCCGCGGCCGCCAGTCGGCCGCGCTCGTGATCGTGACTCCGCGGGCCACCGGCAACCCCGTGGAGGACCGCCCCGTGGACCTACGCGTGGAGGACCACCCCGACCCGGTGCGCGAGCTCCGCCGCCTGGTGGCGCTCCGGCGCGCGTACGAGCGGGTGGACGCGGGCGACCAGCTCGCCGCCGCCGGCGATGTGGAGGCCGCGCTCGCGGAGTACGAGGCGGCCCACCGCTCCCAGCCCGACAACCTGGAGCTCGCGTTCTGGCACGGCGTCGCGCTCGCGGCGAACGGCCGAGAGGACGAGGCCGCGCCGATCCTGCGGCGCGCCTTCGAGGCACACCCCGGCTGGATCGAGCTGCTGAAGCGGCTGCCGGCGGCTGAGCTGTTCCCCGACGACGGCGAGCTGATCGCCCGCCTGATCGGGACCCGGGCGGTCTCGGAGCCCTCGCCCCGGCCCTGATGTTCCACGACCGCGCACGCATCTTCGTGCGGGGCGGTGCCGGGGGCGACGGCGTCGTGTCGTTCCGGCGCGAGGCGCATGTCCCGAAGGGCGGGCCGGACGGCGGCGACGGCGGCCACGGCGGCGACGTGGCGATCGTCGTGGACGCCTCGCTCCGCGACCTGTCGGGCTTTCGCCGCGGCGCACACTTCCGGGCGAAGCGCGGCGGCCACGGCCAGGGCGCGAACAAGCACGGCGCCACGCCGGAGCTGCTCGAGGTGCGGGTGCCGCCAGGCACCGTCGTGGAGGACCCGGACTCGGGTGACCGCTGGGACCTGCTGAGCCCGGGCGAACGGGCGCTCGTGGCCAGGGGCGGAAGCGGCGGGCGTGGGAACAAGCAGTTCGCCACCGCGACCCGCCAGACGCCGCGCTTCGCGGAGCGCGGGCTGCCCGGCGAGGAGCGGACGCTCGAGCTGCACCTGAAGCTGACCGCGGACGCCGGCCTCGTGGGGCTGCCGAACGCGGGGAAGTCGTCGCTGCTCGCGCGCATGACGCGCGCGCAGCCGAAGGTCGCCGACTACCCGTTCACGACGGTCGAGCCGGTGCTCGGCACGCTCGAGCGCGACGACAGGCAGCTCGTCATCGCCGACATCCCCGGATTGATCGAGGGGGCGAGCTCGGGCGCCGGGCTCGGGCACGAGTTCCTCGCGCACGTGGAGCGCTGCCGCCTGCTCGTGCACGTGCTCGACCTGAGGCCGCTCGACGGCTCGGACCCGGTCGAGAACTACGCGACGGTCGAGGCGGAGCTGCGCGAGCACGGCCACGGGCTCGCGGAGCTGCCGCGGCTGCTGGCGCTGTCGAAGGCCGATCTCGTGCTGCCGGAGGAGGCCGGAGAGGCGGCCGAGCGTTGGCACGACAGGCTCGGGATCGAGGTCTTCGTGACCTCCGCGGCGACCGGCGAGGGGCTCGAGGAGCTGGCGAACGCGATCTTCCGGAGGGTTCCGCCCGAGCCGGTGGAGCAGGCGGACGCCGACGCCCCCGCCACCCACCGCACCTACCGCCCCGGGCGAGGCGACGCGTACAGCGTGCGCCGCACGGGGCCCGGCGCCTTCCGTGTGGAGGGCGAGCGCATCGAGCGGCTGATCGCCCGCCACGACGTGGACAACGACGAGGCGCTCCGCTACCTGGAGGAGCGCCTCCGCGCGCTCGGCGTGATCAGGGCGCTCGAGTCGGCGGGCTTCGAGCCGGGCGACGACGTGGAGATCGCCGGGATCGTCTTCGAGCTCGACCCCGGCTGATACAAGTCTCGCGCGTGGCTCGTTTAGCTCCATTCATCTGCGCGCTTGTGCTCCTCGCCGGCTGCGGCGGCGGGGACGACAAGGAGGAGGCGCAGCAGACCATCCGCGACTTCGTCGAGGCCATCAACACGCGCGACGCCGACGTCTACTGCGACGACCTGATCACGGAGGAGTTCCGCGAGAAGTCCACCTTCGCGACCGGGGACGAGGCGCGCAACAGCTGCAAGCGGCAGCTGAGTGCAATCGAGGGTCTGCGGCTCGAGCTCGTTCGGTTCGGCCGGACGACGGTCGACGGCGACGAGGCAACCGTCAACGTGGTGCTGCGCCGCTCCGGCCAGCGGATCACCCAGAGGGTGAAGCTGGAGAAGGACGGCGGCGACTGGAAGATCTCGGGCGGCGCGGGCTAGTGGCGACGGTCGTCGTCAAGCTCGGCTCGAGCATCGTCGCCGACGAGGCCGGCGAGCTCCGCGACGACGTGCTCGAGGGCCTCAGCGACGAGGTGGCGGCGCGCCACAGGGCCGGCGACCGCGTGGTGATCGTGACCTCCGGGGCAATCGCCCGCGGGATGCGGCTGATGGGCCTGCCGATGCGCCCGACGGCGATGGAGGAGCTCCAGGCGGCCTCGGCCGTCGGCCAGGGCAAGCTCTACCGCACCTACGACGAGCTGCTCCAGGCGCGCGGCGTGCCGTCGGCGCAGGTGCTGCTCACGTTCTTCGACATGTCGGCGCGCACCCACTATCTGAACGCGCGGCACACGCTCCAGACACTGCTCCGCTGGCGCGTCCTGCCGGTCATCAACGAGAACGACACGACCACCACAGACGAGATCTCGTTCGGCGACAACGACTTCCTCGCCGCGCAGGTGGCGATCCTGATCGGCGCCGACCGGCTCGTGCTCCTCACCGACACCGGCGGGCTGTACAGCGCGGACCCGCGCCGCGATCCCGGCGCGCGGCTCGTGGAGCAGGTCGCAGGCGTCGAGGAGCTCGAGGGATACGACATCGGCCTGTCGAGCTCGCCGCTCGGCTCAGGCGGGATGCGCTCCAAGGTGGTCGCCGCCGAGATGGCGACCGCCGCGGGGATCCCGGTCGTGATCACGAGCGGCGTGGAGCGCGAGGCCGTGGCCACCGCTCTTGCCGGCGAGCCGTCCGGCACGCTCTTCCAGCCGCAGGAGGGCCGCGTCTCCAGCTTCAAGCTGTGGCTCAAGTACGCCAAGCCGACTCACGGACGGCTCGTCATCGACGAGGGTGCCGAGCTCGCGCTGAGAGAGCGGGGAACGAGCCTGCTGCCGGTGGGCGTGGTGGAGGTCGAGGGCGAGTTCGAAGCCGGCGACGCCGTCGAGGTGCGCTGCGACGGGCGCGCGGTGGGGAAGGGGATCGTGAACTACTCCGCCGCGGAGCTCCGACGCATCAAGGGTCTGAAGACGGACGCGGTGCGCGAGCTGCTCCCGCGCGCTACCGAGGAGGCCGTGCACCGGGACTACTTCGTCCTGGAGTGAGATCGAAGGCTCGCGCGCAGCGCGCGCTCGCGAGGCGGGTGCCACTCCACTCTCGATACGACCGCGAGATCCTCCACCTCGCGGTCCCGGCGCTCGGCGCGCTCGCCGCCGAGCCGCTCTACCTGCTCGTGGACACCGCGATGGTGGGGCACCTGGGCACGGAGGAGCTCGCGGCCCTGGCGATCGCGGCCACGCTGCTCGCCGGGACGTTCACGCTCTTCAACTTCCTGACCTACGGCACCACCGCGCAGGTCGCGCGCTACCACGGCGCCGGCGCCGAGCTCGAGGCGGGACGCCTGGCGCCGCAGGCGCTCTGGCTCTCCGCCGGGATCGGTGGCGTGCTCACGGTGCTCCTGGCGGCCCTCGCGGTCCCGCTCGTGGACCTGATGGGCGGCGACGGCCGCGTGGGCGGGCTGGCGGTCGATTACCTGCGGATCGGCTCGCTCGGCATGCCGTCCGCCCTGATCGCGCTCGCGGGACAGGGTTACCTGCGCGGGGTCTCAGACCTTCGCACGCCGCTCGTGATCGTGGTGGTCGCGAACGCCGCGAACGTCGTGCTGAACGTGGTGTTCATCTACGGGCTCGACTGGGGGCTCGCGGGCTCTGCGTGGGCGACCGTCGTCGCGCAGTCCGGGATGGGCGCCGCCTTCGTCCGCGCTCTGCTCGCGGCGCCGGCCGAGTCGCGCCGCCCCGCGCTCGCCCGGATGCGGCCGCTCGCGCGCATCGGTGGCGAGATCTTCGTGAGGACGGGCGCGCTGTACGCGTCGTTCCTCGTAGCGAGCGCGGTGCTCGCGCGCGTGGGGGAGGACTCGCTCGCCGCGCACCAGATCGCCTTCCAGCTCTTCGTGTTCCTCGCGCTGGTGCTCGACGCGATCGCGATCGCCGGCCAGGTGATCGTGGGGAGGACGCTCGGCCGCGGCGACGCCGACGCGGCTCACGCGGCCGCGCGGCGGATGATCGAGTGGGCGGTCGTCGCGGGTGCGGCGTTCGGCCTCGTGATGCTGGCGCTCATCGACGTCGTGCCGCGCGCGTTCACGAGCGACTCGGCGGTGATCGACCGGGCGCAGGAGATCTGGCCGCTCTTCGCGCTGATGCAGCCGGCGAACGGGGCGGTCTTCGCGCTCGACGGCATCCTGATCGGCGCCGGCGACACGCGCTTCCTGATGTGGGGGATGCTCGCCGCTGCACTCGGCGTCTTCGTGCCCGTCACGCTGCTGTCGCTCGCGCTCGACCTCGGGATCGCCGGAGTCTGGGCAGGGCTCGTCGGGCTGATCGCCGTGCGGCTCGGGACCTGCGCGTGGCGCTTCTCTAGCCGGCGGTGGGCGCTGGTTGGCGCGCCTCGGCGTTGAGCGCGGTCACCGACTCGCCGCAGCGGTCGCACAGGAGGCGCTCGTCCACCTCGCCGCCGCAGCCGCGGTGGAGCACCACGACGGGCGGGCCATCCGGGCTCGGCGCGTGGCGGTCGCCCCATTTCATGAGCGAGACCATCACCGGGAAGAGGTCCACGCCCTTGGGCGTGAGCCGGTACTCGAAGCGCGGCGGGCGGTCCTGGTAGAGGTGCTTCTCGAGCACGCCTTCGTCCACAAGCCGCGTCAGCCGCGAGGACAGCACGTTGCGCGCGATGCCAAGTCGTTCCTGGAACTCCTCGAAGCGGCGGATGCCGTGAAAGGCGTCCCGGATGACGAGCATGGTCCAGCGGTCGCCGATCACCTCGAGGCTGCGGGCGACCGAGCAGACCTGGTTGTCATACGTCCGCGGAAGCACTCCTCGGGCTCAATCGTACGGGACCCTGCCCCGATACCCTGTGTGCATGGCCACCACGGCCCAGTCCGTCGCAGCGGTCTGCGCGCAGGCGAAGGCCGCGTCGCGCGAGCTCGCCCGGCTCGACACCGCCACGAAGAACGCGGCCCTGCACGCGATGGCCGACGCGCTCGAGCAGCGCTCGCACGAGATCCTGGAGGCGAATCGGCGCGACATGGACGCCGGGGGGGAGGCCGGGCTGCATTCCGGCCTGCTCGACCGCCTGAAGCTGACCGAGGAGCGGATCGCCGGGATAGCACGCGACGTGCGCACGATCGCCGCGCTGCCGGATCCGGTGGGCGAGACGATCGAGGGCCACCGGCTCGACAACGGGCTCGACGTGCGGCGCGTGCGCGTGCCGCTCGGGGTGGTCGGCGTGGTGTACGAGGCGCGCCCGAACGTGACGGTGGACTGCTCCGCCCTGTGCCTCAAGTCCGGCAACGCGATCGTGCTGCGTGGGTCGTCGACGGCGGCGCACTCCAACGCCGTGCTCGCGCAGGTGGCGGCGAGCGCGGTCCAGTGGGCCGGCCTGCCGGAGGGCGCGATCTCCATCGTGAGCGGTGGTGACCGCGACGAGCTCCGCCAGCTGGCCACCCAGGACGGCGTGGTCGACCTCGTCATCCCGCGCGGCGGCGAGGGGCTCAAGAACGCGCTGAAGGAGCACGCCACGGTGCCTGTGCTGTACGCGTCGGCCGGCGTGTGCCACGTGCTCGTGGACGCGTCGGCGGACCTCGACGACGCGGTGGCGATCACCGTGAACGCGAAGGTCCAGCGTCCGTCGGTCTGCAACGCCATCGAGACGCTGCTCGTGCACTCGGACATCGCCGCGGACTTCCTACCGCGCGCTCTCGGCGAGCTGCGCGAGTCGGGCGTGGAGCTGCGCGTGGATGGCCTCACGCGGGCACTCGCCGGCGAGATCGGCGACTCGCTCGCCGACGCCACCGAGGAGGACTGGGGCACCGAGTACCACGCCCTGATCCTGTCGGTGAAGGTCGTGAACTCGCTCGAGGAGGGCATCGAGCACATCGGCCGCTACAGCACCGGCCACTCCGAGGCGATCGTGACCGGCTCGACGGAGTCGGCACAGGCCTTCACGGAGGGAGTGGACGCAGCGGCTGTATACGTGAACGCCTCGACGCGCTTCACGGACGGGGCGGTGTTCGGGATGGGCGCCGAGATCGGCAACTCGACCCAGAAGCTGCACGCGCGCGGGCCGATCGGGCTGCGCGAGCTGACGACGTACAAGTTCGTGGTCGAGGGCTCCGGGCAGGTTCGCGAGTAGCCGGTTTGCGCGTCGGGATCTTCGGAGGAGCGTTCAACCCGCCGCACATCGGTCACCTCGTGTGCGCGCAGGAGGCGCTGGTGCAGCTCGAGCTCGACCGCGTGGTGTTCATGCCGGTCGGCCGGGCGCCGCACCGGGAGATCGAGGGCGACCCGGGGGCCGAGGCCCGGCTCGACATGGTGGAGCTGGCCGTGGCCGGCGACGAGCGCTTCACGACGTCACGGATTGAGCTGGACCGCGAGGGCCCGTCGTACACCTCGGACACGCTCGCCCAGCTGCACGAGGAGGCGCCGGACGACGAGCTCTTCCTGATCCTCGGCGGCGACCAGGCCGCGGCGCTCGCGTCGTGGCACGAGCCCGAGAAGGTGCTGGAGCGCGCGACGGTCGCGGTGTTCGAGCGGGCGAGCTGGGGCCGTAACGCGATCGTGATCAAGATCGGGCGGCTCGCGGGTTCGCGGAACGTGCGCTACCTCGACATGCCGATGATCCAGGTGTCCTCGTCCGGCATCCGCCGCCGGGTGCGTGAGGGGACGCCCATTCGGTATCTGGTTCCCGACAAGGTGGCGAGCTACATCGAGGAGAAGGCGCTCTACGGCGCCAGGGAGGCGGTCGCGACTTGAGCGCGGAGCTCGCGGAGCGCATCGCCGCCATCGCATCCGACAAGAAGGCGATCGACATCCGCGTGATCGACCTGCGCGGGATCGTCTCGTACACCGACTTCTTCGTGATCTGCTCGGGCAACACCGAGCGCCAGGCGAAGGCGATCCACGACGGGATCTACGAGGAGCTGAAGAACCAGGGCGACGAGCGCCTGCTGCCCCGCCGCACCGAGGGCGCCCGCGAGGCCCGCTGGATCCTGCTCGACTACTGGGACGTGGTCGTGCACATCTTCACGCCCGAGGCGCGCGAGTATTACCGCCTCGAGAACCTCTGGGGCGAGGCACCCGCCCGCTCCGTGGGCTAACGCTTCCATCCGGTCCTCGTGCGAACATACGTTCGTGTTGTCGACCAATCAAAAAGGCGGAATCGCGGAGACCGCAATCACCGCGGCAGCCACGAAGCTCGACATCCCGGTCCTGCGCCCGGTCGTCGAGCATGGCCGCTACGACCTGGCGTTCGAGATCGGCGACCGGATCCTGCGCGTGCAGTGCAAGTGGGGCGCCTTGTCAGACGACGGCGCGATCATCAAGGTGAACCTCACGAGCAACTGGTGCACCCCGACCGGATATGAGCGGCGCTACTACACGGCAGACGAGATCGACTTGGTGGCCGTGTATTGCAGCGCGCTCGACCGCTGCTACCTTCTCCCGATCGCTCTCGTCGCGGGACGGCGCGGGATCCAGCTGAGGGTCACTCCACCGAAGAACGGTCAGAGGGCATGTCTCAACCTTGCGGTAGATTTTGAGCTTCCCGGGGCTATAGCTCAGCTGGGAGAGCGCTTGCGTGGCACGCAAGAGGCCGCCGGTTCGAGTCCGGCTAGCTCCACCTCGCTCCCGAAGACGCTCGACGTCGGAGCCCACGAGTTCCGCAACCATTTCGGGTACTACCTCGAGCGCGCGGCAGCCGGCGATGAGGTCCGCGTCAGCCGTCGCGGCCGCCCTTATGTGCGACTGGTCCCTGAAGCGCCGCGGCTGGAGGTGGCCGCCTGAGCTCACGGTCGACGACATACTGCCGCACATCGGCCTTGACGCAGCTCGCGCGCTCTGTTAGTCATTCGCCTTAGGCGATCGACTAAATGGAACCGCTCCCCACTCCCGAGCTGGCCCGTACGCCCCGCAGCGCCACCGCCGAGGCGTTTCTCGACGCCGCCGAGCGCCTGCTGATCGAGGTGGGGCACGGGGGGATCACGACTCGCCGGCTGGCCGCCGAGGCGGGCGCGAACCAGGGCTTGGTCCA
>DASSVP010000146.1:0-6130 GCA_035705985.1 Thermoleophilaceae bacterium
TGCCTCAAGCGCTACCTCGCCCGCAACCTCTACCGCCTACTCGAACACGAGCCGCCCAGCGCGACTTGACAAACATAGAAGCATCGCTGGCCCAGGCCAGCGATTCGCGCTGTTAGGCCGCAGTGAGGCTAAGCGGGCGAGTGATCTACCACCCGGTGTGCCACCCTGTCTTGTACACCCTCTTGCCGTCGTCGTTCCTGACGGCGATGCCACCCGGCAGCACCTCGACCGATAGATGGATGTGCTTCTCCCGTCCCTTGTACTTGTCGCAGATCAGATCGGCGACGAAGATCGACGCCCGGGATCCCGGCCCGCCCAGGAAACACTGGATGTGCCCGGCCTCCTTCGAGACCCTGACGCCACCCAGACTCACGTCGACCGATTCAGCGGCGCGGCCCGACGAGCAATGCAGATGGACGTCGTTCGGGCCGGGTGTGTGACCAGTGCGTGCTCTCGACGGCGCGATGGCCTGACACTGAACGTGCCCGAAGGCAAAGGCTGCTACGTCGCCGATCCGCAGTGTCACCTTCCGAGGAGGCGTCTTCGCTGAGTCGGCCACTTGCGCGGAGCCGAGGTATGCGCCTATGCCAACGCTGAGAGCGAGGACGACGCCGATGACGTAACGCATTGAAGCCTCCTAGTTGTCGCGAGCGCGCGAACGCCGATACTCCTCGCGCACGGTTAGAGGCCTGCTAGCGGAGCGCTAGAGCCCCGCTAGAACGTCGGGGAACAACGCCAAACGACGGCCACGCCGAGGAACTTCGTGGGACGAACTCTCATCGCTCCTTTTCTCACCGCCGCAGTCGCCTCAGGGGTCATTCCGCAACACTGGCCCAAGCGAGAGAGTCGGCGCCTGGCGGCTCGATGCCGCTGATACTCCGTGAGTGGTTGAGCGGCGGCTTCTCCTGCTTGCGGCTGGGGCGTTCGTTGTCGCGAGCGACGGTACGCTGGTGGTGGGACTGCTTCGGCAGATTGCGCGAGCGCTCTCTGCGTCCCCGGCGGCTGCTGGCCAGGCCGTGACTGTTTTCGCCGCCGTGTACGCCATCGCGACGCCGCTAGTTGTCCGCGCGGCTCGGCCGGTGGGGCGGGAAAGGCTGCTGATTGTTTCGTTAGCCCTATTCGCGATCGCGAACGCGGGAACCGCTGCGTCGCCGAGCCTGCCGGCGCTGCTTGCCGTTCGAGTGCTTGCCGCGATCGGTGCTGGTGTGTTCATGGTGACGGCGGCAGCGCTCGCCGTCGATAGCGGAAGACACGACCAGCGCGGGCGGCGCTTGGCCGTCGTCGTCGGCGGTGCCTCGGCGGGCACGGCGCTCGGTGTCCCCCTCGGCACCTTCCTCAGTAGCGCGGTTGGCTGGCGCGCGATCTTCTACGGCATCGCTGTCTTGTCGGTGCTGATCGTGATCGGAGGCGCGATCAGCCTGCGGCCGGTCTCCGAGCGGTCGAAGGCGCCCGCCCGCACCGGGCTCGGCGGACGCCTTGCCCTGCTGACGTTGGTCACCACGATGCTCTGGGCGACTGGCAGCTTCACGTTCTTCACCTACATCGGTGTCGTGCTCAGCGAGGCGGCTGCGGTCGGCGCAACGGGTCTGGCTGGCTTCTTACTTTTGTTCGGGGCGGCAGGGATCCTCGGGGCAATAGCTGCTGGTTCGCTCACCGACAGGAAAGGCCCACTTGTTCCCCTGGTGGCCGCACTCGTCCTAATTGCCGCCGCGCTGACCGCCCTCGGTGTCATCTCAGCCGCTGCGGACCGAACAAGTCTGAGCGCGCTGATCGCGAGCGCGCTCGCCCTCACCGCCTACGGCATCGGCACCTGGGCAATCACACCACCGCAACAGCACCGCCTGCTCAATATCCGCGGCGATGAACGACTGCTTCTCGCGCTGAACGGCAGCGCGCTCTACGCTGGGGTCGCTATCGGAAGCGCCCTGGGCGGAATCATCCTCGCCACCACCGGCACTGTGGCTCTCTGCCTATCTGCCGCCGGGATCGATTTACTCGCCCTAGCAACAATCGCAGCGGCACGCGGAGCGACGGCGTGAGCAGGTGCGGGTCATTTCGGAACGCTGGCCCAGCCCAGGGTATTTGGCATCGACACCCCGAGCGCTCCGAGTCCGACACCGCACGCTGCCAGGAGTGCGCCGAAGATCGCGAACAAGATGACCACCGTCGAAAGCATCGACCGGGACTCCGACGGCCTTGACCTCTCCTCGCGTCACGGGTCATTCCGGAACACTGGCCCACGCGAGCCTTCGCTCGCTTTAGATCGGGGAGAAGGTTAGGCTCGCGTGACACATGGCGGCCGTCAAAGAGACCCAGAATGTCTGAGCCGGAAACAGTCGACCTCGGGGTTGACCGCGACCTCCTGAAGAGCGAGATCAAGAAGACCTACGCTTCGGTCTCCACAGAGCCGGAGAAGGACTTCATCTTCCCGACCGGGCGCCCGTGGGCCGAGGATCTGGGTTATCCGGAGGAGCTTGCGAACGTTCCGGAATCGGCAGTTGCGTCATTCGCTGGCGTCGCGAATCCGTGGCATCTCGGTCGACTCGAACCGAGAGAGCGAGTTCTCGATCTCGGCTCTGGCGCAGGGACGGACTCGCTTGTGGCCGCTCAGATGGTTGGCCCGGAAGGAACGGTGACGGGCATCGACATGACGCCCGAGATGCTGGCGAAAGCCCGCGCGGCTGCAACCGAGATGGGCGCAACCAACGTCGAGTTCATCGAGACCGAAGCCGAGCGCCTGCCCTTCGCTGACGAGAGTTTCGACGTCGTGATCTCGAATGGGGTGATCGACCTCATCCCCGATAAGGACGCAGTCTTCTCAGAGTTGTTCCGCGTCCTCACTCCGGGTGGCCGTCTGCAGATCGCGGACGTGACGATCCAGCAGCCGGTGAGCGAGGAGGGTAGGCGCAACATCGACCTCTGGACCGGCTGAATCGCAGGGGCGCTGCTGGAGGCAGCGTACGCCAGGTTGTTGGAGGGGCACGGGTTCGAGAGAATCGAGACTGGCCAACTCGTGGACACCTACGCCCGGTCCAAGTTCGAGGACACCCGGGCGAAAGCGCAGAAGTTCGGCGCCCGCGGCACCACCGTCAAGGCGTACAAGCCCAACGCCTAATCCAGCACGCCGCGAACTAAAGCCTGACGCTCAGGGTCATTTCGGAACACTGGCCCAAGCCCCGGCTTCTCGGTTTCTCTCGAATCGAGGCTACGCCGAAGCGACGACCTCCCGCACCTCGACCCCTTCCAAGGTCACGCTCTCCGGGATGCCCTGGGGCACACGGTCGGCGGCAGCGCGGGCGTTCTCTTCCGAGTCGAAGATGACCATTGAGAGGCCACTATCACCTTCACCTGTCCAGTAGCCCGCCTGAAAACCCGGGGCGCTGGACACCTGAGGCACGACTTCACTGCGCAGCCTCTGCTCTGCGTCTTCCTGGTTGTTGATCGTCACCCGTACGACTACTGCGTGCATGAGTTCTCCCTTCTAGCTCGATGGTCGGCTGAGCCTAAACGAGGGCCCGCCTCAGGGCATAGAGCGGGTCGCGCCGCTACTAGCAGGCCCAGCCGCTCAGGGTCATTCCGGGAACACTGGCCCAGGCGAGCGACCGCCCGGCCTCAGGCCGCGTTGGGAGAGGGTTCCGAGCCGTGCCAGCCGAGACCGGAGTGAGCAGGCCCGAGTCGCAGGCCGGCCGCTCGGTCGAAACCTCGGAGCGTCAGCTCTGCTCGGTCAGAACGCGCTCCAGTGCCCGCAGCAGCTCGAACGCGGTGTCCCGCTCGCCCTCCTCCAGCCGGGCCGCCACGCGCGCGAGCGGCGCGAGTCGTCCCTCCCCCGCGAGTGCCTCACGCGCCCGCCGGGCGCGTTGCAGCAGATCGAGTGCGATCGCAGCCTGGTTCGCGAACAGGCCCAGCAGGTCGACCTCGCGGAGCTTGACTCTCGACTCCGCCGGCCGGTCGAGCACGTTGAGGACGCCGAGAGCGCGCTCCTCGGCGAGGAGCGGTACGGCCATCATGCTCTTCGGCACGTAGCCGGTCGACTCGGCCGCCGAGCGCGACCACCGCGTGTCCGCGCTCAGATCGTCGACGATGAGCGGCTGCCGCGTCGTGAGCACCCAGCCGGCGATGCCGGTCCCGGCCGGGAACCGCATCCCGAGCAGCTCGCCCTCCCCCTCGCCGGCAACCGCCTCGAAAACCAGCTCGTCCGCCTCCTCGTCGAGCAGGAAGACGGACGCCGCCTTGGCGCCGAAGATCGCGCGTGCGACCTCGACCGTCGCCTGCAGCAGCGAGCGGTGCGCCTCGTCGGCGCCGAGCACACCCGCGGCGACTGCGGCTTCGAGGTCGCTCACGCTCCGCCGCCCGCCGCATTCGAGGCCGTCTGATAGAGGACGCTCTTAAGCTGGAACGGCGTCAGATCGGCATGCTTGCCGAGGACGAGGGCGCAGATGCCGGCGATGTGCGGCGTCGCGAAACTGTTGCCGGTGCAGCGGAGCGTTCCGCCGTCGAGCCACGCGACGTCGAGGTCGAGGCCGCGGCCGAAGAACTCGACCGGCGGCGAGGGGTTGTAGTAGAAGGTCAGCGGCTCCGGCTCCTCGTGGCTGCCGACCGAGATCACGCTCGCGAAGCGCCACGGGAAACTCTCGACCGGCATGTTGTGGGCCGAGGCGACGAGGAGGACGCGGCGGAAGTAGGCGCGGTCGGCAAGCTCGTGCAGCCGCTCGACGTACTTCGTCCGGGTCGTCGACAGGCTCATGTTCACGATCTGGAAACCCTGCTCGATCGCCCAGGCGAGCCCCCGCAGCAGGATCTCGCCGCCGCCCGTGTACCCGGCGCCGAGGACGCGAACGCTCGTCAGCTCGACGTCGGGGGCGAGCGCGCGAACGATGCCGGCGCAGGCGGTGCCGTGGCCGCAGAGGTCGCCCTTCGTGTCGTCGACCACGTGCAGCTCTCCCTCTTCGTCCCTGAGAACCGCGACCGAGCGGTCGACACGGCCCACGAGAGGATGGTCGAGCTCGACACCGCTGTCGAGGATGCACACCCGGACACCGGCGCCCGTCGAGCCGCCCCAGGCCCATTCCCGGGTCACCTGCTCCGGCAGCGTCACCGGCACACGGATCCGGTCGACGGCGTCCGCCGGCAGGCTCCAGGCGGGCAGCTCCTCCTCTTCCTCGAACTCGTGCAGCTCGACCATGCTCATCCCGGCGCCGATCATCGCACAGCTCAGGCCGTGATCAGGACCGGCGTCCCGAGCGGGACCGTGCGCATGAGGTAGCGGACGTCGGCCTCTCTCGCGTGGAGGCACCCCGCCGAGACGGCCGAGCCCCGTCCCGAGCCGGAGTGAATCGCGACGTAGTAGGTGATCCTCCGGTTCCAGCCGGCCGGCAGGCGCGGCTGTCGCGCCGTGAGAGTCAGGATGCGTGGGCCGAAGGCGGGGCCGAAGGGTCCGGTGAGCTTCTCGGCGACGGCGAAACGGCCGACGGGGGTCGGCGAGCCGCGAGCGCCGATGCCGACGGGGATCGTCCGCACGATCCGCCCGTCTCGCAGGACGTAGAGCTCGCGCCGGGAGAGCGACGCGCGGAGCTTCCACTGGATCGGATGGACGGCGACGTCCCGGCCGAACCTCACCCAGCCGTAACGGCCGTTGGGCAACGCCTCGGCCGTCACCTCGACCCACCGCCCGCGGACGCCGACGACACCCAGCACGAGCGGACCGCCGCCGATCGGGCCGCGCGACCCCACGCGGACGAGCGGCTTCCCGCCCGGGCGGGCGCGGAGAACGACGCTCCCGTGCAGCGGCCGGGCGGCAAGCGCCACGATCGGCCCCTTCGGCGGCCCTGCCGCGTGGGAGGCCGCCATCACCGCTGCGGCGAGACATGCAATCAGCCCATCTGCCATTCGTCTGGAATTCTGCCGCAGTGCGCGTCCGCGATCTGAACTGGTTCCAGCTCGAGGAATACCTGGGTGGCGACGACCGGATCGTGCTGCCGCTCGGCTCGACCGAGCAGCACGCGTACCTCTCGCTCGAGACGGACAACCTCCTCGCCGAGCGTGTCGCCGTCGAGGCCGCGGAGCCGTTGGGCGTGCCGGTGCTGCCGGCGCTCCCGTACGGCCTCACGCCGAGCTTCGGCGCCTACCCCGG
>DASSVP010000147.1:0-3222 GCA_035705985.1 Thermoleophilaceae bacterium
GCGATCCTCGGCTACGTGGGCGCGTTCCTGACCGCGTTCTACGCCTTCCGGATGGTGTTCCGCGTGTTCCTCGGCGACGCGGTGCCCGAGGCGCGCGAGCTCGAGCAGGGCCACATCGCGCACGGCGAGCCGATGAACCCGATGACCGGCGAGCCCGAGGACACGGACGTGGGCTTCCCCGGCCCCGAGCACCACGTGGCCGAGCGCTCCTGGCCGATGAAGGCTGCGATGGGGCCGCTCGCGCTGCTGTCGATCGTGGGCGGCTACCTCGCGGTGCCCGGCCTGACGGACGTGCTCGAGACGTTCCTCGAGCCCACCTTCCACGACTCGCGCTTCCACGACACAGCGCCGACTACCGGCGCCGAGGTCTGGGGCCTCGTGGCCGGCGGCGTCATCTCCATCCTCGGCATCGCGCTCGCGTTTGCGGTGTACCGGCGCCGTCCCGGCACCTCGGCGCGGCTGATCGAGCGGTTCCCCTGGCTCCACCGGTTCCTCGGCAACAAGTGGTACTTCGACGAGCTCTATGACGGGCTCTTCGTCCGGCCCGTGGCGATGTTCGGATCCTTCGGCCGGCGCGTGATCGAGACCGACTTCGTGCAGGGCACGATCGTCGGCGGCGCCACGGGCATCGTGCGCGTGGGCACCTCCTTCGCGCGCGCGATCCAAACCGGCTACCTGCGTGCCTACGCGCTCCTGCTCATGCTCGGCGCCGCCGCCCTCACCCTCTACTTCCTCCTGAACAGCTCGTGACGATCCACCTATCGATCGTGCTGTTCCTCCCGCTTGCGGCCGGCCTCATCGGGGCGTTCGTGCCGCGCGGCGTCGCGCGCTGGGTCGTGCTCGGCGGGACGGTCGCCGTGCTCGCCTACGTCGTCGCGATGCTGATCGACTTCGATGCCGGCGGCGGGCTTCAGTGGGTCACCGACGACAACTGGATCTCCGAGCTCGGCATCCGCTACACGCTCGGGGTGGACGGCCTCAACCTGTTCATGATCGCGCTCACGGCGATTGCCTGGGTGGCGTGCACGCTCGTGGCGGCCTTCTCGGAACAGGACCGCCCCCGCCTGTTCTTCTTCAACCTGGCGCTGGCCGAGACCGCGGTGCTCGGCGCGTTCATGGCGCAGGACCTGGCGCTCTTCATCGTCTTCTTCGACCTGATGCTGGTGCCGTTCTACTTCCTGATCGGCGCCTGGGGCAGCGGCGACCGCGTGCGCGCGACCACCAAGTTCGTGATCTACACGCTGGCCGGCTCGCTACTGATGCTCGGCGGCGCGGTGGCGCTCGGCGTGCTGGCCACGCCCGACGGCGGTGAGCTGTCCTTCGCGCTCTCGGACCTGCGTGAGCGCTCGCTCCCGGAGGGCTCACAGCACTGGATCACGCTCCTGTTCGCGCTCGCGTTCTTCGTGAAGGCGCCGCTCTTCCCGCTGCACGGCTGGGTGCCGGAGACGTACCGCGCGACCTCCATCCCGGTGCTCGCGCTGCTGTCGGGTGTGCTCTCGAAGGTCGGGGTGTACGGCTTCCTGCGGATCGTCCTGCCCGTGATGCCGGACGGAGCGGAGTACTGGCAGGAGCTGTTCATCATCCTCGCGGTCTTCTCGATCCTGTACGGGTCGGTGCTGGCCTTCTCGCAGGACAACATCCGGCTGGTCGTCGCCTATTCGTCGATCGCCCAGCTCGGCTTCATCGTGCTGGGGATCTTCGCCTTCGAGGAGAAGGGCACACAGGGCGCGATCTTCCAGATGCTGAACCACGGCCTCGTGGTGATCCCGCTGTTCCTCATCATCGGTGTGATCGCGCTGCGCTCGCGCGGAAGCGAGTCGCTGCGCGAGCTGGGCGGGATGGCGTTCCGGGCGCCGGTGCTGGCCGGACTGTTCCTCGTCACGGCGCTGGCGACGCTCGCGATGCCGGGCTCGGCGAACTTCGTCGGCGAGATCCTGATCCTGTTCGGCGCCTTCGAGGACAACCTCGTCTACGGCCTGGTCGCGTCCGTCGGGGTGATCCTCGCCGCGGTCTACATGATCCGGCTCTACCAGGGGACGATGCACGGCCGTGCGGGCCCCGCGGTGGAGTCGCTCGAGATTGACCGCGTGAACCTGGCGGCCGTGGCGCCGGTCGTGGCGCTGGTGGTCGTGCTGGGCGTGTACCCGCACTTCGTCGTGGATCGGACGGAGCAGTCCGCCGCCGACGTGACCCCCGGCGCCACGGAGGTGTCGGCGGCCCGATGAGCACGCTGCTCGCCCAGGTGCAGGCCCCGGAGATCGACTACAAGGAGCTGTCCCCGCTGTTCGCGCTCGCGGGTGGTTCCGTGATCGTGCTGATGGTGGGGCTCTTCCGCCCGCGGTTCGTGCGCTTCGTGCTCGTGCCGCTGCTCACGGCGATCGCGCTGCTCACTGCGATCGGCCTGACCATCTGGATCTGGGAGCCGGGCAACCGCGACCCGATCATCGAGGGTGCGCTCGGCATGGACGCGCTCGCGCTCGGCCTGTCGATGCTGTTCTACATCGCCGGGCTGGTCACGATCGCGCTCTCGTGGCGCTCCACCGCCGCCGTCGAGGCGGGTCACGGCGAGTACTACTCGCTGCTGCTCGGCTCCATCGCCGGCATGGTCGTGCTCGCCGGCGCCGAGAGCCTGATGACGCTGTTCATCGGCTTCGAGCTGCTCTCGATTCCGCTGTACGTGCTGTGCGCGACTCACCTGCACCGCCGCACCTCGCTCGAGGCGGGGCTGAAGTACCTCGTGGTCGGGTCGGTGGGATCGGCGACGCTGCTCTACGGCCTGGCGCTCGTGTACGGCGCCACGGGCGCGATGCAGTTCGACGCGATCGCCGCGGCGCTCGCGGGCGACGAGCTGAGCGCGTCCGACCCGCTGCTTCTCACCGGAATAGCCCTGTGCGTCACCGGGCTCGCCTTCAAGGCGTCGGTCGCGCCGTTCCACCAGTGGACGCCGGACGTCTACGAGGGCGCCCCCACGCCGGTCACCGCGCTGATGAGCGTGGGGGTGAAGGCGGCGGCGTTCGCGGTGATCATCCGTCTGTTCGACCACGCGCTCGGGTTGGCGCAGCTCGACTGGGGCCCTGCGCTCGCCGTGCTCGCCGCCGTGACCATCGTGATCGGGAACGCCGGGGCGATCGCGCAGCGCTCGCTCAAGCGCATGCTCGCGTGGTCGAGCGTCGCCCAGGCCGGCTACCTCCTGGCCGGAGTCGTCGTGGCCAGCGAGCTGGG
>DASSVP010000148.1:0-8012 GCA_035705985.1 Thermoleophilaceae bacterium
CTGCTCGCCCGGCGGGCGAAGAAGCTCGCGCGCAAGTGGGGCGGCCAGTGCATCGTCTTCATCGACGAGATCGACGCCGTCGGCATGCGCCGCCAGGCGGTGCAGCAGATGGCTCCCGCCACCGACCCGTACGCATGGCGCGACGTCAGCGACTTCTCGTTCTACGGGCCGTGGGGAGCACAGAACCCGTCGGGCGACCTGATCGTCGAGACGCGCCGGTGGCGCGAGCGGTTGTTCGAGCAGCGGGCGCCGGGCCGCTGGACGAACCCGATCGTCGACCGGATCGTGAACCAGTTCCCCGGCGGGCTCTTCGGCGGGATGGGCGGGGGCGGCCAGCTCGCGCTCAACCAGCTGCTCGTGGTGATGGACGGCATCGACAGCCCGCCGTTCATGCGCCGGATCCTGACGAACCGCATCAACACGCTGCTCGACGCCTCCTACCTCGTGCCGCGCCGCCTCGGCAAGCGGTCGCTGCGGATCCCCCGCGCTCGCCCGCGCGGCGAGCAGATCTACTTCATCGGCGCCACCAACGTGCCGCTGGACCAGCTCGATCCGGCGCTCACCCGGCCGGGCCGCATGGGACGCCATGTCTCGTTCCGCACACCGACGAAGGAGGACCGGAAGGACGTCTTCGACCTCTACCTCACCAAGGTGGGGCACGACGCCGACCTCGACGCGCCGCAGCGGCGCGACGAGATCGCGCGGATCACGAACGGCTACTCGCCCGCGATGATCGACCAGGTCTGCTCGATGGCGCTGACGAACGCGCAGCACGAGGGCAAGGCGACGTTCGGCTGGGACGACCTCGTCCAGGCGATGACGACGATCGAGTCGGGCACGGCGGTCAACGTCACGTATCCCGAGCACGAGCTCCGTGCGATCGCGATCCACGAGGCCGGCCATGCCGTCACCGCGCACGTGTACCGCCCCGACCTGGAGTCGAGCCGGCTCTCCACCCGCATGCGAGGAGGGGCGCTCGGCCACCACCAGACGTTCGAGCGCGAGGAACGGTTCAGCCGGTGGCAGCACGAGGAGATGGGGGCGCTGATCCACACGCTCGGCGCGATGGCCGCCGAGAACGTCTTCTACGGCGAGAACAGCGGCGGCGTCGGGGGCGACCTGCAGACCGCGACCGACACGGCGGCGTGGATGGTCGGCACCGCGGGCATGCGGCCACTTCGGGTCGAGCTCAACGGCAACGTCCCCAAGGGAGAGGATCCCGACGAGGCTCGCGAGCAGATCATGAAGCGCTTCGAGCGAATCGGCCGCATGCTGATGAACCGCACGCGCGGCAGCGCCGACTTCCACGCGGATCCGATCGCGGCGATTCTCCGCGACCCCTTCAAGAACGCGGTCGCGGCGCAGATCCTCGGGCAGGCGTACGTCATGGCCGTGAACCTCGTGGCGACCAACCGGGCCGCCGTCGACGCGATCGCGACGGAGCTCGCGGAGAAGCGCGAGCTGTACGGCGACGAGCTTGTCGAGCTACTCGACGCGCAGGAGCTGGTGCAGCCGGAGCTGGACTACACGAAGGAGGAGACGTGGCCGAGGATGTAGCGGCCGGCCACGCCGCTCGGCCGGAAGTCGAGAAGCCCAAGCCGGCCCAGAGCCGCGCGGAGCGGGCACACTCCTCCGCGTACTACACGCGCTTTTCGCTCGCGTACACGATTCTGATCATGCTCGCCCTGGCCGGCGTCGCCGCGCTCGTCCTGGTCCTGATACGCCCGGCCGCCAGCCACCCGCCGCCCTGGTCGAAGTTCGTGCCGACCGGCGCGTCGCTCGACATGGAACGCCAGATCGCGACCAAGGTCTCGTCCGAGTACAAGGCGTCGCCGGGAAGTCCGCTCGTCACCGTGTTCCCAGGCCCTCTGCAGGCTCCCGGCGTCGTGCAGGGGACCAGCGGCCCGCAGAGCGTCCAGGTGCCGGTCAGCTTGATTTCCGTACAACCCGATGTCTCGACCGGCCAGCACGAGCAGGGCGACTTCACCTTCTACCAGCCGGATTCGACCGTCGGCTACGAGATGTGCGGCTTCGGCGACCCGCAGCGGAACTGCGGCGTCCCGTCCTCGAGTCAGGCGAGTCCGGCGCCGCTGCTCCGCCGAGAGGCGCTCGAACTCGCGCTCTATACGCTGAAGTACGTCCCCGGCACGAACGCCGTGCTCACGTACTTCCCGGGCTCTGCGAACCCGCAAGCACCGACGATCGCGGTGTTCATCACGCGGAAAGACGTGAAGAGGAACCTCGACCTTCCGCTCGCCCGCACGCTCGAGACGAAGACGATCGTGCTCGGTGCGGCACAACCGCCCGACAGCGGACGTGTCGCAGCGCTGACGCACGTCTTCACGACCAGCTACCAGACCTTGCCCAGCGACGGCACGGCCGCCCTCACGCTGACGCCCGCGACCACCGGGTGACGACGGGCCCCGGCCGGTCGACCGGGCATTTGGCACACTCCTCGCGGTGGCTACGGGTCGGGGGTCGGGACGCCGCGCCGGTGCACTCCTCCTGCTTGCGGCGGTGGTGCTGTCGGCAGCGCTGGTAGCTGCTGCGAGCAGCGCGTCCGTTTCGTCGCGCCACCGCACGCCGTACGCCGGCCTGGGAACCTGGCTGGACATCTACGCCACGTCCTTCTGGACCCACCCGCAGCAGGAGGTGGCGGCGATGGCCCGGGACGGGGTCCGGACGCTCTACCTGCAGACCGGCAACTACGAGCAGCGGGTCGATCTCGTGCGGCGCCGCGCGCTCGGCCGCTTCGTCGACGCCGCCCATGCGGCGGGGATGCGAGTCGTCGCGTGGTATCTGCCCTCGTTCCTCTATCCGGCGCAGGACGCACGGCGCGCGCTGGCGGCGATTCGCTTCCGCAGCCCCAGGGGCGAGCGCTTCGATTCTTTCGCGCTCGACATCGAGGCCAGCCTCGTCAAGTCGGTTCCGCTGCGCAGCAAGCGCCTGCTTCGGCTCTCCGCCCGGCTGAGGAAGGCCGCGGGTCGCCGCTATCCGTTGGGAGCGATCATCCCCTCCCCGGTCGGGATCCACAGGCATCCCACCTACTGGCCCCGCTTCCCGTACCGGGGGCTCGCTCGCTACTACGACGTCTTCCTGCCCATGGCCTACGCGACCGACGCCGGCGTGCGCGGCATCAAGGCGACGCGCGCCTACAACGCCGCCGACGTCGCGATCATCCGCGCGCGCACCGCCAAGCCCCATGTACCCATCCATCTGATCGGCGGCCTGGCCGACGCAATGGGCGCCGACGAGCTCACCGGCTTCATGCAGGCGGTCGGCGACTGCGGACCGCTCGGTTACAGCCTGTACGCCTTCTCGATCACCAGGTCGACGACCTGGGAAGCGCTCGCCACACCGCCCGCTCGCACCGGTCGGGCCTGCAGCTGAGCTATCTACCCGTGCGGGTAGAGCCGCGCCTCGGCCGCCATGTACGCCGGCACGTCGCGGACGACACGTGCGCCGGGATGCTGGGCCTGGAGATCGAGGAGCGCCGTCGAGTCGCTGTTCACGGGCAGCTCCTCGTAGACGCCGAAGCGAAGCGTGACGCCGCCTTCGGTCCCCGTGGTCGTCCACTCGATCGGGGCATAGGTCGACGCATCGACGATGTAGACCTTCTTCCCGTCGAGCGACTCGAGGCGGATCGCGTCGCGACCGTCGACGGTGACGTGGCCGACCACCCGGACGCGCCCGGAGTCGAGCAGCGCGAGGATCTGCGACCGGAACTCCTCCGGGAGCACGCCGCCGGACGACTCCCGCTGCCGCTGCTGCGCGAGCTGCTGGCGGAAGCGCCTCGCGCCCTGACGGGTCGCGATCACCTTCCAGCGCGCCTGGCCGCCCTTCCCGACGAAGTAGGCCACACCCACCCGCGAGCTGTGCGTGAGCTTCATGAGCCTGGCCCTGGAGACGATCGTGATGCTGGGGATCCGGGCCGCGGAGAGCTCCTGGCTCGTCGCGATGTAGATCGTGTCGGTGCGCGCGTCGTAGAGCTCGTTCGTGTCGCCGCTGCTCACCGATTCCGCGCGGATCCCGTCGGTGCCGTCGACGGCGATCTGCCGCCGCGTGTACGGGGCCACCCGGAGCTGCCACGTCTCCTGCTTCCAGGTGGCGACGGTTCCGTCCCCGTTCTGCTGCGTCGCGTCGAACCGGTAGTGGAGGATCGTGTCTCCCGACGACTGCAGGGCCGCGGCGGCTCGCTGCACCACCGAGGCCCCGCCCGTTCCGAATGCGCTGAGGAGGCCGAGCGCGGCAGCCGCGACAACCGCCAAGACGGCGGCGGCCCGGACCATGCCACGCCGCCGGCGCCGGATGCCGAGATCGTGGCGGGCGGCGTCCTCGAGCTCGGAGCCGAAGCGGTCGAGGCTGCGGGGCAGAGCGGTCATGTGTCCTCCTTCAGGGGCAGGGCGGAGAGGCGCCGGAGCGCGCGCGAGACCCGCAGCCGCGCGGCAGCAGGCCGGAGGCCGAGCCGCGCGGCGACATCGTCGTACGGGAGCTCGCCGACGACGCGAAGCTCGAGCGCCTCCCGCTCGTGCTCCGGCAGCGCCTCGAGCGCCTCTTCGAGCGCGACGGACGGCGAGAGCCGTTCCTCGACGGCCGCGTAGCCGTCCTCCGACGCCAGGTCCGTGGGCAGCCCGAGCCGGCGGCGCGCCCGCGTCTCCACCTCGTTCCGGCGCGCGGACTCGCGCGCGACGTTGCGCGCGATGCCGAGGAGCCAGGGAAGCGCCGAGCCGTCGGCCTCGTCCCGGAAGCTCCGGCGGGAGAGCCACGCCTGCGCGAACGCCTCCGCGGTCAGGTCCGCGGCCGCCCACTCGAGCCGGCGGCGGAACCACGCGTGCACCGTCGAGACGTGCCGCCGGTAGAGGTCGGCGAATGCGGCTGCGTCCGAGTGCGCCGCCTGGATGAGCTCGGCGTCGGTCCGGTCGGGCATGTGTTTCACACCAGGTAATGGAGGAACGCCAGCGAGTTGTATCCGGCGGCGGATGCGAGGAGGGGGCAAGCCGCATTCCCCTGGTCAGCGTCGGTCCCTGCTCGGCGACGGGCACATCAACGCGTATCGAGTTCGGCAATGCCGGGCTGGACGGCGATCCACAGACCCTGTTCTTCACAGCGGGGATCAGCGACGAGGCGTTCCGGCGGGGGTGGCGCGCTGCCGCCCCCGCCGGAAGCAACCGCCTCAGCCGGTGGCGAGACCGGAGTCGCTCGGCGGCAGGCCTGGGACCTTGCCGGCGGGAGCGAGCGTCCCGTCGGAGCCGAGCCTGAAGGCGGCCAGCTCGTGGCTGACGGAGGCGAGGTTGTAGAGGAAATGTCCGTCCCTGCTGACCGCGAGGTCGAACGGGCTCGAGCCGCTCGTGGCGCCGACGCCGCTCGGGTCGAGCAGCGCCAGCTGTCCGTTGTGGACGCCGAAGCCGCTGATCGTGCCGGAGCCGGTGTTGGCGCTGTAGGCGAAGCGGCCGCCGCCGGCGGTGACCAGCCAGCACGGTGCGGCCTGGCCGTTCGTGGACACCGGGCCGTCGAGCAGGCTCAGGCTTCCGTTGTCACCCACCGTGTAGGAGGTGACGGCGCCCGTGACCGCGTCGGTGACGAGCAGGTCGCCCTGGTTGTCGAAGCCGAAGCCGTACGGGCCGGCTCCGGTCGAGGGGTTGCTCCGAGCGGGGCCCGCGACGCCGCCGGGGCCGACCGCGAAGGTGTCGATCGTGTTCGAGGCCTTCTCCGTGACCACGAGCACCCGGCCGTCGGGGCTGAAGCCGATCTGCTCCGGGCTCGCCGCGCCGCCGCTCAGCGGCCTGGTGGAGCCGACGAGCGGCGAGAGGCCGCCGTCGCCGGTGCTGAAGCCCGAGATGGTGAGCGAGCCCGCGTCGAGCACGTACAGGAGCCGGCCGTGCGCGGTCAGGCTGATGGGGTCAGTGCCGCCCGAGGGGACGGGAGCTCCCTCGAGTGTGAGGCTTCCGTCGGAGCCGAGCCTGAACGCCGAGATCGTGTCGTCGCCGGCGTTCACGGCATAGAGCTGTGAGCCGCGGACGAGCACCGACCCCTGGGACGCGAGCGCGGCTCCGGTGCCGAGCCCGCCGGTGGGGACGGTTCCCTGCGGGACGAGCGTGCCGTCGGGCGCCGTGGCGTAGACCGCGATCGCGTTGCCCGCGGCGGAGTTCGTCTCGGTGTAGACGAAGTCGTGCAACGACGTTCCGGCGGCCGCGCTGCGGCCCGCGACGGCCGCGGCCGCGACCGCGAGCACCGCAAGGAGTACGAGGCGAAGTCTGTTCACGATTGGTCCCCCTTCGTTGACTCGGGCGACGCTAGTCGCCGAATCTCACGGGGCTCTTGCGCGTCCCTTACGACCGTGTGAACACGGCGCTCGAGGGGGCGTATCGTTGGGCCCGTGAAGCACGTCGTGATCCTCGGGGCAGGCTTCGGCGGTCTGGAGCTGGCCAGCCGCCTCTCCGGCTCGCTCACGGACGAGGTTCGCGTGACCCTGATCGACCGGAGCGACGGGTTCACGTTCGGCTTCTCGAAGCTCGACATCCTCTTCGGCGGCGCCGACCCCGCCGCGGTCCGCATCCCGTACCGCGAGCTCGCGAAGCCGGGAGTCGAGTTCCGCCAGGAGCACGTCACCGCCATCGATCCCGGCGCGCGACACGTCACGACCGACGGGGGCTCGTACGACGCCGACATCCTCGTCGTCGCGCTCGGCGCCGAGTACGACATAGCGGCGACGCCCGGCTTCGCCGAGGGAGGCCTCGAGTACTACTCGGTGCCGGGGGCCGAGCGGATGCGCGACGCCCTGCCCGCGTTCGGCGGCGGGAAGATCCTGATCGGCGTCCTCGGCCAGCCGTTCAAGTGCCCACCTGCGCCGTTCGAGGGCGCGTTCCTGCTGCACGACCAGCTCGTCGAGCGCGGCATCCGGGACGACTGCGAGATCCGGATCGTCGCGCCGATGGGTGCGCCCGTCCCGGTCACCCCCGAGGTGTCGCGGCGCTTTCTCGACGAGCTCGAAGCGCGCGGGATCGAGTACACGGGCAAGAACCGCGTGGTCGAGCTCGACCCGGCCGCCAAGGAAGCGACGCTCGAGAGCGGCGAGCGCCTGCCGTACGACCTCTTCGTCGGAATCCCGATCCATCGGGTGCCGGCGGTGGTCGCTAAGTCCGGACTCGCGCAGAACGGCTGGATCGAGGTCGACCACGGCACCCTCCTGACGCCGTTCGAGGACGTCTACGCGGTGGGCGACGTCGTCGCCCTGCCGATGGCGAAGGCCGTCGTGTTCGCGGAGAACGCCGCAGGCGTGGTGGCCGACCACATCGCGGCGCGCCTCCGCGGCGAGACCCTCGAGCGGCGCTACGAGGGCGAGGGCAACTGCTACATCGAGTTCGGCGGCGGGCGCGTCGCGAAGGTGGAGGCGAACTTCCTCGGCGGCCCCTCGCCCAGGGCGGAGGTCGTCGGCCCTTCGGAGGACTTCGCAGCGGAGAAGAGGACGTTCGCCCCGACCCGGCGCGCGCGCTGGTTCGGTTCCGTGGGTTAGAGGTCTGCACGCGCGGGGAACTCCGCGGGCATGTTGTTTGTCCTGCTTTTGCTGGCGGCACTCGTCGTCCTCGGGATCGTCCTGGCGGTCGTCGTGATCAAGTGGCTGTTCATCCTCGCCGTGGTCGCCGCGCTGATCTGGGTCATCGCCTTCTTCACCCGCGGCATCTCCCGGCGCGCCTAGTCCTCGACTGATCCGGCCGCGCCGCCGGGTCACGCAGGCGGTGCAAAGATGGCTGGCGATGCCGGCCGCAAGAAGACGCGACCTCCGCCCGCTGTTCGAGCCGCGTTCGGTGGCCGTGGTCGGAGCGTCCAGCGACCCGTCGAAGTGGGGGCAGTGGATCGCCCGCGGCGCGCTGCTCGGCGCGCACCGCCGCTCTGTCTTCCTGGTCAACCGGACGGGCGAGGACGTGCTCGGACAACCGACGTATTGCTCCCTCGAGCAGCTGCCGGAGCCGCCGGAGCTGGTGGTGCTCGCGGTGCCCGCGAGTGCTTTCGAG
>DASSVP010000149.1:0-17207 GCA_035705985.1 Thermoleophilaceae bacterium
GAAGATCGTGTCGCCGCCCCATTCCTCGGGCGTGATCCCCTCCTGCGCCAGCTCGGTCCGGACCCGTTCGGGGTTGGCGCCCTCTTTGTCGATCTTGTTGACCGCGATCAGCATCGGCACGTCGGCGGCGCGGGCGTGGTCGATCGCCTCTTTGGTCTGCGGCATCACGCCGTCGTCGGCGGCGACGACGAGAATGACGATGTCGGTGACCTGCGCGCCGCGCGCGCGCATCTGGGTGAAGGCTTCGTGACCAGGGGTGTCGAGGAAGGTGATCATCCCCTTGGGCGTCTGGACGCGGTACGCGCCGATGTGCTGCGTGATGCCGCCCGCCTCGCCGGCGGCGACCTCGGTCTCGCGGATCGCGTCCAGCAGCGACGTCTTGCCGTGGTCGACGTGGCCCATGATCGTGATCACCGGCGGGCGCTCGATCAGCTCCTCGTCGGTGTCCTCGTAGACCGGCTCCTCCTCGGCGTCGTCGGTCGCGCCGACCATCGTGACCTTCTTGCCGAACGAGTCGGCGAGCACCTCGATGGCGTCGTCGGAGAGGGTCTGCGTGAGCGTGGCCATCTCGCCCAGCTCCATCAGCTTCTTGATCACCTCGGCGCTGCCGAGCCCGAGCAGCTCGGCCACCTCGCGCACGGTCGCGCCTGATTGGACCTGGGTCGCCTCCGGCTCGGCGGGCTCCTCCGGGGCTTTCGCCGGCGGCTCCTCGAGCAGCGGCCGGCGGCGCCGTCCGCAGTGGGTGGAGCCGGATCTCGAGGCGCAGGCGCGCGAGGCGGCCGAGGCCGCGCTCCAGGAGGATCCGCCGGTCCCGGTGCGCTCGGGCTCGACCGTCAAGGAGGTCGCGGAGTCGCTGAAGCTCTCCGCGCCCGAGGTCATCAAGAAGCTGATGGAGCTGGGCGAGATGGCGACGCTCACGCAGACGCTCACCGACGAGGCCATCGAGGTGCTCGCCGACAGCTTCGAGAAGAAGGTCACATTCATCTCCGCGTCGGAGGACGCGGAGGAGGAGCCCGTCTACGAGGACTCCGACGAGGAGCTCACCGAGCGCCCGCCGGTGATCACGATCATGGGCCACGTCGACCACGGCAAGACCTCGCTCCTCGACGCGATCCGCGAGACCGAGGTCGCGGCGGGCGAGGCAGGCGGGATCACCCAGCACATCGGCGCGTACCAGGTCCGCAAGGACGGCCACACGATCACCTTCCTCGACACGCCGGGCCACGAGGCGTTCACCGCCATGCGCGCCCGCGGCGCGAAGGTCACGGACATCGCGGTGATCGTCGTCGCGGCGGACGATGGCGTCATGCCGCAGACGGTCGAGGCGATCGACCACGCGAAGGCCGCCGAGGTCCCCGTGATGGTGGCGGTGAACAAGATCGACAAGGAGGGCGCCGACCCGAACCGTGTGCGCGGCGAGCTCGCCCAGCAGGGCCTGACGCCCGCCGATTGGGGCGGCGACACGGAGTTCGTCGACGTCTCGGCGAAGACGCGCCAGAACCTCGACGACCTGCTCGAGACGCTCGTGACCCTGGCCGAGATCCAGGAGCTCCGAGCGAACCCGGACGCCGAGGCCAGCGGGTTCGTGATCGAGTCCCGCCTCGACCCCGGGCGCGGCCCCGTCGTGACGCTGCTGATCCATCGCGGCCGCATGAAGGTCACCGACTCCGTCGTCGCCGGCGAGGCCTGGGGCCGCGTGCGCGCGATGCACGACTACCGCGGCAATTCGCTGGAGGAGGCGACCCCCGGCATGCCGGTGGAGATCCTCGGCTTCGACGGCGTCCCGGACGCGGGCGAGACCTTCCGCGTGGTCGAGAACGACCGTGAGGCGAAGCGGGTGGCGAACGAGCGCTCGATCCGGGTGAAGCAGGAGGCGCTGGCGCGCCAGGGCGGCCGCCGCGTGTCGCTCGAGGACGTGCTCGCCCGCGCGGAGCGCGGCGAGAAGGAGCTGAACCTCGTGCTGAAGGCGGACGTGGCCGGCTCGCTCGAGGCGCTCGCCGACGAGATCGTGCGCCTCCCGCAGGACCAGGTGCAGGTGAACATCATCCGCGAGGGCGTCGGCGGGATCGCCGAGTCCGACGTGATGCTCGCCGCGGCCTCCGACGGCGTGATCATCGGCTTCAACGTGCGCCCCGTGGGCAACGCCGGCCAGGTCGCCGACCGCGAGGGCGTCGAGATCCGCACGTACTCGGTGATCTACAACATCGTCGAGGACCTGCGGGCGGCGATGGAGGGCCTGCTGGACGCCAAGGAGGTCGAGGAGGCCGTAGGCACCGCCGAGGTGCGCGCGACCTTCAAGGCGTCGCGCGTCGGCACGATCGCCGGCTCGTATGTCACCGACGGCGTGATCCGGCGCGGCGCCCAGTGCCGGCTGGTGCGCGACGGGACGGTCGTCTACGACGGGCGCATCGGCTCGCTGCGGCGCTTCAAGGACGACGTCCGCGAGGTGGCCGCCGGGATGGAGTGCGGCATCGTGCTCGAGAACTACCCCGACCCGAAGGAAGGGGATGTGATCGAGGCCTACGAGATCCGGCAGGTGGAGCAGACGCTCGGCTGAGGGCCGTGAGCTTCGTCTGCCTCCTCGAGATCCACCTCCATTTCCCGGACAACGGAAGCCTGAAGGGAAAGCGCAGGGAGTTGAGCTCGCTCAAGGCGCAGCTGCAGCGCCGCTTCGGCGCGGCCGTCGCGGAGACGGATCACCACGAGCTCTGGCAGCGCTCGGAGCTCACCGCGGCGCTCGTCGGACGGGATATCCCCGATTTGAGTAATAGGGCCGCGGCTCTGGAGCGATACGTGATCTCGATGTTTCCCGATAGCGCGCGCGTGGAATGCCGAATGGTGTCTAGGGAAGACCTTCTCTAGGATGGCCGATCGCATGCGCCGGGTGAACGAGGCGGTCCGCGAGGTCGTCTCGGCGCGGCTCGCCGAAGGGCTCAGAGACCCGCGCATAGGATTTGTGACAGTGACTTCTGTTGACACCAGCCCGGACCTGAGACACGCGCGTGTCTACGTTTCCGTACTCGGAACGGAGGATGAGCGCGCCGCGACGATGGCCGGCCTCGAGTCCGCCCACGGCGTGCTTCAGCAGTCCGTGGCGACCGAGTTGCGCATGAAGCACACGCCGACGCTCGAGTTCGTCTTCGACGAGTCGATTGAAAGAGGGATGAGGATCTCCGAGCTGCTCGAGGACGAAGGCGCATGAGCGTCGCGACCGAACAGGAGCAGGTGGTAAGCGAGCTCCGCTCTGCGGAGAAGCTCCTGCTTACCACCCACGAGAACCCGGACGGCGACGCGCTCGGCTCGCTGCTCGGGATGCACGGCATCCTCATGCAGCTCGGCAAGGACTCCGTGATGTACATGTCGCCGGACGAGTTCCCGCTGCCCTGGGAGTACCGCGGGCTGCCGCTCGACCAGGGGCTCGTCATGACTCCGCCGGCCGACGTCGCCGAGCGCACGATCGTGTTCCTCGACTGCGGCAACATCGACCGGATGCCGGTGGACTTCCTCCAGGCGGACGGGCTCCACATTCTCAACATCGACCACCACCACGACAACACCCGCTTCGGCACCGTGAACCTGGTCTGCTCGCGCGCGTCGTGCACGGCGGAGATCGTGTGGCGGCTGTCGAAGGAGCTCGGCGCGGAGATCACGCCGGAGATCGCGAAGGCGCTGTATGTCGGGCTTGTCACCGACACGGGCCGCTTCATGTACGAGAACACCTCGGCGGACGCGCACCGGATGGGGGCGGAGCTGATCGAGATCGGGGTGGAGCCGCACAAGGTGTACCGCGAGCTCTACGAGGACCTGCCCTTCCGGCGTCTTCAGCTGCTCCAGCGGGCGCTGGCGTCGGTGGAGCGATTCGACGAAGGCTCGATCACGATCGCGCACCTGACGAAGGGCGACTACGGCAGCACCGGAGCGCTCGAGACCGACTCCGAGGGCGTGGTCGACCACATGCGCGCGGTGGAGGGCACGCGGGTGGCCGTGCTCGTGCGCGAGCTGCTCTCGGACGACCGCGACGGGATGCGCAAGGTCTCGCTGCGCGCTACCGATGGCACCGTCGACGTCTCACGCGTGGCGCGGACGTTCGGCGGCGGCGGGCACCCGCAGGCGGCCGGCTTCTCGACCGCGCTGCCGTATCCGGAGCTGGTCGATCAGCTTCGCGCCCACGTGCGCGACCAACTGGCTTCCGCGTAGCCGCCATGGAGGACGGAGTGCTCCTGCGGGCCAAGCCGGCGGGGGTCACTTCGCACGACGTGGTGGCGGAGGTCCGCCGCTCGCTGCCGCGCCGCACCAAGGTCGGGCATGCGGGGACGCTCGACCCGTTCGCGACCGGGCTGCTGCTGGTGCTGGTGGGCCGCGCCACCCGCGCGCAGCGGTTCCTGATGGGTTTGCCGAAGACCTACCGCGCGGTCGCCCGCCTGGGCTGGACCTCCGACACGGGCGATCGCGACGGCGCTCTGGTGGAGACCGGGCGCGTGCCCGAGTCGCTGGAGATCCCCGTCGGCACGCAGCTCCAGCGCCCGCCGGCGTACTCGGCGATCAAGGTCGGCGGAAAGCGCGCCCACGCGCTGGCCCGGGCCGGTGAGGAGTTCGACCTGGAACCGCGCCCGATCGACGTCTACCGGTCCGAGCTGCTCTGGCACGACGGCGACCGCGCCGCGTTCGAGATCGAGTGCTCCGCGGGCACATACGTGCGCTCGCTCGTAACGGACCTGGGCGACGCCTACTGCGAGCAGCTGGAGCGCACGGCGATCGGCCGGTTCCGGCTGGAGGACGCCCCGCGGGAGCTTCCGCTTCGAGACGCACTGGCGTTCATGCCGGAGCGCGTCCTGTCGGCGGACGAGGCTCGCGCTGTCAGCCATGGGCGCCGGATCCACGCCGGGGAGCACACGGAGCACACGCGGCTCACGCACGAGGGTGAGATCGTTGCCATCGCCGAGCCGCGGGATGGCGAGTTGCAGCCCGTCGTAGTGTTCGCGCCCGCATGAACGGCGCTGGTCCGGCATGAAGGTCACCTCCCTTCCCGAGGTCGAGCCCGGCTCGGGGCCGCGCACGGTCGCGATCGGCACATTCGACGGCGTCCACAGGGGCCATCGCGAGGTGATTCGCGGCTCGGACACCGTGCTCACCTTCGACCCGCACCCGCTCTCCGTGATCCATCCGGAGGCCACGCCGAAGCTGATCAGCACGTTCGCGGTGAAGCGCGACCTGATCGCCGGGCTGGGGGTCGAGGAGCTGGTCGTGATCCCGTTCGACAAGGGCTTCTCGTCCCAGACCGCCGAGGAGTTCGTGCAGGACGTGCTGATCGAGCGACTCGGCGCCGAGCAGGTCGCCGTGGGCGAGAACTTCCGCTTCGGCAAGGGCGCGAAGGGGACGCCCGAGTTCCTCGCCGAGCATGAGGACTTCGAGACGCGCGTGGTGCCGCTCGTCGAGGCGGCCGGCGAGACGGTCTCGTCGAGCCACATCCGCGGCCTCGTCGCCGCCGGCGAGGTCGGGCCCGCCGCGGCGTTCCTCGGCGGGCCCTTCCTGTTCGAGGGCGAGGTCGTGCACGGCGACAAGCGCGGCCGCGAGCTCGGCATGCCCACGGCGAACCTCGTGCCGGACGACGCCTACGTCGTGCCCGGCCACGGCGTGTACGCGGCGTGGGCGCACGGCTACCCCGCCGCGGTGAACGTGGGCGTGCGCCCGACGTTCCGGACCGGCCGCGGCCTGCTCGTGGAGGCGCACCTGATCGGCTTCGACGGCGACATCTACGGCGAGACGCTCCGCATCGCCTTCGTCGAGCGCCTGCGCGGCGAGAAGCGCTTCGAGAGCGTGGACGAGCTGGTCGCGCAGATGAACCGCGACGTGCAGCGGGCTCGGCAGATCGCCGGTTCCAGTCAGGCGGGCACGTAGTCGAAGCGGTCGGGATGCGGGCCGGTGCGACCGTCCTCGCCTCTGTCGAGCGCGTCGATCGCCTCGACGTCACCCGCATCCAGCTCGAAGTCGAAGATCTCGAAGTTCTCGCGGATGCGCTCGGGCGTGGAGGACTTCGGGAACACGATGCTGCCGCGCTGTATGTGCCAGCGGAGCACGACCTGGGCGGGCGTCCGGTCCAGCCGCTGGGCGACCTCCTCGAGGCTCTCGTCATCCAGCACCTCGCCCTGGGCGATCGGAGACCACGCCTCCGTGGCGATCCCGTGCTCCTCGCCGTAGGCGCGCACCTGCTCGTTCTGGAAGTACGGGTGCAGCTCGATCTGGTTCACCGCGGGCACGGTGCCCGTCTCGGCGGCGAGCCGCTCGAGGTGCTCGACCTGGAAGTTGGACACGCCGATCGAGCGCGAACGGCCGTCGTCGCGGAACTCCTCGAGCGTCTTCCAGGTCGACACGAAGTCGCCGTCGTACAGCGTCGGCAGCGGCCAGTGGATCAGGAACAGGTCGACGTAGTCGAAGCCGAGCTCCGAGAGCGTCCGCTCGAACGCGCGCCGGGCGTCCTCCGGGCGGTGGAACGAGTTGTTCAGCTTGCTCGTGACGAAGACCTCGCCGCGGTCGAGGCCGGACCGCCGGACGGCCTCGCCGACCTCCCGCTCGTTGCCGTACATCTCGGCGGTGTCGATGTGGCGGTAGCCGGTCCGGAGGGCTTCGGTCACCGCCGCGACGGTGTCGCCCGGAGGTATCTGGAAGACGCCGAAGCCGAGCTGCGGGATCGTGTGGCCGTCGTTGAGTTCAATGTTGGGCACAGCTGTCATGAGCGGTCTCATACCCGAAGAAGGCCGGGAACTCCTACGGCGGGCGAAGTCGCGGCTCGACCGGCTCGACCTCTATCCCGAGCTCGTGGACCTGCGCCGCGTGCGCATCCTGGTTGTGCCGTGGCTGTTCCGCGTCCCGGGCTTCCGCCGCTTTCGCGGCTACGCGACGAGGCACCTCGTCCTCCTGAAGGGCCCGGCACTCGACGAGGATCTGATCGTCCACGAGCTCTGCCACGTGTGGCAGCTCCAGCACCGTCCGCTGCGCGTGTGGCTCTCCTACGCGCGCCCCTCTACCTTCTCGAGCGACCGCACGCGCTACCGAGCGAACCGCTACGAGATCGAGGCGCGGGCCGCGGCTCGCCGCTGAGCGAGCGCCTCGATCGCGTCCGCGAGGTGGACCTGGGCGATGTTGTAGTCCCCGCGCTCGGTCCTGATCCGGTGGGCCTCGGCGAGCACCTCCGCGTGCGAGTACCCGAACGGGGGCTCGAAGCGGTACGCGGCCAGCTCGATCAGCAGGCCTAGCGGGTCCTTGAAGTAGACGGAGTCCATGAAGCCGCGGTCCTTGACGCCGCTGTGCTCGATGCCGCGCTCCTCGAGGCGCTCGACCGCCTGATCGAAGGTGGCCTTGGACAGCGCGAGTGCGAGGTGGTGGACCGCGCCGGGGTCCGTGGAGGTGCGGGCAGGGTCCGGCGTCCGCTCCTCGTTCGTGAAGATCGTGATGAGGCGCCCGTCGCCCGGATCGAAGTAGAGGTGGCTCTCGGACTCGTTGTCGAGGTTTGGCTGCTCGAACACGAACGGCATGCCCAGCAGCCCCTCCCAGAAGTCGATCGACGTCTGCCGGTCGGCGCCGACGATCGTGATGTGGTGGACGCCCTGGCTCTGAAGCCGTCTCATCGAGCGAACTCTCTCACCAATCGTTGACGGCCGCCTGGCGAGCGGCTCGGCTCACGAGCCGAGCTCGTCGGTGTTCTCGGCGGCCTCGTACGTCTCGCGGAGGCCCGCGGCGGCCTCGTTGACCGCCGCTGTGAAGTCCGGGTCCTCGTAGAGGCGGTTGCGCTCCAGCCCGGGTGGAGTCGGGCCGACGGGGACGAACAGGTCCACCGCGGCGGGCGAGTGGAGCCAGAGGGCGAGCAGCGTCAGCGCGGGCACGCGGTAGAGGCGCGCCTCGTAGTCCCCGTCCGCGACGCGCTCGTCCTGGTCTGCGATGGCCAGCGCCTCCCGGATCAGCGGGCCGAAGCGGTCGTCGCCGGCCGACACGGGTGCGGCCGTGGCGCCCGGGCTCAGCTCCACCACCTCGGAGCGGCCCGCGGCGTCGAACCGGCTCACGCGCCAACTCGGCGCCGCGGTCGCGCTCTTCTCGGCGATGCCGGTCGCGCCGAGCTCGTCGAGCCCGACCGTGTAGACGGGCTGGGGCGGTAGCGCGCCCTCTCCGGCGGGCGCCGCCTCAGGCGGTGATGGGAATCTGATCGGCAAGCGTCAGCGCCTCGTCAGGTAGGTGTGTGTCCACTTTCCGCGGTTCTTGTAGCTCTTCGCCAGCGCGTCGAGGGTGATTCGCGAGCTGCCCGTCCACGGGTCCTGCACGTCGACATCGCGGGCGCCGCCGACCGCGCGGTAGCCGGTGATCATGACGAAGTGGCCGCCGCCGCCGAACCAGGCGATCCGGACGCCCACCGGGCGGCCAGCGTCGATCTCGGCGCGGACGGTCTCCCACCGCGCCGGCCCGTCGCTCTTGCGGGCGAAGTTGCCGGTCCGGCGCAGGGCGCGGTCGAGATACCAGGGCACGTTGCACTCCGTGCTGCCGCCGTCCGCGCAGCACTGCTTCGTGTCGAGCTCCGCGTTGACGACGGCGCACTGACCCCAGATGCTCGCCTGGTCGAAGAAGCCGGACGCGCTGCTCGCGCAGGCCGCCCAGCACCAGTTGCTGTGAAGCTGGCGCTGAACGCTGATTGCCACCGTCCGCTGCCCCTCGGCAGCCGCCGCGGCGGCGCGGAAGACACGCGCCAGGATCTCACGCAGGCTCGGCACTGCCCCGAGCTAGCTCTTGCCGGAGGCCCGGCGGAGCGCCGCGACGAGGTTCTCGCGCCGCGTGGGGGCGGGCTTGTCGCTGCGGAACGCCGCGGTGTACGCCTCGAAGTCGAATGTCTTCAGGAACTTCTGCGTAGCGTCGTAGCCCGACTGGTAGAGCTCCTGGGCGCGCTCGCGGCTGAGGTCGAAGTCGGTGGTGCGGACGCCCAGCGTCGGAATCCCGATCGTGCGCGCGTAGTCCGCCTCGTCCACGTGCATGCGGTCGTGCGCCTCCATCAGCGTCTGTGCGATCGCCTTCAGGTACTCGATGATCGAGTGAGAGCGGGTCATGCCGGGCGTCACGTCGAGGCGATCGGCGACGGAGGTGCGCGGCGGCCCCTCCACGAGCAGGAGCCCGAAGGTGGGGAAGCGCGGCTTGTCCTCGGCGTCGAAGAGCCACACCGGGAAGTTCGACAGCATCCCGCCGTCCACGATCAGGTGCTCGACTCCGGTCGCGTCGTTCGAGTGGTTGACCGGCTCGAAGAAGATCGGGATCGACATGCTCATCCGCACCGCGTAGGCGACCGAGAGCGTCTCGGGCGTCGAGCCGATCTTGTCCGCGTCACGTGGCAGCACGAGCATCTCGTGCCTCGAGACGTCCGACGCCACGACCTGTAGGCGGAAGCGGCGCTTCGGGTCGTCCGACCCGGTCTCCGGGAGATCGCCGAACGTGCGCACGCCCTTCGCGGCGAGCTTCTCGGTCATCCAGTCGAGGAAGCGCCGGCCCTCGTACACCCCGAAGTCGTGGAGGATCGAGATCTCCTTGCCGATGACCGGGACGCGGTCCTCCCAGCCCTGGTCCTTGAACTGGCGGAAGTTGAGCCCGAGCACCTCCTCGCGCAGCTCATCGCCCTTGTAGCCGGCCGCCACGAGGGCCGCCGTGATCGCGCCGGCCGACGTCCCGGCCACGCACTGCGGCTCCCATTTCGCGTCCTCGAGCGCGGCATAGGCGCCCGCCAGGCCCACGCCCTTCACGCCGCCGCCCTCGAAGACCAGGTCCGCCTTCTGCGCCATCAGGCAGCGTCCGTCCGCTCGGGCTTGCCGCTCGTTCGTATCCGGGAGACCTTCGCGAGCAGGTCGAACCAGAACGGCGCTCCGAGGGTCAGCGCCAGAACCGTGGCGAGCAGGCCGAGCACCTTGCCGACCGCGCCCTGCCAGTCGTCGAACCAGCGCGGGTCGTCCGGGTCCGTGCTCCACCCGAGCGGCAGCTCGAGCGCGCTCACGTCGGCCACCTGGTCCGAGAGCGTCTCCGCGGACTCGGACACGCCGCCGCCGACATCCGGCTCGGCGTTGCCCTGGTCCACGGCGCGCTGGGCCTGTGCCACCACGGACGCTCGGACGGCGTCGTCGTTCCACAGCGCCTTGCCGATCTGGAGTGTGTCGGCGTTCGCGAGCAGGGTCACGATCGTCGCGATCACTATCAGCGCAAACTGGGTGCGGCGCTTGTACCAGCCGCTCACCCGGTCCATGGTCAGGTCGTACCAGCTCTCCAGGCTCTCGCGGAAGCGGTCGACCTCCCCGTCGGCCTTGTCCAGGAACGAGATCAGGACGCGGCGGAGGGGACTGTCCGCGTCCAGCTCTCCTACGTACCCGCGCGCCCGTCGGAGCACGTCGCGGCTGTCGTCCAGCTCCGGCTGGGCGAACGTGTCGAGGAAGACGAGCGAGAAGGTCTTCTTGTTGAGGTATGACGGGAAGACGCGGGACTTCGAGCCCTTTTTCCGGAGCTTCGCAAGGCGGCCCCGCAGGCCCTTCGGCTCGCCCCCCTGGGGGGTGGCGACCTTCCCCTGGATGAGCGGATGCGCGGCAACTTGCTTGACCAGGTGGTCAACGCTCGAGAGGTCCGCGCCCCCCGCCAGCATGCTCCTGATCCCCTCCTCGAGGAAGCGCGCGCGCCACGACAGGACCCCCGCGATCATCTCGTTGATCGTGGAGCAGATGAGGCTGAGAAGGACGAACAGAAAGATCAGGCCGAGCGCTACGTCAACCGCGGGCGATGCGGTGATGTCCGGCACCCTGCGAGCTTCTCGAAGCGCTCAGCGCAAGTCAATGGGTGCACAGCTTTTGCCCTGCTACGGTTTCGCGTCGCACATGAGCCTTGCAGCCGAGCAGAAAAAGGAGATCGTCGCCAGGTACGGGCGCGGCGATGGCGACACCGGATCTACCGAGGTCCAGGTGGCACTGCTCACTGCCCGGATCAACGAGCTCACCGAGCATCTCCGCACGCACCGGAAGGACCATCACTCGCGGCGCGGCCTCCTGATGCTCGTCGGCAAGCGGCGCAGGCTGCTGCGGTACCTCCAGAGCTCGGACATCGAGCGCTACCGGTCGCTGATCCAGGAGCTCGGGCTCCGTCGATGATCCAGGCCGGCTCTGCGGCGCCGGACTTCACGCTTCCCGATCAGGACGGCAACAGGATCTCGCTCTCGGACTTTCGCGGGCGGACGCTCGTCCTGGTCTTCTATCCGGCCGACTTCAGCCCGGTCTGCACCGACCAGCTCTCGGTGTACCAGGAGGTGCTCCCGCAGCTCGCCGAGGCGGGGGCCGAGCTCGTCGGCATCTCAGTCGACGGCGCCTTCTGCCACAAGGCCTTCCAGCAGCACGGCGGGCTGTCGATCCCGCTGCTCGCCGACTTCCACCCGAAGGGCGAGGTGGCGAGGGCGTTTGGCGTCTGGTCGGAAGACCACGGCGTGGCCCGCCGCGCGCTCGTGATGGTCGGTCCCGACGGAATCGTCCAGTGGTCCTACCTGTCGCCTCCGCTCGAGGTGCCGGGGGCGAACCTCATCTTTGACGCGCTGGAGCAGCGCACCCCCGCCTGAGCCCGGCCCCGCCGACCACAGGCGCGGCGAGGGCCCGGTGGTCGTCGAGTACGCCGATCTCGAGTGCCCGTACTGCGCCAAGGCGCACCTGATCCTCAAGGAGCTGCAGGTGACGCGCGTGTTCCGCCACTTTCCCGTGGTGTCGAAACACCCCCGCGCGCGGGTGCTGGCGGCGGCGGCGGAGGCGGCGGGACTCCAGGGGCGCTTCTGGGAGATGCACGACTCGCTGCTGGAGGACCAGGGGCATCTGGACGACCCGCATCTGTGGGAACGGGCCTCGGGTCTCGGGCTGGACCTGGACCGCTTCGAGGCGGATCGGCGGTCCGCTGCCGTGCACGACAGCATCGAGGAGCAGTTTCGGTCCGGGATCCGGGCTGGGGTGGTCACGACTCCAACCCAGTTCGTGAACGGCGCGCCGTTCCCGGGCGTGCCCGGCGAGGCGCTTCTAGCGGCGCTTTCCTGAAGCGTCCTGGTTTGGGCTTCGTAGAGGCGCCCTAGGCAGGACGGTGGGCGCAAGTTTCTCCTGGGTGCTGCGTTCCAGGCCCTGATAGCGACCAAGGGGCATGGATGAAGAGGCGCAGTTTGGTTGGACTCGTGGTGGCCGTGGGGGCGCTGGTAGTGGCCGCTCCCGCGTCGGCCGCCGACCTTCTTTCGCAGACCGTCTCCGCGGCGAGCGCCGTGGACAAGTCGTGCACGACCGGTGAGCGCAGCGGAGCCGGTGTCGCGCAGAGGAGCGTCACGATGCCCACGGCGGGGTGGGTCACGGCCGAGCTCACCGCCGCGGGCGGCGACTGGGACGTGGCGATCATCGACACGGCCGACGGCCGCGTCGTCGCCGGGTCGTCCGGCAGCGCCGCGGACGAGGTCGCCTCAGGCCTCGCGGTCAAGGGCAGCGAGCTCGTGGTCCAGGCGTGCCGCCTCACGGGTGGCACCTCGAGCGCCCAGCTGAGCGTCGCCGCCACCGCCGTCGACACGAGCAACTTCCAGAAGACCCAGATGGTGCGGGTCTCCACGCCGTCGCAAGAGCGCAAGAACGAGCTGCAGCGGCTCGGGCTCGACGTCACCGAGCACGGCGGGCCCGGCTTCGTCGACGCGGTGCTCTACGGCGCCGCGGACAAGCAGGCGCTGATCGACAACAACTTCGCCTACACCGTCGAGACCCCGGACATGACCATGCAGGCGCGGAAGGATCGCGCCGCCGACGTGCAGTTCGCCAAGGCGTATCCGGAGACCGAGCTGCCGAGCGGCCAGAACCAGTACCGGCGCCTGTTCGACTACACGGAGGACATGAAGCGCCTCGCGCGCGAGCACCCGGACCTGGCCCGTCCGATCACGCTCAACCACGAGACCTACGAGGGCCGCACAGTCGAGGGCATCGAGATCGCCACGAACCCGAACGCCCGCGACGGCCGCCCGGTCTTCTTCCAGATGGGCGCGCACCACGCGCGCGAGTGGCCGTCGGCCGAGCACGCGATGGAGTGGGCATACGAGCTCGTGCTGGGCTACCGCAACGGCGACGCCCGCGTGCGCGACCTCGTCTCGAGGACCAGGACGATCGTCGTCCCGGTCGTGAACGTTGACGGTTTCAACGCGAGCCGTGAGGCCGGCGAGCTGCTCCAGCACGCGGGCGGCCACCACACCGACTTCGACGGCGACGGCCAGATCTCGGATCCCGAGTTCATCCTCGCGGGCTCCACGAACCCGAACGAGTACCGGCGAAAGAACTGCCGCCTGCTCGGCGATCCGCCGCTCGGGAACTGCAACGCCGGCGTCGACACCGGCGTCGTGGGCCACGGCGTGGACCCGAACCGCAACTACGGCGCGTTCTGGGGCGGCAACGGCTCCAGCGGCCTCGGGCCGACTCAGACATACCGCGGCCCGGCCCCGTTCTCGGAGCCCGAGACGCGGAACATCCGTGAGCTGATCTCGTCGCGCCAGGTGACGACGCTGATCACGAACCACACGTTCTCGAACCTCGTGCTGCGCCCGCCCGGCATCGCCGCGCAGGGCACGACCGTCGACGAGCCAATCTACAAGGCGCTCGGCGACGCGATGGCGTCCGAGAACGGCTACTCGAGCCAGTTCGGCTACGAGTTGTACGACACGGACGGGACCACGGAGGACTGGTCCTACAACGCGACGGGCGGCCTCGGCTTCACGTTCGAGATCGGCTCGCTCGGCTTCCACCCGCCGTTCGAGGAGACGGTGAAGCACTGGAACGGGACGAACGCCGAGGCCACCGGCGGCGGCAACCGCGAGGCGTACTACCACGCCCAGCAGAACACCGCCGACGCGAGCAAGCACTCGGTGCTCGCCGGCCGCGCGCCCGCGAACGCGATCCTGCGGCTGACGAAGTCGTTCGACATGCCGACCTCGGTCGAGGGACTCACGTTCCGAGACAAGCTCGACACCACGATGCAGGTGCCGTCGAACGGCATCTTCGAGTGGCACGTGAACCCGTCCACGCGTCCGCTCGTCGCCAAGGGCGCGACCGGCCGTGAGCCGACCGGCGATCCCAGCCCGCCGCAGGAGTTCGAGTCGAACGGGCCCGGCAGCACCACGCCGTGCGCCAACTTCGAGGACCCGCCGGAGGGCTGCTACGAGGACCACCTGATCACGGTCCCGAGCGGAGCGGGCATCGACAACGGCAAGGCGACCTTCAGGATCGAGTTCCTCGCCGCGAGCGACTGGGACATGAAGGTCTACAAGGCCGACGCGAACGGCCAGGCCACGGGTGAGCCCGTCATCTCGTCGGGGAACGGCGCGACGAACGGCATCACCGGGTTCGAGCAGGGGACGATCCTCGATCCCTCCGGCTCGTACGTCGTCCGCGTGATCAACTGGGCCGCCGCCGATCCCTGGACCGGGACCGTGACTTATGCGAGCCCGGATCCGTACCAGGCTCCGGAGGAGACCTGGACGCTGTCCTGCGAAAGCCCGGAGGGCGTGACCCGCTCGGCTCGTCAGGTATTCGTCGCCCGTGGCGAGCGGCGGAGCCTCGACCTGCGCGGCGACTGCCGAATCCGGCAGTAGCAGACGTTCGTCGTTGCGGGCCCGAGCGGCAACCTGTTGCTAGAGTCGCTCGGGTTCGCAACGGAACGTATGAAAGAGAGAGCCGCCAACCGGAGGCGGCCGAAAGGACACACTCATGAATGACGGTGTAAGCCGGGTCTCCCTTGAGATCGGCGGTAGCTCGATCAGCTTCGAGACCGGCAAGTACGCCAAGCAGGCCAGTGGCTCCGTCGTAGTGCAGGCGGGCGAGACCATGGTCCTGTCGACCGCGACCGCAGGCGCGGCTCGCGACGTGGACTTCCTTCCTCTGACGGTTGACGTCGAGGAGCGCATGTATGCGGCAGGGAAGATCCCGGGCAGCTTCTTCCGACGCGAGGGCAGGGCCGGTGAGAAGGCCACCCTGACCGCGCGCATGATCGACCGGCCGCTTCGCCCGCTCTTCCCGAAGGGCTGGAACCGCGACACGCAGCTGGTGTCGATCCCGATGTCGATCGACCACGAGCACCCCTACGACATCCTCGCCATGAACGGGACGAGCGCGGCGCTGATGGTGTCCGACATCCCGTTCCCGGTGCCGGTCGGCGCCGTGCGCATCGGCCAGGACGCCGAGGGCAACTTCCTCGTCAACCCCGACGAGGAGTGGCTGCTCGAGTCGCCGCTCGACCTCGTGGTCGCCGGCACCGAGGAGGCCATCCTGATGGTCGAGGCGGGCGCCAGCGAGATCACCGAGGCCGAGATCCTGGACGCGCTGGACATCGCGCACCAGGAGATCAAGCGCCTCTGCGAGGCCCAGCACGACCTCCGCAAGCAGGCCGGCAAGGACAAGACCGAGATCGAGCCGCCGAAGGTGGACGAGTCGATCCTCGGCCAGATCCAGGAGCGCTTCGGCTCGGCCCTCGACGAGGCCACCCAGGTGGTCGACAAGCTCGAGCGGCAGGACGCCACGAAGCGGGTCGAGGAGGAGGTGCTCGAGGCGCTCGGCACGACCACCGAGGCCGACGAGGACGCACAGGTTGCGCACCGCGCGGCCGTGCAGTTCGCCTTCGACAAGCTCGAGAAGGACATCATCCGCAAGCGGATCGCGGTGGACAAGAAGCGCCCCGACGGCCGCGCGCCGGAGGAGATCCGCGACATCTGGATCGAGGTGGGCATCGCGCCGCGTACGCACGGCTCGGCGATCTTCACCCGCGGCCAGACGCAGGCCTTCTCGGTCGCGGCGCTCGGCACGACGCGTGACGAGATGCGCCTCGACACACTCGGCCTCCAGACCGAGAAGCACTACTTCCACCACTACAACTTCCCGCCGTTCTCGGTGGGCGAGGCCGGCTTCATGCGCGGCCCCAAGCGGCGTGACATCGGCCACGGCGCGCTCGCCGAGCGGGCGCTGGTGCCGGTCGTCCCGTCGATCGACGAGTTCCCGTACACGATCCGCGTGGTGTCGGACATCCTCGAGTCGAACGGCTCGAGCTCGATGGCCTCGGTGTGCGGCTCCACCCTCTCGCTGATGGACGCGGGCGTGCCGATCAAGGCGCCGGTCGCCGGTGTGGCCATGGGCCTCATCAAGGAGGGCGACGACCACGTCGTGCTCACGGACATCGCGGGCGTCGAGGACCACCTGGGCGACATGGACTTCAAGGTCGCCGGTACGTCCGAGGGCATCACGGCCCTCCAGATGGACATCAAGATCTCAGGCGTCACCTTCGAGATCCTCCAGGGCGCCCTGCAGCAGGCGCAGGAAGCCCGGATGGCGATCCTCGGCAAGATGAAGGACGCGATCGACAAGCCGCGCGAGGAGCTCTCGCAGTACGCCCCGCGCATTTCGGCGATCCAGATCAACACCGAGAAGATCGGTGCGGTCATCGGCAAGGGCGGCGAGACGATCCGCGCGCTCTCCGAGGAGTTCGACGCGCAGATCGACATCGACGACGACGGCATGGTCCGCATCTACGCCCAGACGGGCGAGCAGGGCGACGCCCTGGTTGACCGGATCCGGTCGATGACGAAGGAGGTCGAGCTGGGCGACGAGTTCACCGGCAAGGTCGTGAAGACGACCACCTTCGGCGCCTTCGTCGAGCTCGCCAAGGGCACCGACGGCCTGATCCACATCTCCAACATCGCCCCGGGCCAGCGCCCGAACACGGTGGAGGAGGTCGTGAACCGCGGGGACGAGCTGCGCGTCAAGGTCGTCGAGGTCGATCCCGAGCGCGGCCGCATCGGCCTGCGCCTTGCGGACGACCCGGAGATCTCCGGCAAGTCCCCCGAGGAGCTGGCCGCCATGGGCACCGGCGACAAGGGCCGCGGCGGCGACCGTGGCAACGGCCGCGGCCGGCGCGAGGGCCGGGGCGGGCGTGACCGCCGCCCGCGTGACCGGGACCGCGATCGCGAGCGCGCTCCGGAGTGACCGATGACAGCCGGGGGCTCATGCCCCCGGACCCCCGTTAGCAGCTGGCCGGTGACCGAGCCCGCTCAGCTCACAACCCTGGACTCGGGCGTTCGAGTCGTGACCGAGGCGATGCCATCGGTCCGCTCGATCGCCCTCGGGTTCTGGGTGCGAGCCGGGTCCCGCGACGAGGACAACGAGCAC
>DASSVP010000150.1:0-2389 GCA_035705985.1 Thermoleophilaceae bacterium
GCTCGAGCGCCCGCCGACCGGCGCCGGCGGCCACGGCGGCGCCCATGATGCGCTCGGGGTTGAGCCCGTCGAAGACCGGGCCGAGCCCGCCGCCCTCGCCGCCGATCAGGCGCTCCTCGTGGAGCTCCACGTCGTCGAAGAAGAGCGTCCACTGCTGGTCGGGCCCGATGTACGGCATCGGTATGGCGTCGCGCGTGAAGCCGGGCGCGTCCACGTCCACGAGGCAGAGCGACGGCAGGCCGAGCTTCCCGTCCGGCAGGCGGCTGCGGGCCACGACGAGCACGGCGTCGGCGTGCTCGACGCCCGAGATGTAGGTCTTCTGCCCGCGCAGCACCAGGCGGTCGCCACGGCGCTCGACCGAAGTGGCCAGGTTGTGCGAGTTCGTGCCGGCGTCGGGCTCGGTGATCGCGAACGCGATCTTCGTCGTGCCCGCCGCGATCCCGCGCAGCCAGCGCTCCTTCTGGGCGTCGGTGCCGTGCCGCGCGAGGATGTTGCCCACGATCGCCGGTGACACCACGATGAGGAGCAGCGACTTTCCGGCCGAGGCGATCTCCTCGCCCACGGTCGCCAGGCCGGTCATGCCGAGCCCGCCGCCGCCCCACTCCTCCGGGAGGTTCACGCCGAGGTAACCCTTCGCGGCGAGCGCGTCCCACAGCTCGGTGGGCGGCTCGCCGGCCTCGTGCTTCCGGCGCGCGTAGTCCTCGGGGAAGCCGTCGCAGATGCCGCGCACCGCGTCCCGGATCTGGCGTTCCTCGTCGGACGGGACCAGTGGGAGGACGGCCTCGGTGGCGGTGTGCATGGGTGGAATGATGCCTGCCGCTCCTTGTTAGGGTGCCCTAACTATGTCCGGCAGCGTGCTCGTCACCGGCGGCCTCGGCTTCATCGGCAGCCATCTGTGCGGCGCCCTCCTCGACGAGGGCTACGCCGTGCGCTGCGTCGATGACCTCTCGGGCCGCTACGCCCCGACCACGGGCCCGGCCGCGGCGGTGGCGCTCGCGAGCCGTGGCGCCGAGATCCTCGCCGAGCCCGCCCGCCCCGCGCACGTGCGCGGCGTGCAGGCCGTCATCCACCTCGCGGGACTGCCGGGCGTACGCGCGAAGCACCCCGGCGCGCACCTGCTCGAGACGAACGTCTCCCTGCCGGAGCGGCTCGCCCTGGCCGCCCGCGCACAAGGTGCGCGCTTCGTGCTCATCTCGAGCTCCTCCGTCTACGGGAACGCGCGGATCGTGCCCACTCCCGAGCACGCGCCGCCCGCTCCGCTCAACCCGTATGCGGCGAGCAAGATGGCCGCGGAACGCGCGGTCCTCGGGAGCGGCGGCGACGCGGTGATCGTGCGGCCCTTCACCGTGTACGGCCCGGGGCAGCGGCCGGAGATGGCGTTCGCGCGCTGGATCGCCGCGATCGACGCCGGCGAGCCCGTGCGATGGCATGCCGCGCCCGGCACGGCGCGCGACTTCACCTACGTGGACGACGCCGTCGCCGGCATCGTCGCCGCGCTCCGGCACGGGGAGGCGGGCGAGGCGTACAACGTCTCGGGCTGGCGGACGACCGGGCTGCGCGAGGCGCTCGAGCTCCTCGGCGACGCGACGGTCACGGAGCTGAGACCGTCGAGCGCGGACGCGCTCGTCACCTCGGGCTGCGGCCGCAGGGCGGCCGCCGAGCTCGGCTACGCCCCAGCCGTCGAGCTGGCGGACGGCGTCGAGCGCCAGCTCGCGGCGGCTATCCCGCGGTCGATCGCTGCCTAGCCAGGTCGAGCTCGCGCTGTACGGTCGCTCGCTGGTCGCTGTACTGGAGCCGCTGCTCCAGGATCGGGATCGCCTCGTCGAAGCGGCCGACCTTGCGGAGCGACTTCCCGAGGTTGAAGAGCGTGTACGCGTAGTTGATGTCGTCGGTCCCGGGCGGGAACGAGTCCTTCGCCTGCTGCAGGATCGGGATCGCACCCTCGTAGTCGCCCTGATTCATCAGGGCGAAGCCCTGGCTGTTGAGCTCGGCGCCGCGCGCCGGGTCGGACGAGGTGGGCTGCTCCTCCGCGGGCGCGGGGGCCTCCTCGGCCGGACCGGACGCCGCCGGCCCCTGCTCACTCTCCTGCTTCTTCTTGGCGTTCTCCTTCTTCTTCGGCTGTGCGGGCTCGGCCGGCGTCCGGTCCGCGCTCGGGTCGGACGACCCGTCGTCGTCGCCGCCCGACATCAGCGAGCCGGCGAGGGCGGCACCGGCGAGGGCGATGAAGACGAGCGCGAGCACGATTGCCGTCAGCGACGGCCGGCGCCCGCTCGAGCGGCGCGGCCTCGCGCCGCGCGGCGGGCCGGTGGGCGGCTCACGATCCGCCGCCGCGGCGCCCCTCGGCGGGGTCGACGATCCGTTCGTGTCCGGCGCGGACGGCGGTGCCTCG
>DASSVP010000151.1:0-6950 GCA_035705985.1 Thermoleophilaceae bacterium
GCACGTGAGCGACGACCGGGGCCTCGAGACGGTGCACGGACTGTCGTTCGGGGTGCGAGCCGGCGAGATCGTTGGCATCGCAGGCATCGACGGCAACGGCCAGACGGAGCTCGTCGAGGCCATAGTCGGCATCCGCCGCCCGACCGCCGGCCGCGTCGTCGTCGGCGGGAAGGACGTCACGCGTGAGGGGCCGAAGGAGCTGATCGACGCCGGCCTGGGACACATCCCCGAGGACCGGCATCGGCGCGGGCTCGTGCTCGACTTCAGCCTCGCCGAGAACCTGTCCCTGCACGCCTATCGCAGACCGCCCGAGTCGCGGCTCGGCTGGTTGTGGCCGCGCCGGCTCGTCGGGCGCGCGCGCAAGCTCATCGGCGAGTACGACATCCGCGGCGGTGGCCCGCAGACCCGGGCGGGATCGCTGTCCGGCGGAAATCAGCAGAAGGTCGTCGTCGCACGTGAGATCTCCGCCGGACCGCGGATCCTCGTCGCCGCCCAACCTACCCGCGGCCTCGATGTCGGTGCCATCGAGTACGTCCACCGGCGCCTCGTCCAGGAACGGGACGAAGGCGAGGCCGTGCTGCTCGTTTCGCTCGAGCTCGACGAGATCCGCTCTCTTTCGGACCGGATCCTCGTCCTCTACGAAGGCAGGCTCGTCGGTGAGTACGGTCCGGAGACGAGTGAAGAGGAGCTCGGTCTCGCCATGACCGGTGGCCGGCGCGAGGAGGAGGTAGTGGCGTGACCGAGCCGACGCCGCCGCTGCCTGCGTCGCAGGCCGAGGCGATCCCCAGCGTTGCCCAACGGTTCGCGATCTGGCAGCGGGCCGGCGGCATCGCGACCCCGATAGCGACAGCTGTCTTCGCCTTCCTCGTAGCGGGTCTGGTCGTGCTCGCGACGGGTCACAACCCGCTGCAGACGTACCGCGCGATCTTCGACGGCGCCGGCCTGAACTGGCTCTTCCCCTGGGTACACGGGCTGGCCCGCCAGACTGCCGCCTTCAACCTGCAGGAGACCGGCCTGCTCTTCATCCCGCTCGTGCTGAGCGGACTCGCCGTCGCGTTCGCCTTTCGCTGCGGCCTCTTCAACATCGGCGGACAGGGCCAGTACATCGTCGGGATCGTGACCGGAACTCAGATGGGCGTCTGGTTCGCCTCCATGCCAGGCCCGGCGCACATCTTCCTCGCCGTTACGGCTGCGACGCTCGCCGGCGCCGTCTGGGGCGGCATCGCCGGGTTCCTGCGCGCCACGGTCGGAGCTCACGAAGTGATCTCGACGATCATGCTGAACTGGATCGCGATCTGGGTCGGCAGCTATCTGATCGGGTTCGGAGGCCCCTTCCAGGATCACAGCCAGCCCGGGGTGCCGGTCTCGCGACAGATAGCTGCGAACGCCCATCTGCCCGTGTTCTGGGGCAGCCCGCTCCTCCAGGGCCTCGACATCGGGTTCTTCGTGGCGCTCGGGATGCTCGTCCTGTACTGGGTCGTCCTGCGGCGGACCACGCTCGGCTTCGAGGTACGAGCGGTCGGATACAACCCCGATGCGGCACGGAACGCGGGCATCGGGGTCGCCCGCAACTACTTCGTCGCGATGGCGATCTCGGGAGGTTTCGCCGGGCTGGCGGGCGCTCTCGACATCCTCGGCTGGCAGTTCCGCCTGGACGTGACCACGATCCAGATCGCCTCGCAGCTGGCCTTCACGGGCATCGCGGTGGCGCTGCTCGGACGAAACACGGCAGTCGGGACCTTCTTCGCGGCGGTGCTCTTCGCGGGGCTCCTGAACGGCACCTCGAGTCGCAACCTCGACCCCAGCGTCTTCCCGCCCGAGCTGGGCGGCAATCTGACGCGCATCATCCAGGGGCTGGTGGTGTTGTTCGTGGGCGCCGACCTCCTCATCCTCTACGTCTGGAACGTGCGCCGGAAGCTGCGCCGTGCCACCCCGGCCGCTGCTCCGGTGGCCGAATGAGCGCGATCGCGGCACGCATCGAGGAGGTCCGCGACCCCAAGCTGGTCGGCATCCTCGGCGTTGGCCTCGGCATCGTCGCCGTCTGGCTCGTCCTTCCGCCCGAGACGGTTCGGAACGTCGCGGTCCCGGTCGTTCTCGGGGCGGCCGCCGCCGCCTGCGGCGCTGTCACGGTCGTCCTCGGCCGTCGCCGCCTCGGCTGGGGCGCCGTCGTCTCGGGAGCAATCGGGATCCTCGCAGCCTTCCTCGTCACCCGGGCCAGCGTCCCGCATCTCCAGTCGGTGATCACGTGGTCGACGATCTTCGCGGCCATGCTCGTCTTTGCGACCCCGCTCACGTATGCCGCGATCGGCGGCATGTTCTCCGAGCGGAGCGGTGTGGTGAACATCGGGCTCGAGGGGATGATGCTGATGGGCGCCTTCTTCGGCGCCTACGGCGCGGACAAGACCGGCTCTTGGGTCCTCGGCATCTTCATCGGGATCGCCTCCGGTTGCGCGCTCGGGCTCGTCCACGCCTTCTTCGCGATTCATCTACGCGCCGACCAGATCGTCGGCGGGACGGCGATCAACTTCCTCGCCCTCGGGATCACGGGGTACCTCTACAACGACATCTACGGCAACAACGGCACGCCGAACAACCTGCCGGCGATTCCGAACGTTCATCTCGGGTTCCTCTCGTCGGTCCCGCCGCGCGGGCTCGGCAACTTCCTCGAGAACGTGTTCGGCGACCTCAACCTGATGATCTGGCTGAGCTATGTCGTGCTCGTCCTCTCGTGGCTCGTGTTGTTCCGGACCGCGATCGGCCTGCGCATACGCTCGGTGGGAGAGCATCCTCGGGCCGCAGACACCGTGGGCATCTCGGTCTACGGCATCCGGTACGTATCGGTCGTCACGTCTGGCGGGCTCGCGGCAATGGGTGGTGTGTTTCTATCGCTGGGATTCGTCAATTCGTTCACCGAGAACATGACCGCCGGCCGCGGCTTCATCGCGCTCGCCGCTCTCATCTTTGGGAAGTGGCGCCCGTTCGGGGCTTTCGGAGCGTGCCTCCTGTTCGGCTTCGCGAGCGCGCTCGCACCGCAGTTCCAGAACGTCGATGCCTGGCAGCAGTACCAGGTGCTGTTCGAGGCGCTGCCGTACGTCCTGACCCTGATCGCGGTGGCAGGCCTGATCGGACGCTCGATCCCGCCCGCGGCCGACGGCAAGCCCTATGCCAAACAGTGATCGACCGGCCGTGCCCATGGCGATAACTCTCCGGACGTTCGCAGACAGCGATCTCGACCCGCTCTTCACCTGGGAAAGCGATCCTCGCGCGGTCGAGATGGCGGCGTTCACGCGGTCGGATCCATCCGACCGCGGCGCGTTCGACGCCCACTACGAACGCGTCCGCAGCAACCCTTCGAACACCCTGCTGGCGATCGAGGACGACGGGGAATTCGTGGGGACGATAGGCAGCTTCACGCTGGAGGGAGAACGGGAGGTCACGTACTGGATCGCCCCGGCGCGCTGGGGTCAGGGGATCGCGTCGCGGGCTCTGCGTGCGTTCCTGGCGATCGAATCGACCAGACCCCTCTACGGTCGGGTGGCCGATCACAATGCCGCGTCGGCGAAGGTGCTTACTCGAGCGGGCTTCGTCGAGGTGGGCTCCGATACGGGGTTCGCGCCGGGAGTCGGCGCCGAGGTCGTCGAGCGGATCTATCGACTCGATAGCACCAGCTCGTAGGAGCCGCCCTCGCCGCCTGGCTCGTTCGCTGTGACCACGAGCCGAGTGGCCTCCTCGGGTACAGCGCGGGCGAAGTGCCAGTCGCCCCGGAACAACCGCCCGGTCCCACCGACGGCCGAGAGTTTCGGGGGATAGTGGGTCCCGAGGTCGTCTGACAGCGAGAGCGACACATCGCGGTAGAGCGGCTCTCCCGGCTCCTCCGGGATCGGATCGCGTCTGTCGCCTTCCGTCCACGCGTCGAGGCGTGCGCCGAACGTGTCCTCTTCTCCGACCGGATCTTCGACCAGCGCCGCCAGCCTGACAATGGTCTGCTGTGGCCAGAGCTCCACGCTCACCAGCGCGATATCGATGCCGTCACGTCGGAACAGCGGCGTGAGCGGACTGATGACAGCCGGTCGCCGGCCCACATCCCGATGATCGCACCCTGGCCTGGTCCATGACCCCTGAGCCGACGAGATCGACCGGCCTTGACGACGCGGGATGTGGAACGCAAGCTAATGCTGTGAGATCGGACTCGCCTGTTCGCCAATTGCTCATCTTCTACGCCGGACTCTGGGCGCTGCTCGATCTCGTGGCTCTGCTTCCGCACAGCGACCCCAGCTTCTCCTCAACCCGGGGAGCGGTCGCGGGCGTCCTCATCCAGGGCTTGCTCCTTTGGCGGCTTGCTCGTGGCTCGGCGCTCGCTTGGACATTCGGCCTGCTCATGGCGCTGGGCGCAGTCGCGTCCCTCTTTCTGCAGGCCACGCCATTCGGTGCAGCGATGACCCTCATTGTGGTCGTGTGCCTCGCACAGGCACGAGTCCTCCTGACACCGCCGCTGATCGGCCTCGTCCGGTCACAGCGCCGGATGCCGCCGGCATCTGCCTGACGGTGGACTCCGGTGGGCTTGACGCTCGCCTGGACCAGTGTTCCGGAATGACCGCTGAGCGGACTGATCAGTTGGAACTGTGAGTCTCGCTCCAGCGCCGGTTCTCGTCGCGCTCGCAGTAGACGAAGTACGGGTACAGGTACGGCTCCTCGTTCGTCAGGAGTGCGACCTTGGCCTGCTCGCCCCCCGCGCGAGTAGGTGACGCCTTCAACCCTGACGTATTGGCGCGGGAAGTCGGCAACGGCGGCTTCCTCGGGGGTTGCGAACGTCGCATCCGACACGCCAGAAGGGTAGGCCTTCGCCCGGGCCAGTGTTCGCCAGTGACCCCTGACCGGCGTGGACTTGGCTGTGGATGGAGATGGTCCAAGCGATGCCCCATGCCCGGTGAGACAGCGGTGATCATCGCGTGGATGGTGGGGGAGGTGCTCGCTCCGCTCGTCATCGCGTTCCTGCTTCCACGGCCGTTTCGTCTTGTTGCGCTGGTCGTCGCAGGCGCGGCGATCTTCGCCTGGATGACCTATACCTCTTACACCGCAAGCCTCGGAGGCGACTGGCGCCCAGGCTTAGACAGCCTCTCTTGGAGCGCCATCGTCGCGCTTGCTCTGCTACTTCCGTTTTGGCTGCTCGGAACAGGGATCGGCGTCTGGCTTCGCCGGAGTTGGGACCGCCGTCGGGGCCCCGGTGGTCGGCGGTCGTCCTTACCGGCTGCCTGACGGGGAGGAGGTCAGTGCGCTGGGCCAGCGTTCCGGAATGACCCCTGAGCGTGGCCTACTCTGAAGGGGTGCCGGGGTACTTCGACTTCGACGCGGGCGATTTTCACGTTGCGGGCGTCGGGTGCTGTTTCTGCGGTGGACGTGTTGAGCCAGGATCGATTGACCCGGTGACCCTCACCGTGAAGGCGCGTTCAGATCGGCCGCGCGAAGACGGCTTCGGAGTGCAAACGATGTGGTGTCACGCGGCTTGTCTGGAGGCGAGCGGAGCGGGTGACCTGCACGTGACTCGGCCGGAGTACTGGGAGGACGTCGAGGACTAGGACGGACGCCTGGGCCAGCGATGCTTCTATGTTTGTCAAGTCGCGATGGGCGGCTCGTGTTCGAGTAGGCGGTAGAGGTTGCGGGCGAGGTAGCGCTTGAGGCAGCGGTTTGCTTCGCGGCGGGTTTTGCCTTCTTGGATGCGTCGTTCGATGTAGGCGATCGTCGGCGGGTGCGTGCGTTTGCGTGTGACGAGGATCAGGTGCAGCGCGCGGTTGAGCTTGCGATCGCCTGATCGGTCGAGGCGGTGTCGGATGGTCTGGCCTGATGAGGCTGGGATCGGTGCGGCGCCGGCGAGCCGTGCGAAGGCTGCTTCCGATCGGATGCGGCCAGGGTGCGACCAGGAGAGCACGAGCTGGGCGGCGGCGTGCGGTCCAACACCGGGCTGGTCGAGGAGCTGCGGCGCGAGTTTGCGCGTGAGCGCTTCGATCTGGCGTCCGAGCTCGCGTTCCTCGGCTTGTAGCTGCAGCACGCGTCGAGCAACCGAGCGCAGAGCGAGCATGCACCCACGCAGCTCCGGATCGCGTCGCCTTTCGGGTCGAGTGGCTGCCAGGCGGCGCAACAACGGAGCCTGCGTCAGCGGCCGCAACTCGCTGCGCAGCGGCTCCCGGGGTCGTGACCAGCAAGTCGCGCAGCTGGGCCAGTCCCGCGCACTTCGCGTTGACCGCTCCTTCCCGCGCGGCCACCAACGCCTGCAAGGCCTGACGCTCGCCGCCGGCTCGAGGCGTCGCCGGCCGCTCCTGGCCCAGCACGCTACGAGCGGCGCGGACCGCATCGAGCGCATCGGTCTTGCCGCCTGAGCGACGCTCCCGGCGCAACCTGCTCACCTCGAGCACCCGCTCACCCCGACCGGTGAGGAAACGCGTCAGGCCAGCCCCAAACGAGCCGCTGCCCTCAACAAGCAAAGACGCGCCGCCCCGAAGCGTGCGCCTCGACGAGCCGCAACGCCTGCGCATAGCCCTGACTACTTGCGGCAAACGACGCCTCAAAGACCACAGCGCCACTGATTACGTGCACGACCGCGAGCGCATGCGAGTCGCGATGCGGATCGACACCGACCACGTAGTCCACCTGATCTGCGAGCATCTAGCACCGACCTCCAGCCGAAGCGTTGGGGGAGGACAACCCGGTGTCGGTCTGGGGTGGAAACCGCGCGCGGCACGACTGTGACGGGTCACGCCCACCACGGGGCGGACAGGCTTCTGATCAGCAAACGGACGCCAGGCCGGCACCGGCCACTCTCCACCCGGACACATCACTGGCAAGACACCCGCGACCGCGGGGTCATCCTCTCACCGAGTCACAAGCAAAGAGCACCGGCACCAACCTGACAACAGCCCCAGACGGGACCGCCACACAGTCACAGTCCTCTCACC
>DASSVP010000152.1:0-3769 GCA_035705985.1 Thermoleophilaceae bacterium
TGGAAGGAGATGCACCCGGGCGCGGTCGTGGTGATGTACGTGAACACGACCGCCGAGGTGAAGGCGGAAACGGACTACTGCTGCACGTCCGCGAACGCCGTCCAGGTCGTGGAGCACATCTTCCGCGAGCATGGCGAGCACACCGAGATCCTGTTCGGGCCCGACATGTGGCTCGGCGCGTACGTGGAGCGGACGATCGGCCGGCGCATCCACGTCTGGGACGGCGAGTGCCACGTGCACGCCGGCATCAGGCCCGGCGACATCGCCGATGTCCGCGCGGCACACCCGGGCGCCGAGTTCATGATCCACCCGGAGTGCGGCTGTACGACCCAGGTCATGGAGTACGTGGCCGCGGGCGACGTGGACCCCGAGCGCACGCACATGCTGTCCACCGGCGGCATGCTCGACTTCGCCCGCGAGTCGGACGCCGAGACGTTCATCGTCGCCACCGAGACCGGCATGCTGCACCCGCTCGAGAAGGAGAACCCGGGCAAGCGGTTCGTGCCGGCGAACCGCGCCGCGGCGTGCCGCTACATGAAGATGATCACGCTGCCGAAGCTACGTGACGCCCTGCGCGACCTGAAGCCGGTCGTGAAGGTCGACGCGGAGCTCGCCGAGCGCGCGCGAGTGCCGATCGACCGCATGATCGCGATCGGCTAGCGCACGAGCCCGGATTCAGCCGGGGCCGGAGTTGGCGCCGTCGGGCTCGAGGGCATCGTCGAGCTCGGGTGCTCCGCTCCCCGAGCCGGAGCTGTCGGTAGCTTCCTCCGTCAGTTCGACCTCCCCCGAGCCGGGACCGCTGGTCGAGCCGGCGTCCGTGACCTCGCCGCTGCTGTCGCTGCTTCCGCGGCTGCCGGTCGCGCTACTCCCGCTGCGGTCCTCGGTGTCATCCCCGCCCCCGGGGCCGCTGTCGTCCACCGAGTCATCCCCACCGTCGCCCGGTCCGCTCCGGTCGCCGTCATCTCCGCCGCGCCGGCCGCTGCGGCCGTCGTCCTCGCCCTCGCCGCCGCGGCGGCTGCCGGTGTCATCGCCGTGGGCGCGCCGCCCCGACATTCCGCTCACCGCGCCGTCGTCGTCGCCCCCCGAGTCGCCGTCAGCGCCGCCCGCCCTCGCCTCCTCGGCCGTCCTCGCCTCCTCGGCCGCGGCGTCGGCCGTCCCGGGCTCCTCCGCGCCGCGCGGGGCAACGACCGCTCCGCCGATCACCGCGCCTGTCACGAGCGCCGTGGCGCACACCTTCGCCGCCACCGCGCCCGCCGCGCTCGCGCCGAATGCCTCGCCGACGCGAACGGCCACCGGCTCCGCCGACTCGCCGGCGGCGAGGCGCGAGAGCAGCGGCCAGGGCGTGACCGCCGCGGCCGCCGCGCGCAGCGATTGGCGCGCCCTGTTCAGAAGCTGGCGGACCGCGCCGTCGGTGACGCCGAGCGCCACGGCGATCTCCTCGTAGCTCCGCCCTTCCAGCTCGCGCAGCAGGATCGCCTCGCGCTGGCGCTCGGGGAGCGCCTGAACGGCGACCACGAGCTCCCGAAGCCCCTGGGCGCGCTCGAGCGCCTGGTCGGGCCGCTCGACGCGGTCGAGCCGGTCGTCGAGCTCGGCGTGGCGGAGGCCGCGGTCGCGGAGCGCGTTCAGCGCGTTGTTGTGGGCGATCCGGTAGAGCCACGGCCGTAGCTGGAGCGTCGCGGCGTCCCGGCGCATCGCCTCGTATGCCTTGACGAACGACTGCTGCACCACGTCCTCCGCCCGCTCCGGCGGCAGGATGCGCGAGACATAGCGCATGAGCGGCCGGCGGTAGCGCTCCACGATCGTCTCGAAGGCGGGATCGGACCCCGCGCGCACGAGGTCCACGAGCCGCTCGTCGGACTGCGTCGAGAGCACCGGCCTGCGAGCCAGGCGGGCGGGATGGAAGAGCGCTCTCGGAGTCATGGGCTGCGGGAAGGCCTGAACATGGAACACCCGGGAGGGCGCAACCTCACGGTCCGCCCGCGGGCGCGCGGTGCGCGAGCCTTCGGTCTCACTACGGTGTCGAGCGTAGCGTGCGTGTCCCCGCTCTCACCCTCGTCTTCCTGCTGCTCGCGGCACCCGCCGCGAGCGCCGCCGAGGACCCGATCGACCACTCCAAGCCACCCGCCCCCGACGGCACACCGGTCTGCGCGGTCTGGGTGCACGACGAGTACACGGTCGAGCGGAACGGCCGCGCCTGGGCGACCTGGCACCCGCCGCGCGACCCGCGCTACGGCTGCGCCTTCGGCCACGAGCACGGCTCGAACCCGCGTGCGTTCCGGTATTTCGGCCGAACCGGCATGCCCGCGTTCGGCCTCGTGAGCGACTTCGCGGGCAGTGGCGAGGCCCACGCCGGGTTCAAGGTCTTCCTGGCCAACGAGGATCGCCGCGGCCTCGCCTGGATGATCGTGCTCCACCAGGGGACCGGGTCGCCCCGTCGCGCGACCGTCCGCTTCCACTCGCTCGAGACCTGGCTGTTCAGGGAGCGGGGACGCCGTCTGTTGGCGCGAACGCGCCAGATGGCCGACTTCGGTGAGGCGGTGGTGAACTGCCCGGGAGTCGAGAGCCGGGCGCGCTGGCGGCTCCTCCCGATGCCCGGCTGCCGCCGGGCGTACGAGGAGTGGGCCACGGAGGTCGACGTGGGCGGCGTCTTCCGGGCACGGCCCGCCTTCGGCGTGCACAACGCGATCACGCAGTTCGACCCCGGCGACCCCGCGCGCGTCGTCTTCAACAAGCGCGCCGTCTGTGGCGCGAGCGACCCCGCCGGCTGGGACTCGCTCTGCAAGGGGGACCGTCGGACGGTGATGCACCCGCGCTGGCTCGTGCGGAACCCGGGCGGCTCGCACTTCCGGACCGACGCCTACGGTCGCCGGGCGGATCACGGCCTCCTCCAGGTGGTGGCCCGCCGCGTCCGCGTGGACCAGCGGCGCGAGCGCGACGGCGTGGAGAACGCCTTCGTCGCCGAGAACCCCTCCGACGGCGGGATCTACCGTGCCGGGCGCGGCTTCCGCCCGCGGAAGGGCTTCGAGTTCCCCGGCTACTGCGTGGTGCGCACGAACTAGGCTGCGCGCGTGCGGCTCATCTATCCAGAGCGCTCCGCCACCTCGCCGGAGGAGCTCGCCGCGAACATGCGGCTGCACGAGCTGGCGCCGACCGGCCGGCCCTATCTCGGGATCAACATGGTGTCGAGCCTCGACGGCAAGGCAACGCTCGACTGGCGCACTAAGGGGCTCTCGACCGAGGTCGACCGCACGCTGTTCCACCACCTGCGCACGCAGGCGGACGCCGTGATGGTGGGGGCGGGCACGGCCCGCGAGGAGCGCTACGGGCGCATGACCAAGAACGACGAGCTGCGCCAGAAGCGCCAGAACGAGGGCTTCGTGCCGGACGCGCTGGCAGTGGTGGTGAGCGGCCGGCTCGACCTGCCGCCCGACCTTCCGCTTCTGAACGAGCCCGAGCAGACGGTGGTGGTAGCCACCGGGTCCGACGCCTCGATCCCCGGCGTCGAGGGCCGGGTGGAGTACGCACGGGTGGGCGACGACCTGCCGCGCCTGATGTCGTACCTGCACGAGGAGCACGGGGTGCGCTCCGTGCTCTGCGAGGGCGGCCCGACGCTCAACTCGTTCCTGTTCGCGGCGGGCCTCGTGGACGAGCTGTTCCTCACGATGAACCCCAAGCTGATCGGCGGCGCCGCGGCTCTCACGATCGTCGCGGGGCGCGAGCTGGTGGACCCCGTGGAGCTCGACCTCGTCTCGGTCGCGGAGGCGGAAGG
>DASSVP010000153.1:0-4839 GCA_035705985.1 Thermoleophilaceae bacterium
CGGGGAGCTCGATCATGGCTCCGACGCCGAGCTTGTCGCCAGCGTGGCCGATCGTGTCCAGGATCGCGCGCGTGACGCTCACGTCGGTCGCGCCACGCACCATCGGTAGCAGCACGCGGACCTCGGCCTCGCCGCCGGCGAGCTGCGCGATAGCCGCCAGCTGCGCGCGCAGGGCTCCCGGGTGGGCCAGGAGCAGTTCGATCCCGCGGCGCGGCTCGCGGGCGAGGAAGGGCGGCACCTTGTCGCCGCCGAAGTCGAGCACGCGCACCGTCGCCGTGCGGCCTGCGAGGCCGCGGAGGAGCGGCGCGAGCATGCGAAGGTGATCGGCCTTCGACGGCCAGCGCGGAACGTCCAGGAACGCCAGCTCCGTGCGGATCAGGCCGGCGCCCTCGGCGCCGGCCTGAAGCCCGGCCGCGATCTCGGCCGGGGTTGCCGCGTTCACCAGAACGCGCACATGGCGACCGTCGGCGGTCACGGACGGCAGCTCGGCCTCCGCTTGCTCGCGCACACGCGCGTGCGCGCGCGAATCCGAGGCCGCTGCAGCCAAGCCGGCGCGGGCGGCCGACGGATTCGCGATCACCTCGCCGTCCGTGCCGTCCACGACGAGGAACGTGCCGTCCGCGACCTCGAGCAGCTCGTCCCCGGCCTGAACGGTCATCGGTATACCGAGCGAGCGCGCCACGATCGCCGCGTGCGCGGTGACAGCGCCCGCGGCAAGCGCGATTCCCTCCAGACGGTCGCAATGCTCGGCAACGTCCGCGGGCCCCACGTCGTCGGCCACCAGGATGAAGTTCGTGCTGTCATTCGGCGCGGCCTCCGGCTCGCCGGCCGCGATGCGCGCGGCGCGCCGGCCGAGCGACCGCACGTCGTCCGATCGCGAGGCCAGCAGCGGGTCCGGCAGCGCGGCGATGACGGCCGCGTGCTCATCCGTCGCGTCGAGCAGGGCAGTGGCGGCATCGAGCCCGCGCTCCACCACCGCGGCGGAGACGGTCCCCTCCAGTAGGGGATCCCGTGCCATGAGCGCGCCGGTCTCGACGATCTCCGCCTCCTCCGCGCGGCCCTGTGCGCGCAGCCGGGCTGCGATCTCCTCGAGCTCCGAGGCGGCCTGTTCCAGCGCGACCCGGGCGGTGTAAGCCTCGTCGGCGAGTGTGCGCGATGGACGTCGTCCCGGCTCCGCATCCGCCTCACGCGGGTCCGCGACCGCGGGCGGACGCGCGGGTGTCACCGAGGGAGTCGTGAGCACCCGCGCACGCCCGGTCGCGAGCCCGGGCGACGCTGATGCGCCGCGCAGGACCCACTCGCCCATCACCCCTCCCGCTCGACCGCCCGCTGGAGCGCGGCCACGATGAGCACAGCCGAGGTCGCCCCCGGGTCCTGATGTCCGATCGAGCGCTCGCCGAGGTATGAAGCGCGTCCCTTCCGCGCCTGGAGCGGCACCGTCGCGCGCGCCCCTTCCTCGGCCGCCTCGGTGGCGGCGGCGAGCGCGCGGTCGAGCGGCTCACCCGCGTCCAGCGCCGCCCCGAGCGCATCGATTGCGGGGCCGAGCGCGTCTACCATCGTCTTGTCGCCCGGCTGGGCCGCGCCCAGCTCGACCACGCCTTCGAGGGCGGCACGGAGCGCGCGCAGCAGGTCCTGCCCGTCGAACTCCTCGCCGTCCCCGAGCGCGCGGCCCGCCCGGCGGAACGCAGTCCCCCAGAGCGGGCCGCTCGCTCCCCCCACGGTCGAGACGAGCGTCTTGCCTGCCAGCGTCAGCAGCTTGCCGGGAGGTACGGAGCCGTCCTGCCCGGCCAGCGCCTTCCCGACCGCGTCGAAGCCGCGGTCCATGTTCACGCCGTGGTCGCCGTCGCCGATGGCGGCGTCGAGCTGGGTCAGGTAGTCGCGCTGGTCCTTCACGGACTCCGCCACCAGTGTCATCCAGGCGTGAATCGTCGTAGTGCGCACCGCGGCTCTTGCGATCACCTGCCTACGCCCCCCAGCGGAGCGCCGGCGTGTCGACGGGAGCATCCCACAGCGCGGTGAGCTCGTCGTCGAGCTCCAGGAGCGTGAGCGAGGCACCCGCCATCTCGAGCGACGTGATGTAGCTGCCCACCAGGCGGCGCTCGGGGCGCAGGCCGCGGTTGCGCAGCCGGCGCTCGATCTCGCCGTAGAGCAGGTACAGCTCGAGCTGTGGAGTGCCGCCCATCCCGTTCACGAATGGCAGCACCGCCGCGCCATCGGCCGGGGCGAGGTCGCTCACCACTGCCTCGATCATCAGCTCTGCGATCTCGCCGGCGCTTCCGAGCGGCCGGCGCTCGCGCCCCGGCTCGCCGTGGATGCCGATGCCCACCTCCATCTCCCCGTCCGGGAGGTCGAAGATCGGGCTGCCGGCGGCGGGCGGGATGCACGACGACAACGCCACACCGTACGAGCGCGCCTTCTCGTTCACCAGCCGCGCGATCCCCGCGACCGTCCCGAGGTCGTCACCGCGCTCGGCGGCCGCGCCGGCGATCTTCTCGGCCAGCACCGTCGCGCCCACGCCGCGGCGGCCCGCGGTGTAGAGCGAGTCCTGCACGGCCACGTCGTCGTCAATCAGCACGGACTCGACGTCGATGCCCTCGTCAAGCGCGTCCTCTGCGGCGAGCTTGAAGTTCATCACGTCGCCCGTGTAGTTCTTGACGATGTGGACGACACCCTTGCCGGAGTCGACCGCCTTCGTGGCCGCGAGCATCTGCTCGGGCACCGGCGAGGTGAAGACCTCGCCGGGGCAGGCCGCGTCGAGCATCCCGGGCCCGACGAACCCGCCGTGCATCGGCTCGTGACCCGAACCGCCGCCGGAGATCAGTCCGACCTTATCGGCCGCCGGATTCGCTCGAACCAGGATCTGGGCCTCGGCGTCGTAGCGGACGAGGCCCCCGTGCGCGGCGGCCAGCCCGGCCAGCGACTCCTTCACCACCTCAGCGGGGTCGTTGAGGAGCTTTTTCATCGGTGTGGCGACAGTAGCCATTGTCTTTGGCTCCTCTCTACTTCGCCGCGAGGGCTTCGACGGGGTCGGGATGGGTGACCGCTTCCTTGATCGGCCGCGCGACCTTGCGCGGCGTCGCGAGGTAGTCGTACGCGAACGCGGCAGCCGCGGCGCCCGCCAGCCCGGGCAGGATGTAGACCGGGATGATCTGGTTCCACTGCGTCTCACCGCCGCCGATGGCGGCGACCAGCTCCGGCCCGAAGGCGCGAGCCGGATTGAGCGACGCGGCCGTGATCGGTCCGATGACCATGATGATCGCCACAACGACGCCGCCGATCACGATGCCGGCGAAGTCGCCGGGGGAGCGGGCGTCGACGATCCCGAGGATCGCGAGCATCAGGATGGCCGTGCCGATGAACTCGGCGAAGATCGCGGTGCCCCAGGAGTAGGTGTCCTCGTTGAAGGACGCCTGCCCAAGGCCCATGTCGATGCCGGTCTGGGTGAACAGCGCCCAGATGCCGAATGCTCCGAGCGTGCCGCCCACGAGCTGCGCGCCCCAATAGTGCGGCAGCTCGCGCCAGGGGAAGCGCTTGGTGGCAGCGAGCGCGAAGGTTACGGCCGGGTTGATGTGACAGCCCGAGACCTTGCCGATCGCGTACACGAGCGCGGTGATCACGAGCCCGAAGGCGAACGAGATGCCGAGCAGGTCGGACCCGTCGATCGCGGGCACCTTCTCGCCGGCCAGAACGAGCGTGGCGACGACGGAGCCGGGGCCAACGAGAACGAGCAGGGCGGTGCCCAGGGTCTCTGCGAGAACACGCTGGGACAGGGAATGCTCTTCCACTTCTCCTCCTCTCGCGTCCGACCTCGATTCGATAATGTCGAACGCTGTTCCGCGCAACCTAAACCCGCGCGCGGCTCGTGTCAAGTGCCGCGAGGGTGAAATACGGGAGAGTTAACGCAGGCGCGGCAGCGAGCTCGACACGTCGCGCGCGACGTCGAACAGCGGGTCAGGCACGATGCCGAGGACGATCGTTGCCGCCGCCGCGAGTACCGCCACGGCGACGACCTCGGGCTGCGCGCGGGCGTCGGCCTCCGGCGACCAGCCGGCCGCCGGCCGCACGCGGCGCGCCGGCACGGTCGGCAGCTCGACCTCGTAGCGGCCCATCCACATCACGGCGATCACGCGCAGGTAGTAGACGAGCGAGATCACCGAGCCCACGACGATCGCGATGCCGAGCCAGGTGTAGTCGCCCTCCACGGACGCGTCGATCAGGAAGAACTTGCCGATGAAGCCGCCCGTGGCGGGGAAGCCCGCGAGCGAGAGCATCGCGATCGTCATCGGCCAGGCCAGCCAGGGCGAGCTCCGGCCGAGGTCTTCGAACGAGCGGAGGTCGTCGCCGTGCTCGGAGACGCGCTCGCGCGCGACGACCACGGCGAAGGCCGCCACGTTCATCGCCAGGTAGACGGCGAGGTAGAACGCTGTCGCCCGCACGCCCAGCTCGCTGGCCACGACGACTCCGGCCAGCAGGTAGCCGGCCTGGGCGACGCTCGACCACGCGAGCATGCGCTTGAGCGAGCGCTGCGCGATCGCCCCGGCGTTCCCGATCACGATGGTCACCGCGGCGAGCACGGCCAGCGCCGGGCCCCAGTCGAGCTGCGCGAGCCCGAGCGCGTGGTCGAACAGGCGGATGATCACCGCGAAGGCCGCCGCCTTCGTCGCGACCGCCATGAACGTGGTGATCGGCGTGGGGGCGCCCTCGTAGACGTCCGGCGTCCACTGGTGGAACGGCGCGGCGGACGCCTTGAAGCTCAGCCCCGCGATCAGCATCGCGAGCCCGAACAGGAGCAGGACGTCGTGCTGCGCGCCGGCGGCCGCGATTCCGGCGAAGTCGAGC
>DASSVP010000154.1:0-29421 GCA_035705985.1 Thermoleophilaceae bacterium
GCGAGCGGGCGAGCGAGCACGTTCACGAGGAAGGCGTGCGCCTCCTCGCCCAGCGGGAACGAGCCCGCCTCGCAGCCCGCGCAGACGATCCCGCCGGCGCTGGGTGAGAACGCGCCGAGGTGCTCCGCCTCGCCGCAGGCGGCGCACGACGCGAGCTCCGGCGCGAACCCCGCGGCCAGCAGCAGCTTGAGCCGGAAGGCGAGCGCCTGGGCGCGGCCGGCGTTCGCGGGATCCGCGTCGAGCAGCGCCAGCTCGTTGCAGAGCAGGTTGTAGGCGGGGCGGTTCGGCTCGGTGGAGTCGAGCAGCCGCAGGACGGCCTCGCACGCCTGCGCGCCGCGCTCGAGCGTGGCGCGGCGCTCGCGCAGGCCGGCGTGGGCGTGGACGGTGTCGGCCTGGCTGACCGTGCAGAGCTCGCCGCGCCCCTGGTGCAGCACGAGCCGGACCCGGCTGAGCGGCTCGAGCCGGCCGCCCAGCCGCGACTTCACGCGCCGGACGCCCTTCGCGACGGCGCCCAAGCGGCCGTGGTCGGCCGTGTAGAGGTGAAGTACGCGGTCGGCCTCGCCGTAGCGAATCGAGCGCAGCACGATCGCCTCTGTCTTGAAAGAGCCCGGCATGGGGGTAAATACACTTTGATCGGGATGGCGGACGAGAACGGGGTCGTGCTCTACACCACCGAGCCCTGCGGCTTCTGCCGGCAGGCGAAGTCGCTGCTGGAGACACGCGGCGTCGGCTTCCGCGAGGTCAACCTCGCGAAGGACCCCGATGGCCGCGCCGAGCTGGTGGCCCTGACCGGCCAGATGACCTTCCCCCAGATCGTGGTCGGCCGGCGAGCGATCGGCGGCTTCCGCGAGCTGTTGGAGGCGGACCGCGCGGGGACGCTCGCGTCCCTGCTGGCCGCCTAGCTCCGCAGCGAACGACGGCATTCGGCAGGTCCCCGTATGGGGCGGGGCGCTTTTCATTGCCATATGGAAAGGAAAAACGCCCAACCCCACCGCTTTACCGCTGTCGTTGCCGTCCGTGGCCCCGCGGCCGGCGCTGGCAGCGCGGACAGACGTAGGTGCCGCGGCCGGCTGCCCTCATCTTCTCGATCGGGGTTCCGCAGCGGACGCAGGGCTCTCCCTTGCGCAGGTGGACCAGGAAGCGGTCCTGGAAGCTGCCGCGCGCGCCGTCCACGTGCCGGTAGTCGTCGATCGAGGCGCCCTTTGCGTCGATGCCGGCGTTGAGGGACTCCACCACCGCGTCCCTCAGCGCCGCGATCTGGGGCTTCCGCAACGTGCCCACCGGGCGGAGCGGATGGATCTTCGCCCGGAACAGCGCCTCGTCCGCGTAGATGTTGCCCACCCCCGCCACCCGCTCCTGGTTCAGCAGGAACGCCTTCACCGGCTGCTTGCGGCCGCGTGCCTGGTCGCGCAGCGCCTCGGCGGTGAAGTCGGTGCTCAGCGGCTCCACGCCGAGCCGTGAGGCGAAGTACTCGGCGAGCGCGTCGCTCCCCAGCAGCACGTCACCGGTGCCGAAGCGGCGCACGTCGACGAACAGGAGCTTTGTCCCGTCGGAGAGCCTCATGCGCACTCGCGTGTGCTTCGGCTCGTCGTCGGCCAGGAGGAGATTCCCGGTCATCCGAAGGTGCATGACGAGATGAACGTCGTCCTCGAAGCTCATCACGAGGTACTTGCCTCGCCGCCACAGCCGCTCGATGCGCCGCCCATTCAAGGCATCGGACACGGCCTCGGCCGGGGCCGGATCCGACCACCGCGGATCCAACACGTCGATGCTCTCGAGACGCTGCCCCTCCAGCGCGGGAGCGAGCTGCCTTCGGATTGTCTCGACCTCAGGTAGTTCCGGCACTCACGTCGGTTCTAGCACGTGGGTGCGCACGGAAGTACACGTCCTTCAGCCGCTCGCTGGAGAGGTGCGTGTAGAGCTGCGTCGTCGAGACGTCCGCATGGCCGAGCATCTCCTGAACGGAGCGCAGGTCGCAGCCGCCGGCCAGCAGGTGCGTCGCGAAAGTGTGGCGGAGCGTGTGCGGGCTCATGCGGTCCGCCAGCCCCGCGGTGAGTGCGTGGCGGCGGACGATCTTGTAAAGGCCCTGGCGAGTGAGCTGGCCGCCGCGGAAGTTCACGAACAGGTGCGCCTCCGGCGCGCCCTTGACGAGGGCGGGTCTTCCCCGCTCCAGGTAGGTCCGGAGCGCCTTCAGCGCCGCCTGGCCGATCGGGACAATCCGCTCCTTCGAGCCCTTGCCGCGTGCCCGCAGCAGGCCCTCCTGAACGTCCACGTCCATCAGCTCCAGGCCGATCGCCTCGGACGCGCGCAGGCCGCAGGCATACATCACCTCGAGCAGCGCGCGGTCGCGCAGCGAGGCCGGCTGCGTGCCACGCGGCTGCGACAGGAGCCGCTCGATCTCGCCGCGGGTGAGCACCTGCGGCAGCTTGCGCGAGCGCCGCGGCGTGCTGAGCGTGGCGGTGGGATCCGTGTCGAGCAGGCCGTCCCGGCGGAGGTGCCGGTAGAACGACCTCAGGCAGGCGCTCTTGCGGTGGATCGTCGCGGGCGACGCCGGCGGCTTCTCGCCGTCGCCGGTCGCGAGCAGCTGGAGGAAGTCCGAGACATCGGCCGGACCCGCGTCCAGCGCGGAGGCCTCGCGCGCCTCCAGGAAGCGCCCGAACTGGAGCAGGTCGGTCCGGTAGGCGTCGAGCGTGTTGCGCGCCAGCCCGCGCTCGAACTCCAGATAGGCGAGGAAGTCCAGAACCAGATGCTCGAACCGGCGCTCGACGACAGGCTTCTCGATGGCGGCCACGGTCGACTCTTCAAGCGGCCGTCCCTCATCCCTCCGTCCTGCACAGGAACGCCCGCAGCCAGAGCAGGCCCACGAGCGTCTTCGAGTCGCGGCAGTCGCGGATCACCCTGTCGAGCTGCGTCAGCGGCACCTCCACGACCTGGATGCGTTCGTTCTCGTCGGTCTCGGCCGGCTCGTCGTAGAGGTTGGTGGCCATGAAGAGGTGGCATTCCTCGTCCGCGAAGCCGGGCGAGGTGTAGAAGCTCGTCAGGTGCTGCCAGGCGCGGGCGCCCTTCCCGATCTCCTCCGCGAGCTCGCGCTGCGCCGTGTCGAGCGGGCTCTCCCCCTCCTCGTCGAGCTTGCCGGCGGGCAGCTCGAGCAGCGCCGGCTCGTTCACCGCCTCGCGCGGCTGCCTGACGAGGTAGAGCGTCTCGCCGTCGTGGGCCACGACGCCGACAGCGCCCGGGTGCTCCACGATCTCGCGCTCGGCCTCCTCGCCGTCCTCGTACCGGAAGCGGTCCACGCGCACCTTCCCGATGCGGCCCTCCCAGACGACCTCGCCGCCGACCCGCTTCACGCGTCCCCGAGCGTGACCTGCGCGGCCAGGCGCGGCGCCTGGGTGATGAGCGAGACGGTGATCTCCAGCATGCGCTCGAGCGCGTCCACGGTCACCGACTCGTCGGGCTGGTGGTTGCCCTCGGTGCCGTTCGCCAGGTTCACCACGGTCAGGCCGGCCGCGACGAAGACGTTGGCATCGCTCCCGCCGCCGGTGTTGATGTAGACCGGCTCGAGGCCATGCTCCTGGAGCGCGGCCGCCGCCACCTCGACGGCCGGCGTGGTGCGCGGCAGCCTGTAGCCCCGGAACAGGCGCTCCACCGAGGTCTCGACGTCGCACTCGAGGTCGGTGGCCGCCTCCGCGAGAGCGTCCACCATCTCGCTCACCACCTCGCCGGCGCGCTCCGCGTCGAGGCTGCGCGCCTCGAGGTCCACGTTGCAGCGCTCCGCCACCACGTTCGCGTTCGTGCCGCCCTTGATCAGGCCCACGTTTGCGGTGGTCCCCTCGTCCAGCCGCCCGAGCTTCATCGCGGCGACCGCCCGCGCCGCGGCGGCGATCGCGTTGTGCCCGGCCTCGGGACGGATGCCCGCGTGGGCGGCCTGCCCCTTGAAGCTCGCCCGGAGCGAGTAGTACGTCGGCGACGCGAGCACCACCTCGCCGATCGGCGTGGCGTGATCGAAGACGTAGCCGTAGTCGGCGGAGAGGCGGCCCATGTCGAACGCCTTCGCGCCCTTGAGCGCCTGCTCCTCGCCTGTCGTGAACAGCAGCTCGATGCCGGCGGGCGGGTCGCCCGCGCGCACCAGGCGCCGGACCGCGCCGATGATCGTGGCAATCGCGGCCTTGTTGTCGGCGCCGAGGATCGCCTCGTGCCGGTTGGAGAGCAGCCCGTCCTGGCTCATCACCTCCACCGGGCCGTCGAGCGGAACGGTGTCCATGTGGGCGCAGAGCAGGATCGTCGGCGCGCCCTCGGGCCCGGGGACGCGCGCGTACACATTGCCCGCGTCCGAGCCCGTTGCCGCTCCGGTGTCGTCCTCCTCCGGCTCGAGCCCCAGGCCGCGCAGGTCCTCGATCAGGGCGTCCGCCAGCGCGCGCTCCCGTCCCGAGGGGCTCTCGATCTGGCAGAGCCGGATGAAGTCGGCGAGGAGCCGCTCGCGCTCCTCCGTTGAGGCCGCGTGGATCACGCCAGGAACGCTACCGCCCCCGCAAGTAACCGCCGCGCTGCTCGTTACAGCGTTCATGCGATCACGTCTCAGCTTCGTGGCCATCCTCGCCGTGCTTGCGTTCCCCGCCGCTGCCTCCGCCGCCCCGGTGCCCGAGGGCGCCGACTGGACCGAGGCCACGATCCCGTCGTCGGACGGCGTGCAGCTGCACGCCGACATCCTGCGACCCGAGGGTCTCCCCGAGGGCACGAGGACCCCTGTGATCCTGTCCGTGGGCCCGTACTTCGGCCACTCCGGCCAGACCGGCGCGGTGGGCCCCGCGCAGGGCACGTCGTACGACCCCGTGGGGCCGTCCGAGGGACCCTCGGATCGCTTCCACGACCTCATCGAGGGCGCCGACCTGATGGAGCGCGGCTACACCTTCGTGATGGTCGACCTGCGCGGCTTCGGCGGCTCCACCGGCTGCCTCGACTGGGGCGGGCCGGGCGAGCAGTCGGACGTCGTGAACGCGATCACGTGGGCGGCCTCGCAGCCCTGGTCCACCGGGAAGGTCGGCATGTACGGCAAGTCGTACGACGGCGTGACCGGGCTGGTCGGCGTGAATCACCGCGTGCCCGGCCTCGAGGCCGTGGTCTCGCAGGAGCCGGTCTACGACCTGTACCGCTACCTCTACGGCGACGGCATCCCGCGGCTGAACGCGGTGCTCACGCCCGCGCTGTACGACGCGATCGACCTGACGCCCGGGCCCGCGCTCGACGACCCGATGTACAGCGCAAGCGGCGCGGACAGCACCGCACGCCCGGGCTGCCCGGTGCTGAACTGGGCCGACCAGGCCGGCAACAACGACCATTACTCCGAGTACTGGCGCCAGCGAAACCTGATCCCCGGCGCGGCAGGCTCCGACGTGCCTCTCTTCCTCACGCAGGGGCTGACCGAGAACAACACGGTCGCGGACGGCCTGGCCCAGTACATGGACAACCACACCGGCTCCGAGCGCGCCTGGCTCGGCCCGTGGGACCACGTGCGCGGGAACGAGACCGACGAGGACGGCCGCCTCCTGATGGGGCGCGCGGGCTTCTTCGACGAGGTCATGCGCTTCTACGACCGCTTCCTGAAGGGAACGACGCCGAGCGTGACGGACCCGATGATCGCCGTCCAGACGAACGACGGGAAGTGGCGCGGCGAGGACGTCTGGCCGCCGCTCGACGCCGCGCGCTACACCTCGCGGCTGCGCACCGGCAGCTATAGCGACGACGGCCAGGGCAACGCGACCGGCGGCGACGCCGCGGGCGTGTGGACGATCTCGCCCCCGCTCCCGCACGACGCGCACCTCGCCGGCTCCGGCCAGGCCGTGGTGGACGTCGCGACGAGCCGGCCTAACGCGAACCTCGTAGTCGACGTGTACGAGCTGGACGAATCCGGGACCGGTCCGCTGATCACGCGTCAGGGCTTCCTCGCCCGTTCGAGCGGCGAGAAGACGCTCGATCTCTGGTCGGCGGACTGGAAGATCCCCGCCGGGCACCGGATAGCCGTCCGGGTAACCGACGCGAACCGCGACTGGTGGCAGCACGTGCCGGTGTTCGACAGCGTCCAGGTCGTCGGCGGTTCGGTGACGCTGCCGTTCCTCACGTACACGCGCCCCGACACGATCCAGGGCGACCCGGGTGAGCAGCTCCCGCGCTACCTGAGCAGGACGATCACCGTCCCGCCCGAGACGCTGCGCGACGCCGAGAGCGGGTCGTTCAGCCTGCCCCCGGCGCAGCAGCCGGCGCCGCGGAAGGCGAAGCGCGCGAAGGGCGCGGCCGGCTAAGCGCGCGACTCGGCGCGGATCTCCGGCTCGACCTCGGGCGCCCGCTCGGCGGGGCCGCGGTCGCGGGCGCGCTCGAGCGCCGCTCCGACGAAGTCGCGGAACAGCGGCTGGGGGCGCAGCGGGCGCGACTTGAACTCGGGGTGGTACTGGGAGGCCACGAAGAAGGGGTGCTCGGGCAGTTCTATGACCTCCACGAGGCGATCGTCCGGCGAGGTGCCGCTGAACACGAGGCCGGCGTGCTCCAGCCGCTTGCGCAGGTGGTTGTTCACCTCATAGCGGTGGCGGTGGCGCTCGTAGATCACCGCATCGCCGTAGATCTCGCGGGCGCGCGTGCCCTCGTGAAGCTTCACGGGATCCGCGCCCAGGCGCATCGTGCCGCCCATGTCGCGCACCTCCTTCTGCTCCGGAAGGAGGTCGATCACCGGGTAGGGCGTCTCGGGGTCGAACTCGGTGGAGTTCGCGCCGTCCATGCCGGCCATGTGCCGCGCGAACTCCGCCACGGCGATCTGCATGCCGAGGCAGATGCCGAGGTAGGGCACCTCGTTCTCGCGCGCGTAGCGCGCCGCCTGGATCTTCCCCTCGATGCCGCGGACGCCGAAGCCGCCCGGCACGAGGATGCCGTCGCAGGTGGCGAGCTCCTGGCCCACCTCGCCGTCCGTGAGCCGCTCGCTGTCGACCCACACGACCTCCACCCGGCCCCCGTGATGCGAGCCGGCGTGGTTCAGCGCCTCGATCACCGACATGTACGCGTCGGCGAGCTGGTTGTACTTCCCGACCATCGCGATCCGGACCGGGTCCGTGGCCGACTCGACGCGCTCGACCAGCCCCTCCCAGTCGGTCAGGTCCGGCGGGGGCAGCTCGATCCCGAAGTGCTTCAGCACGACCTCGTCCACGCCCTCGCGGGCGAACTCGAGCGGCACCTTGTAGATCGAGTCCACGTCGCGCGCCGACACCACTGAGCTCACCGGCAGGTTGGCGAACAGCGCGATCTTCTCGCGGATGTCGTTGCCGAGCTGCCCCTCGGAGCGGCACATGACCATGTCGGGCTGGATGCCGATCCTGCGCAGCTCCTGGACGGAGTGCTGCGTGGGCTTCGTCTTCAGCTCGCCGGCGTTGCCGAGGAACGGGACGAGCGTCAGGTGCACGAACATGCAGCGCTCGCGCCCGGTGTCGGAGTGGAACTGGCGCAGCGCCTCGAGGAACGGCAGCGACTCGATGTCGCCGACGGTGCCGCCGATCTCGGTGATGACGATGTCCACGTCGGCGGACTCCGCGACCAGCTTGATGCGGTTCTTGATCTCGTCCGTGATGTGCGGGATCACCTGTACGGTGCCGCCGAGGTAGTCGCCGCGGCGCTCGCGCCGGATCACCGAGTTGTAGATCGCGCCCGCCGTGGCGTTGGAGGCGCGGCTCGTGTTCGTGTCCGTGAAGCGCTCGTAGTGGCCGAGGTCCAGGTCCGTCTCGGCGCCGTCCTCGGTGACGAACACCTCGCCGTGCTGGAACGGACTCATCGTGCCCGGGTCGACGTTGATGTACGGATCGAACTTCTGGATCGTCACGGACAGCCCGCGAGCGACCAGCAGCCGACCCAGCGAGGCCGCGGCGATGCCCTTCCCGAGTGCGGAGACGACGCCGCCGGTGACGAAGATGAAGCGGGTTTCCGGGCGGCTCTCGGGCATCAAGTCTCTGGGAAGTCGAGTGTACTCGTCCACCCGGCGGACGACGCCCTAGGCCGCGGCAAGGAGCTCCTCGGCGTGTCGGCGGGCGGCCGTATCCGACGCCTCCGCGCCGAGCATCCGGCAGAGCTCCGCCACCACGCCGTCGCCCTTGAGCGCCTCGACTGTCGTAAGCGCGGTGTCCGTCTCGGCCGACTTCTCGATGCGGAAGTGCGCGCTCGCCAGCGCCGCGATCTGCGGCAGGTGGGTGATACAGAGCACCTGCCGGCCCTCGCCGAGCGTCCTCAGCCGCTCGCCGACCGCACGCGCCGTCTGCCCGCCGACTCCCGCGTCCACCTCGTCGAACACGATCGTGCGCGACTCGCCCGCGCCGGCCACGGTCATGAGCGCGAGCATCACGCGGGAGAGCTCGCCGCCCGACGCCGCCTCGCGGATAGGCGCCGCGGGCACGCCCGGGTTGGGCCCGAGCAGGAACTCGACGCGCTCGGCGCCGGTCGGGCCGACCTCCTCCCTGGCCTCGAGCACCACCTCGAAGGAAGCGCCCTCCATCGCCAAGCTGGCCAGTTCGCCCTTCACGGCGGCGGCCAGGGCGGGGGCGCCCTTCCGTCGCGCCTCCGTGACCTTCGCTGCCAGCCTGTCACGCCCGGCCCGCGCCTCGGCGAGCGCGGCCTCCGCCCTCTCGGTCTCCACCTCGGCCTGCTCCAGGCGGGCTCGCTCGGTCCGACAGGCCTCCGCGTGCGCGAGCACCGCCGCGACGCTCCCGCCGTGCTTGCGCTCGAGCCGGTCGTAGAGCTCGAGGCGCTCCTCCACGACGTCGAGCCGCCCGGGCTCGGCCTCCAGCGAGTCGGCGTAGCGGCGCAGCTCGACGCCGAGATCCTCCGCCTCCAGGCGCAGCGCGGTGAGGCGCTGCGCGAGCGCCGCCATCTCCGCATCCGCATCCGAAACCGATTGGGACGAAGCCTCGGCGGCCGCGAGCAGCCCGGCCACCCCGAGACCCTCCCCGCTCGGCGCGATCGCCTCCGCGCCCGCGCCGGAGGCGGCCAGCAGGCCGTCGAGCTGGCGCAGGCGGGCGCGCTCCGCCACCAGCGACTCCCTCTCCTCCTCGGTCGGGTCGAGTGCGTCGATCTCCTCGATCTCGAACGCGAGCAGGTCGAGGTCGCGGTCGCGCGTGCCGGCGCGCTCGCGGAGGTCGGCCAGAGCGCGCTCGAGCTCGCGCATCCGCGCGTGCGCGGCACCCAGCGAGGCGCGCAGCTCGAGCTGCTCGCGCCCGCAGAACCCGTCGAGCAGGTCAAGCTGCGCCGAGGCGAGCGCCAGACGCCGGTGCTCGTGCTGGCCGAAGAACGCCACGAGCCGCCCGCCGAGCACGCGGAGGTCCGCCGCCGTTGCCGAGCGCCCCTGCACGAAGGCTCGCGTCCGGCCGCCGTCGCTCACGCGCCGCGCAAGCACGATCTCGTCGAGCTCCTCGCCCACGCGCTCGCGCAGGTCCACGAGCTCCGGCTCGTCCATCAACCCCGGCGGCAGCTCGAAGACTCCCTCCACGTACGCCTCCGGCGCGCCCGGCCTGACTATCCCCGAGCGCGGCTTCCCGCCCAGCAGCAGGTCGAGCGCGTGCGCGAGGACGGTCTTCCCCGCCCCGGTTTCGCCCGTGATCGCCGTCAGCCCCTCGCCCGGCCGCAGCTCGGCCCGCTCGATCAGGAGCAGGTTCTCTATGCGCAGCTCGAGCAGCACCGTGCAGGTTTACCAGCGTGACCCGACGGAGCGGCGGGCCGCGTTGCGCGCTAGTAGGCGAGCCGGCCGAACTTGTCGCGCAGGCGGTGGTAGAAGCTCGCGCCCGGCAGCTGCGCGAGCTGAGCCTGGCCGGCCCGGAAGCGGATGTCCATGCTGCCCTCCTTGGGCAGCGTGCACACCGGCTGGCCGTCGGTGGTCATGTCCACGTCCTCGCCGCGCGAGCGGTTCGTGACGGTGAGCGTGTCGCCCGGGGCCACCACCAGCGCGCGCGCGGTGAGCGTGTGCGGCGCGATGAACGAGACCACGAAGCCCTCGACTCCCCACGCCAGGACCGGCCCGCCGTTCGCGAGGTTGTAGCCGGTCGAGCCCGCCGGCGTTGAGACCACGAGCCCGTCGCAGCGAACCTCCCCGAGCTGCTCGCCCTGGACCGAGTACGCCAGCTCCGCCACTCGCCCGTTCTGGCGGCGGTGGAACGAGATGTCGTTCATCGCCACCTCGTCCCCGTCCGAGGTCGTGGCGACGAGCGCCGGCAGCGGCATCAGGTCGAACTTCCTCTCCAGGGCGAGGCCGATCCCGTCGTCGAGCTCGTCCGGCTCGACGGTTGCGAGGAACCCGATCGCGCCGAAGTTGACAGCGAACACCGGCACGTCCGTCCCCGCGAACAGCCGCAGGGTCGAGAGGATGCTGCCGTCGCCGCCGAGCACCAGGGCGAGGTCGGTGTCCGCCGCCGCGTTGTCGACGACGGCCAGGCCGTCCGCCGCCTCGATCCCGTGCTTGTCGGCCTCCCCGCGCGGCAGGCGCACCTCCTCGCCGGCCTCGCGCGCCAGCTCGATTACGCGCTCGAGCGCTGCGCCCGTGTCCTCGGGGCGCTTGTGCGTGAAGACCGTGATCGTCACGGCTCGGCCCTTCGCGCGGCGGCCTCGAGGTCCTCCACCGAACCCTCGCGGCCCGGCTCGGCGAGCCAGGCGAACGTCTCGCGGTTGCCGGCCGGGCCCGGCAGCCCGGACGGCGCGAAGCCGAGCACGGACAGCCCGAGCTCGTCGCGCGCGTGCTCGCCCACGGCCACCAGCGCGGCGCGCCGGTCCTCGGCCGAGCGCACCACTCCGCCCTTGCCGACGCGCTCGCGCCCAACCTCGAACTGGGGCTTCACCATCGCGAGCAGGTCGAAGCGCGGGGCGGTGGCGGCCACGACCGCGGGGAATACCTTGGTGAGCGAGATGAACGAGAGGTCCGCGACGATCAGGTCCGGCCGGTACGGCAGTGCCTCGGGCTCGACTGCGCGGGCGTTGGTGCGCTCGATCACGGTCACGCGCTCGTCGTTGCGCAGCCGCCAGTGGAGCGCGCCGTAGGCCACGTCGAGCGCGATCACGCTCGCCGCGCCGCGCTGGAGCAGGCAGTCCGTGAAGCCGCCGGTGGAGGCGCCCACGTCGAGCGCCCGCCGGCCCGCCGGATCGATCCCGAAGGCGTCGAGGGCGTTCGCGAGCTTCACGCCCCCGCGTGACACGAACGGCGGGGCCTCGGCAACCGCGACGTCGGCCTCGTCGGGCACAAGCTCGCCCGGCTTGCGGGCCGGGCGGCCGCCCACGCGGACGTCGCCGGCGATCACCGCCGCGGCGGCACGCGAGCGCGATTCATAGAGACCACGCTCGGCGAGCAGGGTGTCGAGCCGCCGCTTGGCCACCGGCGGAGCGTAGCGGGGAGGTGTGTGATCCACCTCACACATGCCGGTCGCACGAGGGGTAGCTTCAGAATGAGATGAGCCGGACGCACATCATGTCCCACGCAGTCCGCGCCGCCACCCTCATGGCGGCCGGCAGCGTCCTGATCGCCGTCCCGTTCCTGCTCGGGCTCGACGCCGCCCCGCTGGTAACCGGCGTGCTCGTCGGCTCCCTCGCGATCGCGCTCGGCCTGGCCGGCACCGAGCCCGGCGGCCGCGGCAGCCTGCCGCTGTCCGCCCAGGCGACCTACGACCGCGGCCTCGCGCTCGGCCTGCTGGTGTGCGCCCTGATCTACGCGCTCGCCGGCCAGACCGAGGCGATGTTCCTGTTCGCGGGCACGGGGCTGGCGGCTCTCGTCTCCACCACGGTCACCCGCTACAGCGCGGGCACCGCCTAGGACTTCCTCTCACACACCACATACGCATCACTCCTCCCTCGAGAACGGCTCCGCCTCCCAGCGGGGCCGTTTCTCATCGGGCGACCGCTTCCAGCGCCTCCTCCGCCGTGCGGTACTCCACGACACGCGCGATGCGGCCGTCGCGCACCAGCACCGCGTAGGTCTCCGAGATCTCGATCTCGATGCCGCTCCCGTGACCGTGCACGCGGCCGGTCCACGGGGCCACGACCCAATCGCCGCAGTCGATGAAGTCCTGGAACTCGATGGCCGGCCCGAAGCGGTCCTTCCACGGGTCCGCGAGGTGCTCCGCGAAGCGGCGTATAGCGGGAACGCCGATGTACGTGTGCGTGTCCGGCTCGTCGTCGGCCGTCTGCCACTCGACGTCGTGGTCGAAGGCCTCGAGGGCGGCATCGAAATCCCCCCGGCCGAAGGCCTCGAGGCTCGATTGCACCAGCTCGACGTTCGACACGCTCCTATTCTCCACGGATCGCCGCGCATCGCTACGAGACAAGGCTTCACTGGACGGGATCGACGGGCCTCGGCTGGGAGCACTACGACCGCACGCATGCGGTGACGGCTCCGCCCGCCGAGCAGGAGGTGCGCGTGACGACCGGCGAGTCGAAGGGCGACCCCGCGATCCTCAATCCCGAGCAGCTGCTCCTGATGGCCGCGTCCTCGTGCCAGATGCTGTGGTTCCTGCACCTCGCCGCGAAGGCGCGTATCGACGTCGTGGCCTACGACGACGATGCATCCGCGCTGATGCCGGAGGACGATGAGCCGGTGCGGATCACCGACATCACGCTGAGGCCGCGGGTCACGGTGGAAGGCGACGCGAGCGAGGAGCGCGTTCGCAGGCTCTTGGACACCGCGCACGAGCACTGCTTCATCGCCAACACGCTGAACTGCTCGATGACGGTCGAGCCGTCCGTTCAGCGGCGCTAGCCTCTCGCCGGTGTCCGTCCCAGACCTGCTCCAGAAACTGCTGACCGCGCCCGGCCCGCCAGGGCACGAGCGCCGTCCGGCGCGCGTGTGGCGCGAGGCGGCCGAGGCGTTCGCCGACGAGGTGACGACGGACAGGCTCGGCACGACGGTCGCCCGGGTGTCCGGCGCCGGCGACGCCCCGCTGATGGCGGTCGTCGGTCACATCGACGAGATCGCGCTCCTCGTGAGCCACGTGAGCGAGAAGGGCTTCCTCCACGTCGTCCAGTCGGGCGGCTGGGATCCTCAGGTGCTCGTGGGGCAGCGGGTGGAGGTCCACACCCGCGAGGGGATCGTGCCGGGGGTGGTCGGCCGCAAGCCGCCGCACCTCACGGACGCCGAGGAGCGCAAGAAGGCGATGCGCCTGAAGGACCTCCACGTGGACATCGGCGCGAAGGACGGCGACGAGGCCCGCTCGCTGGTGGCCGTCGGCGACCAGATCGTGATCGCCGCCGAGCCGCTCGAGCTGCCGAACGGCCGCCTCGCCTCGCGCGCGCTCGACAACCGGCTCGGGGTGTACGTCGCGATCGAGGTGGCCCGTCGGGTGAAGGAGGCCGGTGGGAACGCCGGGCCCGTGGCCGGCGTCGCGGCCGTGCAGGAGGAGATAGGCGCCCACGGGGCGCGGGTGATGGCGTACGGGCTGGAGCCGGACCTCGCCGTGGTGGTGGACGTGACGCACGCCACCGACGCTCCCGGTGTGGACGCCGGCGAGGTGGGCGAGCACGGGCTGGGCGCCGGGGCCGTGATCACGCGCGGGGCGATCGTGAACCGCGCCGTGAACGACCTGCTCGACGAGGTCGCGGCCGCCGAGGGAATCGAATGCTCCACCGAGGCCGCCGGCAGCCGCACCGGCACGGACGCGGACGCCGTGCACCTGAGCCGCGAGGGAGTGCCCGTGGCGGTGGTGTCGATCCCGCTGCGCTACATGCACTCGCCGGTCGAGGTCGTGGACCTCGCCGACGTCGAGGCCGTGATCCGGCTGCTCACCGCGCTGGCGCTGCGGCTCGAGGCGGACACGAGCCTCGCCCGCTGGTAGCCCAGCGGAAGCCGCGGGCGGTGCCCGCGGCGCACCGACGATCTCAGGCCAGCGAGGGCTCGAGCACGGCCTGGGCCACCCGGTCGGCGACCGCGGCGGGCGTCAGGCCCACCTCCTCGCGGAGCAGCGCGGGCTTGCCGTGCGTCACGTAGCGGTCGGGCAGCCCGACGCGCAGCACGCGGGTGCTCCCGAGCTGGTCGCGGTCGCCGAGGTGCTCCAGCACGCCGGAGCCGAAGCCGCCGGCCAGGACGTTCTCCTCGACGGTAACGAGCAGCTCGTGCTCCGCGGCCAGGCGCTCGACCAGCGCAGCGTCGAGCGGCTTCGCGAAGCGCGCGTCCGCGACCGTGACGTCGAGGCCGTGGTCCTCGAGCAGCCGGTCCGCGGCGCCGAGCGCGACGCTGACCCCGTAGCCGTAGCCGAGCAGCGCCACGCGGTCGCCCTCGCGCAGCAGCTCGCCGCGGCCGATCTCGATCGGCTCCGGCCGCGCCGGGAGCGGCACGCCCTCGGCCTCGCCGCGCGGGTAGCGCAACGCGACCGGCCCGTCGTCGTAGAGAAGCGCGGTGTGCAGCATGTTCACGAGCGCCGCCTCGTCGCGCGGCGCCATCTGCACCATGTGCGGCAGGCAGCGCAGGTATGAGATGTCGAAGGCGCCGTGGTGCGTGGGCCCGTCGTCGCCCACCAGGCCGGCGCGATCCATCGCGAAGACCACGTTCAGCTTCTGAAGGCAGACGTCGTGGACGATCTGGTCGTAGCCGCGCTGGAGGAAGGTGGAGTAGATCGCGGCGACCGGCTTGGCGCCCTCGAGTGCCAGCCCGGCGGCGAACAGCACGGCGTGCTGCTCCGCGATGCCCACGTCGTAGTAGCGCTCGGGCATCGCCTTCTGGAGCAGGTTCAGCCCGGTGCCCGAGTTCATGGCCGCGGTGATGCCCAGGACGCGGTCGTCACGGCGGCACTCCTCCACGAGCGCCTCGCCGAAGACCGTCGTGTACTGAGGAGGAGGCGACTTCGCCGCCTTCGCGCTCACCTTCTTCGGCGCCGCCGCACCGTTCACGATCGAGCCCGGCTTCGCGGCGTGCCACTTCTCCATGCCCTCGAGCCCGCCCTCCTCGGCCGGCACGAAGCCCTTGCCCTTCACTGTCTTGCAGTGCACGACAACGGGGCGGTCCGCCTCGAGCGCCTCCCCGATCGCCTGGCGAAGCGCCTTCACGTCGTGCCCGTCGATCACCCCGACGTAGGCCAGGTCGAGCTCCTCGAAGAACAGCCCCGGCGCCCAGTAGGCCTTCAGCGACTCCTTCAGGATCGGGCCCAGCCGTTCGATCTTGCTGCCGATCCCCGCGGGCAGCCTCGTGAGCGTCTCCTCCGCGTCCTCGCGCGCGTGGTACAGCTTCGGGTTGAGGCGCATGCGGTTGAACAGCCGCGAGAGCGCGCCGACGTTCGGGGCAATCGACATGCCGTTGTCGTTCACCACGATCACGACCGGCAGGTCCATGCCGCCCGCGTTCAACAGCGCCTCGAACGACACGCCGCCGGTGAGCGCGCCGTCGCCGATCACCGCCACGACCTTGCCGTCGGGCGCGATGCCCTGGCGCATGGCCTCCTTGATGCCGACCGCGTACGAGACGGACGTGGATGCGTGGCCCGCGCCCATGATGTCGTGCTCGGACTCGTGCGTCGCGCAGAAGGGCGCGAGCCCCTGGTACTTCCGGATGGTCGAGAGCCGGTCGCGGCGCCCGGTGAGCACCTTGTGCGGGTAGGCCTGGTGGCCAACGTCCCAGAGCACCTTGTCGCGCGGCGAGTCGAGCAGCGAGTGAATCGCGACGGCGATCTCGCAGGCGCCGAGGTTCGCGCCGAAGTGGCCGCCGATCTCGCCGATCGTCTCGATGATCAGCTCGCGCACCTCCTGCGCCACCTGCACGAGCCCGTCGTCGTCGAGGCCCTTCAGGTCTGCCGGGCCGTCAATCTGGTCGATGAGCTTGGGGGCGGTCATGTGGTGCGCGTGAGGATGTAGTCGGCGATCTGCGCGAGGCGTCCGGTGGCCCCGTCGACCTCTGCGAGGGCGGCTCGCGCCGCAACGTGGCTCTCCTTGGCCAGCTCTCGTGCCCGTTCCAGTCCGAACACACTCACATAGGTCGCCTTGCCATGGCGCTCGTCGGAGCCGCGCGGCTTCCCGAGCTCTGCTTCGTCACCCGTCACGTCGAGGATGTCGTCGACAATCTGGAACACGACGCCGAGCTCCGCCGCGAAGCGCCGGAACGGCATTGTGGCAGGTCCGCTCACCCCCTCGAGCGCGAGCACGCACCCCACGGACGCGGCGATCAGCGCGCCCGTCTTGAGCTCGTGCAAGCGGCGGAGGTCGATATTCGAAGGCTCGCGGGCACCGCCCGCTCGCGTGGCGGCGGCGTCGCCCGCCACGTCGAGGAACTGGCCGCCCACCATGCCGTGCGTCCCGGCGGCCGTCACTATCTCGCGCACGGCGGCGAGCACGTTCGCCGGCTCGCCCCGCTGCTCCGCCATCGCGAGGCGCAGCGCCTCGGCGAACAGCCCGTCGCCCGCGAGGATCGCCACGTCCTCGCCGAACGCGACGTGGCAGGTCGGCTTGCCGCGCCGCAGCTCGTCGTCGTCCATGGCTGGGAGGTCGTCGTGGATGAGCGAGTAGGTGTGCACCATCTCGAGCGCGGCCGCGAGTGGGAGCACCTCGTCCGGCGGGCGGTCGAGCGCCTCGGCGGTGGCAAGCGCGAGCACGGGCCGGATGCGCTTGCCGCCCGCGAGGAGTGAGTAGCGCATCGCCTCCTCGAGCTTCGCCGTGCCGGGCTCGGCGGCGAAGCGCAGCGCTTCGAGATAGCTGTCGACCTTCTCCTGGAGCTCTGCGGGGTACACGGCGGCCTCGACAGAGGTCAAAGCAGGCGCTCCTGGCCCTCCGACTCGACGGCCCCGCGCGCACGCGCGTCGACCTCGGCGCCGAGCCGGCCGGCCAGCTCCGCGCAGCGCTCCACGAGGTCGGCCGCCTCATCCGAGTCGATCGCATCGGCGCGCAGCTTGTCGGCGACCGACTCGAGCTCCTCCGCGAGCGTGGTGAGTGAATCCGGCTGGTTCACGCGTGGTCCCCATTCTCCCTCTGGACAGCACCGAGCACGCCGTTCACGAAGCCGGGCGCGTCGGCGCCGCACAGCTCCTTCGCGGCCTCAACAGCCTCGTCGATAGCCACCTCGTCCGGCACGTCGGGCCGGTTGCGCATCTCGTGCACCGCCACGCGCAGGATGTTGCGCTCGAGCGGCGCGATGCGGTCGAGCGACCAGCCGGTCGCGTGCCTGGCGATCGAATCGTCGAGCGTCTCGCGCTGGGCCTCGACGCCCTCCACGAGCTCGCGCGTGAACGGGCCGGCGCCGCGCTCGACGAGGTCGGGCGCGCGGCGGCCGGTCACGTCGGACTGGTAGAGCGCGACCACGGCGGCGCGTCGCTGGTCAGTGCGCCTCGTCACCGACGCTCACGCGCGCGATACGTACTCGCCGGAGCGGGTGTCCACGCGGACCCGGTCGCCCACGTTCACGAACAGCGGCACCCGCACGATGACGCCCGACTCGAGCGTCGCCGGCTTGTCGCCGCCGCCGCTGGCGGTGTCGCCGCGAAGCCCGGGCTCGGTCTCGGCGACGCTCATCTCGACGGCGCTCGGCACCTGCACGTCGCTCGGCGCGTCGTCCACGTACAGGATCTCGACCTCCTCGTTGGGGAGAACCCACTTGAGCGACTCGGCCACGGCCTCCTCGGGCACGGCCATCTGGTCATAGGTCTGCGAGTCCATGAAGTGCGCGTCGGTCCCGTCGGAGTAGAGGAACGTCATCTTCCGCGACTCGGTGCGAACCGGCCGGAACTTCTCACCGGCCCGGAACGTCTTGTCGATCACGGCGCCGTCATCCGCGCGCTTCAGCTTGGTGCGAACGAACGCCCCACCCTTGCCCGGCTTCACGTGCTGGAATTCGACGATCTTGAAGACCGTGCCGTCCACCTCGATGTGGGTTCCGTTCTTGAACTGGTTGGTCGAGATCATCTGCGATCGGAAAGGCTAGCTTGCGATAGAACCCGCGACGTGCGAGGCCCCGACCAGCAGGCGTCGATCTACGTCGCGGGTGTGAGCGGGCGGCGGCCGCGCGTTCCGACGGATGCGACGCTCCTGGAGGAGCGCGCCCGCGACGCGATGTCGCCGGAGGCATTCGCCTACGTGGCCGGCGGGGCCGGTACGGGTTCCACCATGCGCGCGAACCGCGCGGCGTTCGACCGCAGGCGCATCGTTCCGCGGATGCTGCGCGACGTCTCAGAACGCGATACGAGCGTCGAGCTGTTCGGCCGCACGCTCCCCGCGCCGTTCCTGATCGCGCCGATCGGCGTTCTCGAGATGGCGCACCCGGACGCCGAGCGCGCGGTCGCGCGCGCCGTGCGCGGCACGGGCGTGCCGATGGTCTACTCGAGTCAGGCCTCCGTGGCCATGGAGGAGGTCAGCGGGGTCCTCGGCGACTCCCCGCGCTGGTTCCAGCTCTATTGGAGCGTCCGCGACGAGCTCGTCGAGAGCTTTGTACGGCGAGCGGAGGCATGCGGCTGCGAGGCCATCGTGGTGACGCTCGACACCACCATCCTCGGCTGGCGCACCCAAGACCTCGACCTCGGGTGGCTGCCGTTTCTGCGCGGAATGGGCATCGCGCAGTACACGAGCGACCCCGTCTTCACCGAGCTGCTCACGCAGCCCGCCGAGGACACAGGGCAGCCAGAGCCGAGGCCGACGCTCGGTGCGCTCCGCACGCTGATCCAGCTCACGAGGAACTACCCGGACCGCTTCCTGCCCGCGCTTCGCTCCGGCCGCGCCCGCGCCGCGGTCCAGCGCTTCATCCAGATCTACTCGCGCCCCTCCCTCACCTGGGAGGACCTGCCGTTCCTGCGTGAGCGAACTCGCCTGCCGATCGTGTTGAAGGGCATCCTGCACCCCGACGACGCGCGTCGCGCGGTCGACGAGGGCATCGACGGAATCGTCGTGTCGAACCATGGCGGGCGCCAGGTCGACGGCGGCGTTGCGACGCTCGATGCTCTGCCGCCGGTCCTCGACGCCGTCGGCGGGCGCATCCCCGTGCTGATGGACAGCGGTATCCGAAGCGGCGCGGACATCTTCAAGGCGCTTGCGCTCGGCGCAACCGCGGTGCTGCTCGGGCGGCCGTACGTCTACGGGCTGGCGCTCGCGGGCGAGGCGGGCGTTCGCGAAGTCGTGACGAACTTCCTCGCCGACTTCGACCTGACGATGGGCCTGGCGGGCTGTCGCTCGCTGGCTGAGATCGGCCCTGAGGCCATCGTCGCCGACGGCTAGGGCAGCTGAACAGCCAGCGAGCTCTACGCTGCTGCCACCCCCGATCGGAAGGAGTCGCGGTGCCCGAGCGCGACGGCTACATCCCCGGAGTGCCCTGCTGGATCGACACCACGCAGCCCGACCCCGACGCGGCGGCACGCTTCTACCAGGGGCTCTTCGGCTGGGAGTTCGAGGACGTGATGCCTCCCGGCTCCGAGCGCAAGTACCTCATCGGGCGGATCCGGGGCGGCGACGTCGCTGCCGTCTCCTCGCGCCCCGCGGGCGCGCCGCCCGGAGCGGTGTGGAACACGTACGTGTGGGTGAACAGCGCGGACGAAACCGCCGAGAAGGTGCGCGAGGCAGGCGGGCGCGCCCTGAGCGAGCCGTTCGACGTGATGGACAGCGGCCGGATGGCCGTGTTCACCGATCCTGACGGAGCCGTCTTCGCAGTCTGGCAGGCGAAGCAGCACAAGGGCGCGCGGATCGTGAACGAGCACGGCAGCCTGAACTTCAACAACCTCAACACCCGCGATCCCGAGGGCGCCAAGGCGTTCTACGGCGCGGTCTTCGGCTGGGACACGCTCGAGCTGGACGGCGGCTTCCAGACGTGGACGCTGCCCGGCTACGGCGACCACCTCGAGCTCGACAACCCCGACATGCGCAAGAACATGGCCGAGGTGGGGGCGCCCGAGGGCTTCGAGGACGTCGTCGCCAGCCTCGCGCCGATCCCGGACGACCAGCCGGACACGCCGCCGCACTGGAGCCTGACATTCGCAGTGGACGACGCTGACGCGATCGCCAAGGCCGCGACTGAGCTGGGCGGCACGGTCGTCGTCCCGCCCTTCGACGCGCCCTGGGTCCGCATGACTGTGATCACCGACCCGCAGGGGGCCACCTTCACGGCGAGCGAGTTCGTGCCCGAGAACAGAGACGTGGCGGCGGAGACGCAGGCGATGGGCTAGCCGGGGATCCGGCCCTCCCCCACCAGCTTCTCGAGGTGCGCCGCGAGCGTCAGCGCCGCCGCGCCGCGCAGGTGCTCGGGGACCTCGGACCACGCCGCGTCGAGCAGCTCGTCGCGGGACGTGATCCCGGATTCGAGCGCCTCCAGCAGCCGCCGCTCGCGGTCCATGCGGTGGGAGATGTACTCGTCCAGCTTCGCCGCGGGGTCGGCTACGTATGGGCCGTGGCCGGGACATAGGACGTCGAGCTCGAGAGCTCGGAGCCGCCGCAGTGAGTCGAGGTAGGCGGACAGCGAGCCCTCGCCGGGTGCGATGAAGACGCTGCCCTCGCCGAGCACCGTGTCGCCGGTGAAGCAGAGGCGGCCCATGAGCAGGCAGACGCTGTCCGCGGAGTGCCCGGGGGTACCCACCGTGCGGAACGGGCCGACCTCCTCCCCGTCCACCGGCAGCGCGACCGGCGCGCCGAGCTCGTCGGCGCCCTCGGAGTGGTCCGCGTGGGAATGCGTCAGCACGACACCCTCGATGCCGTCGCCGGCGGCTCGCCGCACGGCGTCCAGGTGGGCGGGATCGGCCGGGCCGGGGTCCACCACCCAGGTGCCGACGACGTAGGTGTTCGTCCCGTCGAGCGTCAGCGGGGACGGGTTGTCCGCACGGACCCGGACGACACCCTCTGGATCCTGCTCCTGGGGAGGCACGCCCCGGTTTGTAGCGGAGTATTCTCGCGCCGGTTGGGCTCGCAATCCAATACGGGGGATGCTGCCCGAGAAAGGCGCGTGTTCGCGCTCGCGCTGCTCGGGGTGGGGGTCGTCGTCGCCATCGACCTTGCGGTCGATACCTTCGCGCTGCTCGTACAGCTTCTGCTCGTGGGACCGCTCATCGCCGCGACAGGTGCGACGGTGCGTCAGACGGCCGCGGTCGGCATCCTCGTCGTCGCGATCTCCATCCCCCTCGTTGCCTTCCAGACGGATGCGTTCGGAAGCGACCGGCATCTGGTGGCCACCGGGGTGCTGGTCGTGGGGAGCGCGCTCGCGGTGATCATCGTCCGGCTCCGCACGGGGCGGGAACGAGACGCGGCGCGGCTCGAGGCCCAGTACGGCGTGGCTCGCGCCATCGGCGAGTCCGACAGCTTCGACGACGCGATCCCGCGTGTGCTCGCCGCGATCGCACGTCCGCTCGGCCGTCAGGTCGCCCAATTCTGGACCATGGACAAGGACGCCGGCGTGCTGCGCTGCGTCGCCCACTGGCACGAGGACGGCGTCGAGGTGTCGCCCTTCGAGCGCGTCAGTAGACAGCTTGAGTTCCGGCCCGGCGAGGGCCTCCCCGGCGAGGTATGGGAGGGCGGCCGCCCCGTCTGGCTCGGCGACGCGATCGCGGCGGGCAGGTTCCAACGCGCACGCGAGGCCGAGCAATGCGATATCCACGGCGGGATGGCATTCGCGGTCGCGAGCGGCGACGAGCGCATCGGGGTTATCGAGCTGTTCTCGCGCCAGATCCGCGAGCGCGACCCTCAGATCTACGCGTTCAGCGAGGCTCTCGGAAGCCAGCTCGGCGAGTTCCTCCAAAGACTCCGAGCCGCCGACGCCCGCCGGCGCGCCGAGACGGAGCGCGAGGAGGCGCGCGTGCAGCTCGAAGCGATTCTCCAGGGCGTTGCCGATGCGGTCACCGCCCAGGCCCCCGATGGCCGGCTCCTGTTCGCCAACGATGCGGCCGTGGCGGCACTCGGGTTCGGGTCCAGGGAGGAGCTCCTGAGCGCGCCGACCGCGTCGATCATGGACCGCTTCGAGGTCGTGGACGAGGAGGGACGGCCGTTTCCGCTCGAGGCGCTGCCGGGGCGGCGCGCCCTGGGCGGCGAGGACGGCGCGGAGTCCGTGGTGCGCTTCCGCTTGCGCGACACCGGCGAGGAGCGCTGGTCCGCGGTGAAGGCCACCCCCATCCGCGATGAGGACGGCAACGTGACGATGGCGATCAACGTCATCGAGGACATCACGACGCACAAGCGCTCCGAGCTTGCGCAGCGCTTCCTGGCCCGCAGCGGCGAGGTGCTCGCGTCCTCGCTCGACCCCGACCGGCTTCTGGTGGAGGTCGCCGAGCTGGCGGTCCCGGGCGTCGCGGACTGGTGCGCCGTGGACGTGGTCGACGAGTCCGGGCGCGTGGAGCGCAAGGCGCTGGCCCACGTGGACCCGAGCGTGCGGGATCGCGCGATCGAGATCAGCGAGCGCTACCCGCCCGACCCCGACGCGCCCGCCGGCCTGTACCAGGTGCTTCGCACCGGGCAGCCCGAGCTCTATCCCGAGATCCCGGAGGAGCTGCTGCGCGATGCCGCGCAGGACGAGGAGCACTACGAGGCCATCATGGAGATCGGGATGCGCTCGGCGATCATCGTGCCGATGACGGCGCGCGGGCGGACCCTCGGCGCGCTCTCGTTCGTGTCAGGGCCGTCCGGGCGCCGCTTCGACGAGCAGGACGTGGACCTGGCCCAGGAGCTGGCCCGCCGCTGCGCGACGGCGATCGACAACGCCCGGCTCTACACGGAACGCTCGTACATCGCCCGCACGCTCCAGCAGAGCCTGCTGCCGGTGGAGCTGCCCGACATCCCCGGCGTCGAGGTCGCCGCGCGCTTCCGGCCCACCGGCGAGGGCAACGAGGTCGGCGGCGACTTCTACGACGTGTTCGAGACCGGCAACCGCGGCTGGGCGGTGGTCATGGGCGACGTCTGCGGCAAGGGGCCCGACGCCGCGGCCGTGACGGCGCTCGCCCGCTACACGCTGCGCGCGGCCGCGATGCGCGAGAACCTCCCGAGCCGCAGCCTCGCCACCCTCAACGAGGCGCTGCTGCGCCAGCGCGACGACCGCCGCTTCTGCACGGTGGCGTACGCCTACATCGAGATGCTCGACAGCGGCGCCCGTGCAGGGATCTCCACGGGCGGCCATCCGCTTCCGATCCTGCTGCGCGCGGATGGCAGCGTGCAGACGGTCGGGAAACCGGGCACGCTGCTCGGCGTGGTACCCGACCCGTCGCTGGAGGACGAAGCGGTGACGCTCCACCCAGGCGACTCGCTCGTCTTCTACACCGACGGCGTGATCGAGAACCGGCTCGGAAGCGACGGCGTCCTGGACGAGCGGCGCCTCGCGGAGCTCGTGGCCACCTGCTCGGGAGGAGGGGCTGACGCCATCGCGTCGAGGATCGAGGAGGCCGCGGTGCTGTCCCAGGGCGGCCGGCCGAAGGACGACATCGCGGTGCTGGTGCTACGGGTGGTCGAGTAGTCCTCCATTTCGACGGGATTTTTTCTGTCAGATGTTGACCGGAGCCCCAAGCCGGGTACACGGAGGTGATGGCTAGGACGGAAACGCGCGCAGGGGTGCGGCGTCGCAGCGTGGAACGGCCAGGCCGAGACGGTCTCAGGATGCGCCTGAGCGGCGGTCCGGAGGCGGCCGCGGAGGCCCGCACGGCGCTCTCGACGCTCCGCGCCGACCTGGATCCCCCACTCATGGAGACGCTGCGGCTGCTGGTGACGGAGCTCGTCACCAACAGCGTGCGCCATACCGACGCGCCGAAGATCACGCTCCGGGTCGCGGTCGGTAACAGCGCCGTGCTCACCGAGGTGACCGACGAGGGGCCGGGCTTCGACCCCGAGGCACTTGGCGAGGCGGGCAGCGACACGTGCGGCTGGGGTCTGCTCCTGGTCCAGCGCCTGGCGCAGAGCTGGGGCGTGAAGGACGACGGCGCCTCGAAGCGCGTCTGGTTCGAGCTCCGCCGGGCCTAGAGCGTCAGCTGGGGATCGTCCGGGATCTCTTGCCCCAGCAGGGCCCTGAATCTCTGCGCCGCCGTGGGAGCGTCGTCTCCTCGATTGTTGTTGAAGGCGACGTGAACTTCGCCCGCGCTCTCAGCCATCTGCCTGGCCCGGCCGGCGATCTGCTCAAGCTCCGCATCGGTGTACTGCCAGGCGAAGCGCTCCGCGACCGACCTGCCGGTGAGGTAGCCCTTCGTGTTGCGCCCGTGGGCGCGGAAATACGCCCGTGACGGGTTCGTGACCGCGTCGAGCGGCGGCATGATCTGGAAGTTGTCGCCCGGCGGCGCGTCGACGGACACGTAGGTCACGCCGCGGTCGGCGAACCAGTCGAGCGTGTCGCCGCGGCGCTCGTCGGCGACCCAGTTGCGGTTTCGCAGCTCGACGGCCAGGCCGTGGGGGCCAAGGACCTCAACGAGCTGGTCGAGCTCCTCCAGGCTGTGCTTCCTCGGCGAGAAGGCGGGCGTGAGCTGAAGCAGGTAGGCGCCGAACTTCCCGGCGTCGCGGAGCGGCGCGGTCTCCTCCACGAGGCGCGCCGCCAGCGGGAGCTCCAGCTCCGGCGTGCCGTGCAGGCCGCGCAGGTCGGGCGGGAGCGACTCCACCGGCGCCGAGTGCCGGGACAGCGCGCGGTGGGCCTTCACGTCGAAGGTGAAGCCGTCCGGGGTGACCTCGACCCAGCCGTGCACCGTGTTGCGGTCGGGGACCGCGTAGAAGCTCGAGTTCAGCTCGACCATCTCGAAGCGCTGCGCGTACCAGGGCAGCCGCTCCCTGGCGGGCAGCTTCGGCGGATACCACTCCTTGATGAACCCGGGGTCCGCCCAGCTCGAGGTGCCTACGAGAATCCGTCCGGACATGGCCCTGATATTGCCTAGCCGCGCCGGCCGAAGCTGTGCGCGGCCGGGAGGACGGCCGCGAGCTCGCCGGCGTCGCTCGACCAGACGCGGCGGGGCTCGATGTGGGTGACCTTCGCCGGCGGGAGGTCGGGGCGGTCGAGCCGCTCGATGCGGTCCACGATCACATTCGTGGTCCCCTCGCGCCGCTCGAGGCGGCCCGAGGCCAGCACGAGCGGCTCCGAGCGGACCGCCAGCCGGAAGCGGTCGTGCACCGGCGGCGAGACGATCAGGTTGATCGTGCCCAGCTCGTCCTCGAGGAGCATGAACGTCACGCCCTTCGCCGTGGCCGGGCGCTGGCGGGCGATCACGAGGCCCGCCACCCTGACGCGGCGGCCGTGCGGATGGCCCTCGAGGTCGCGGCTCGTGCGCAGGTCAGACGGCAGGCCCGGACGCATCAGCTCGAGCGGGTGCTCGCGCAGCGTCACGCCGGTTGAGCCGTAGTCGGCGAGCATCCGCTCCCACGCGCTGAGCGCGCGCAGCTCGGGCCCCTCCTGAGGCTCGAGCGGGAGCGCGAGCTGAGTGCCCTCCGGAACCTGAGTGCCGGGCACCGCCACGCCGAGCATCCACAGGGCGCGCCGGCGCCTGGCCACGGGATGGCCGTCCACGAGCGCGTCGCACGCACCGGCCCAGGCGAGCCTCCCGAGCGTCTCCGCGGACGCGCCGGAGCAACCGGCGAGGTCGCCGAGCGAGCGCCAGCCGTCCCCGCGTTCGGCCACCATCGCCTTCACCTCGGCCTCCTTCACCCCTGTCACGTAGCCCAGTCCCATGCGGACGCCGCCGTCCTCCACCCGGCACTCGGCTCCGCTCCTCACCACGCACGGCGGCAGCACCTCCACCCTGCGCCGCTGCGCCTCGTGCACGAGGGCGTCCGGCGGATAGAAGCCCATCGGCTGCTCGTTCAGGAGCGCGCAGAGGAACTCCGGGTGGTAGTGCACGCGCAGCCAGGTGGACTGGTACGCGAGCAGGCCGAATGCGGCCGAGTGCGCCTTGGGGAAGCCGAATCCCGAGAAGCCCACGATCTGCGTCCACACGGTCTCGGCCGTCTCGCGCGCGGCGCCGCGCTCCATCGCCCCCTCCACGAACTTCTCCTCGTAGGCCCGGATCGCCGCCTCGGAGCGGCGCCGGCTCATCGCGCGACGCAGGCCCTCGGCCTCCCCGGCCGAGAAGCCCGCGAACGCCATCGACACCTCCAGCACCTGATCCTGGAAGACGATCGTGCCGAGCGTGTCGCGCAGCACCGGCTCGAGCGACGGGTGCTCGTAGGGCACCTCGTACGCGGGGTCCTCCCGCAGCGCCTTGCGCCGCTCGATGTACGGGTGCACCGCGCCGCCGATGATCGGCCCCGGCCGCACGAGCGCCACCTGGACAGTCAGGTCGTCGAGCGTCTCGGGCCGCGTCCGCTTCAGCATCTGCATCTGCGCGCGCGACTCGATCTGGAACACGCCCGTGGTCTCCGCCTCCTGGATCTGCGCATAGACCTCCCCGTCGTCGTACGGGATGCGCGACAGGTCGATCCGCTCGCCGCGCACGCGCGCGATCTCGTCGATGCAGCGCTCGACCGCCGAGAGCATCCCGAGCCCGAGCAGGTCGATCTTGAGGAAGCCGGCGTCGCCGCAGGAGTCCTTGTCCCACTGGTCCATCTGGCGTCCCTCCATCGAGGCCGGCTGCACCGGGCAGAGCTCGATCAGCGGCTGGGTCGAGATCACCATCCCGCCCGGGTGCTGCGACATGTGGCGCGGGAGCCCCCAGGCGTCGTGGGCCAGCTTCACGAGCGCGTCCCAGCGCGGGGAGCCGCCGCGCGGCACCTCGTCACCAATTTCATTTCGGTCCTTCCACGGGTCCACCCGGCGTGCGAGCCGCTCGATCTCTCCGGGCGGCAGGCCGAGCGCCTTCGCGAAGTCGCGCACCGCCGAGCGCACCTGGAAGGTCGAGAACGCCGCCACCAGCGCGCAGCGGTCGCGGCCGTAGCGGTCGTGCACGCGCGGGATCAGCACGTCGCGGATGTCGCGCGGGAAGTCGAGGTCGATGTCGGGCAGCGCGGTCAGCTCCTCGTTCAGGAAGCGGCCGAGCAGCAGCTCGTTCGCGATCGGGTCCACGTGCGAGAGGCCGGTTAGGTAGCAGACGATCGAGGACACGCTCGACCCGCGGCCGCGCCCCGGCGGGAGCAGGCGACGCGACGACTCCGGGCCCCGCACCTCGGCCGCCACCTCGCGCGCCAGCTCGAGCATGTCGCGGTGGAGCAGGAAGAAGCCCGACAGGCCGAGGTGGCGGATCACGCGGAGCTCCTCGTCGAGCCGCGCCGCCGCCTCGGATGAGAGCATCGCTCCGCCGGCGGCTTCGCGCCGGCCTCGCGCACGGCGCGCGCCGTAGCGCTCCTCGAAGCGGTCGCGGCAGAGCGCGGCGAGCTTCGAGTCGGCCTCCGGGTCCTCGGAGCCGGGGTAGCGGTAGCCGAGGTCCTCGGTGAGGTCGAAGGAGAGCCGCTCGGCGAGCCGCCCGCTCTCCTCGACCGCGCCGGGATGCTCGCGGAAGCGCTCCGCCATCTTCTCGGGCGGCGCCAGCACGTGCGAGGAGTTGCCGCGCCGGAGCGGCTCGGTCTCGTCGAGCGTCTTGCCGAGGCCCACCGCGACCATGGCGTCCTGGAGCGCGATGCGGTCCCGCGCGTGCACGTGGACGTTGCCGGTGGCGACGGTTGGCACCCCGAGCCGCCCCGCCAGCTCGGCGAGCAGGCGGTTGCGGCGCCGGTCGTGCCGCCAGAAGGGGCGCTGGAGCTCGATTCGGAGGTTCTCGCGGCCGAAGATCGCGAGCAGCCGGCGCGCGGCCGCCGCCGCCTCCACGTGAGCACCCGCCTCCACGCGTGAGGCCACCGCGCCGCTGCGCGCGCAGCCCGACAGGCAGACGAGCCCGGCGGCGTGCTGCTCCACCTCGTCGAGCGAGACGTGCGGCTCCCCGTCGAGCGGGTCCTGGCGCCCGCCGCCCTCGGTCCAGCCCTCGCGCGCCCAGCGGCGCGTGTGCCAGTGCGACGCCGTGAGCAGGCGGCAGAGGTTCGTGTAGCCCTCGCGCGTCTCGCACAGGAGCGTGAGGTGGCTGCCGTCGTCGAGCGTCACCTCGGCGCCCGTGATCGGCCGCACGCCGAGCGGCTTCAGCGCCTGCGCCATCTCCATGGCGCCGTGGAGCCCGTCGTGGTCGGTCAGCGCGAGCGCCGAGTGGCCCTGCTCAGCCGCTACACCGGCGAGCTCCGCCGGATGGGACGCGCCGTCGAGGAACGAGTAGGCGGAATGACAGTGGAGCTCGGCATACGACACGAACACATGTTCGCACAACCCTCAAGTAAGGGTCTGACCCTTTTCGGAGGGTTTGTTACGCGATCGCTTCGTGCCGGCGGCGGCGCTTCACCCCGTAGAGCACCTGGTCGGCACGGGCCACCAGGCGGTCGGGGCTCTCTCCCGGCTCGTAGACAGCGACGCCGAAGCTTGCCTCGATCTCGGCGAGCGGCTCGCGGGCGGCGCGCGACACGGCGTGCTGCAGGCGGCTGATCACCCGCTCGGCGTCGAGCTCCGAGGCGCCCGCCAGCACGACCGCGAACTCGTCGCCGCCGAGCCGGTACGCGTCGTCGCGGCGCAGGCCGGTGCGGAGCGCCTCGGCGAGAAGGCGCAGCGCGAGGTCGCCCGCCTCGTGCCCCAGCGTGTCGTTGACGCGCTTCAGGTTGTCCATGTCGCAGAGCACGACGGCGAACGCGGCATCCGGCTCACCCGCCTCGCGCGCCAGCCGTGCACGGAAGGCACGCCGGTTCAGCAGGCCGGTGAGCGCGTCGTGGGTGGCCTCGTGGCGCAGCTTCAGCGCCTGGTCGGCGGATTGGAGCGCCGCCACGGCCTGGTTCGCGAACAGGCGCAGCGCCTGGAGGCGCGCGCGGGTGGGCAGCAGCCGGTCGCGCGGGTCGTCCACCCAGATCAGCCCGCGGCGCCGGCCCTGCGGCTCGGTGAGCGGGACGATCAGCCAGTGGTGCGACCACGCGTGCGGGCCGCGCCCGTACAGCTCGGAGTCGCGCTCCGCGGCGGGGTCGCGCCCGAGCCGCTCCTCCGCCACCTCGGTCGGCACGAGGTAGCAGCCGGCCACCTCGAACTCGTCTGTGAGCAGCGGCGTCAGCGAGTCGAGCGTGAGCGCCTTGCTCACCCGCGGCTCGGCGAACCACCCGCTCGACGCCTGCGGCACGAGCGGCATGTCCGCTCGCGGCGCCAGCTCGATCACGACCTTCTCGAAGCCGAGCGCGTCGCGGATGCCGTCGCAGACGGCCTGGAGGATGTCCTCCGGGTCGTCGGCCTCGGCCACCTGCGCGGACACCTCGAGGATGCCCTCGAGCATGCGCTGGTGCTGCACGTCGCCGGCCGTGTCCTGCGCCATCCGCAGCGCGAGCGCCGCATGGCGCGAGATCGCCACGAGCGCGTCGAGCTCGTCGTCGGTGGGACGGCGGCCGTTGTCGGGCTCGTCGACGGAGATCACGCCGATCAGGATGCCCTTCGGGTCGCGGAGCGGGACGAACAGGGCGTCCTCGGCGGTCCACGCGTCGGGGTCGTCGCTCGGCGCGATCCGAGGCACGTAGCTGTGGACCCCCATGCCATCCCAGTCGAAC
>DASSVP010000155.1:0-6601 GCA_035705985.1 Thermoleophilaceae bacterium
ACGCGTTCGCCGTCACGGTGCCTCCACCGATGCGTTTGCCGCGACCTCGAGCTCGCCGGCGAGCGGCGTCAGCAGCGTCGGCGGGCGCAGGTTGACTCGGACCTCGCCGTCACCCACCGACACGCGCGCGTGCGCGCGGGACCAGCCGGGCAGCGCTTGGCGGGCGGCTGCGCGCGGGTCGCCTCCGCCGGCCACCGCCAGGGCGGCCGCCTCGGCGGCGTTGCCGGCGAGCACGCTCGCGTACCCGACCGCGAGCAGTTGCGCGGCAGCCATCGCCACGGCCAGCACGAGAGGCAGGAGGGCCAGCAGCTCGACCGCCGCCTGCCCGTAATCGTGACGCAACCCTCGAAGGCCGCGGCTCATCCGCCACCCCCCAGCGACGAGCTCGCCGCGACCTCCACGGGGCTTTGCCACCCGCGCAGGAGGAGCGGCACCCGCACCTCCACGCGCACGCCGCCGGGCGCCCGTCGCTCCACCGACAGCCCCCGCTCCAGCGAATCCGGCAGCGCGCTTCGGGCAGCCCGCCCCGGGCTCACGCCGATCGCGTCAGCGCGGGCCGCCGCACGGGCCGCGCCCGCGCACAGCCACAGCGTGTGCCCCGTCAGAACGAGCTGCCAGGCGACGACCGCCGTCAGCAGCACGGCCGGAAGGACCGCCACCGCTTCGACCGATGCCTGACCGGATTCCGGGCCGGGGCGTGCCATCAGGCGACGGTCCCGCGCGGCGGCGCACGCGACAATGCGCGGCGGTTACGGAAGGGCTACTCGTAGCTGCGGTAGCGCGTCCACGCCCAGAAGAGGCCGTAGGACGCCAGCGCCAGCAGCGCGAACCATGCCAGCACGCCGGCGCCGCCCGCGTCGAACAGGCGGTCCGTCGCCGTGAAGGTCAGCACCGCCAGCGCGAGCGCGCCGTAGAGCGCGAACCGGATGCGCGAGTCGAGGCTGTCGAGGTCGAGCCGGTACTGCCGGTAGGTGCGCGCCACCAGCAGGGCGATCGCCGCGAAGAACGCCACGGTGAGCAGCGTGAGCACCACGTCGAGTGCGCTGCCGCCGCCGGGCAGCGCCACGAGCAGCAGCGCCACCAGCGCGATGACCCCGAACTTCCAGGCGAGTTGCACGGGCGGAAGCGTATCCGTGGCGCAAGCGCCGGGCGGTGCCCGGTGCGCAGCGACGTTCTTACTCGATGGCGCCGGCACTCACGAGCACGAGCACGAGCGCCCCCAGCACGACCCGGTAGACCACGAACACGATCGTCGAGTGGTTCGACAGGAAGCGCAGCAGGAACGCGATCGAGGCGTAGCCCGCGACGAACGCGAGCAGGGTGGCCACCGCCAGCGCGCCGAGCCCCACGTGCTCGCCCTCCTCGCCGCTGAGGATCGACCCGAACTCGACGGCCCCGCTGAGCACGACCGCGGGGATCGACAGGAGGAACGAGAACCGCGCCGCACTGGTCCGGTCGAGGCCCATGAAGAGCCCCGCTGTCAGCGTCGCGCCGGAGCGGGACACGCCGGGTATCAGCGCGAGCGCCTGCGCGAACCCGACGACGACCGCGTCGCGCCGGTTGATCCGCTCCAGCGGCCTGTCGTGAGAGGCCACCCGCTCCGCCGCGAGCAGCAGCAGGCCGAGCAGGATCAGCATCGTCCCGATCAGGTAGAGGTCGCGCGCGCCCGTCTCGATCTGGTCCTTGAAGAGCAGGCCGAAGATCCCGATCGGGATCGTGCCCAACACGATGTACCAGCCCAGCCGGGCGTCGAGCTCCCGCCTGGCGGCACGATCCCGGAGCGACCGCAGCCAGGCCCGCGCGATGCGCACCAGGTCCGTCCAGAAGTACAGGACAACCGCCGCCATCGTCCCGAGCTGCGTCACCGCCGTGAAGGCCGCGCCCGGGTCGTCCCAGCCGAGGAACGCCGGGACTATGCGCAGGTGTCCGGTACTCGAGATCGGCAGGAACTCGGTGAGCCCCTGCGTGATCCCGAGGACGATTGCCTCGAGGAGCGACACAGCGGCGCAACCCTAGTGAGGCTCGGCGGGGGGCTCGCCCGAGTGATCCTCGTCGGACGACTCGCTGTAGCGCTCGCGCGACGCGTCGATCACCTTCAGCGCGTCGTCGCACGAGTACCAGCCGTCCACCTCGACCTTCTTGTTCTCGAGCTGCTTGTAGACGGTGAAGAAGTGCGCGATCTCGTTCTGAAGCTGCTCCCCGACGTCGTCGAGGCTCTCGACCGTGTTCCAGCCGGGATCGGTGAGCGGGACGCAGAGCACCTTGTCGTCGATGCCCTGGTCGTCCTCCATCCGGAACAGGCCGATCGGCTTCACCTCGATCATGCAGCCGGGGAAGGTCGGCTCGGACACCAGCACCATCACGTCGAGCGGGTCGCCGTCGAGCGAGAGCGTCTCCGGAATGAAGCCGTAATCGGTCGGATAGACCACCGAGGAGAACAGGAAGCGGTCCAGCTTGATCACGTTGTGCTCGTGATCGAACTCGTACTTGTTGCGGCTCCCCTTCGGGATCTCGACGATGCAGAAGAAGGACTCGGCCACGCCGCGCGACAGGCTATCGTTCCCCTCCGTGCGGAAGCTCACCCCGATCGTCGTGCTCGCGGCGTGGCTGATCCCGGCCGCGACGGCCTTCGCCAACGACAACGGCGAGGGCCTCCTGGGCGAGACCGACGACAAGATCATCACCTTCTTCTCGCTCGGTGTGGTGATCTTCTTCGCGGTCTTCGTGATCGTGGCGTCCTGGATCCAGGCGTCGCTCGACCGCCGCAAGCAGGAGCGCAAGGCCACCGAGCTCCGCCGCCGCGTCGGCTGGTAGCCGGACCAGAACGACGTGACCCCGGCGGGGACCGGGGCCACGTGGTGCGAGGAGGGGATCTGCACCCCCGATCCTCGACGCGGCGCGCCCGCCTCGTGTGAACAGTCTGAGAAAGTGCGCTCATGGACCCCGTGACCCTCGAGCGCCGCGGCGCCGCCGCCCTCCTCACGATCGACCGCCAGGAGCGGCGCAACGCCATCGACGGCCCGACAGCCGAGCTGATCGCCGCGGCCTACGACCGCTTCGTGGAGGACGACGAGGCGCGCGTGCTCGTCGTGACCGGCGCCGGCGGCGTCTCGTTCTGCGCAGGCGCCGACCTCAAGGCGATCGAGAGCTTCGCCCCGCGGATGGACGACCCGCGCGGGCCGCTGGGGATCAGCCGTGTGATCTCGCCGAAGCCGACGATCGCGGCGATCTCGGGCTGGTGCCTCGCCGGCGGGCTCGAGCTGGCGCTCTGGTGCGACCTGCGGATCGCCACCGACGGGTCGGCGCTCGGCTTCCCCGAGCGGCGCTGGGGCGTGCCGCTCGTGGACGGCGGCACCCAGCGGCTGCCGCGCATCGTCGGGCTCGGCCGCGCGCTCGACCTCATCCTCACCGGCCGGATCATCGACTCGGACGAGGCGCTCGCGATGGGACTCGTCACCGAGGTCGTGCCGGCGGGTCGCCACCTCGAGCGGGCGCTCGAGATCGCGGACGGCCTCGCGCGCTTCCCGCAGGACACGATGCTGGCCGACCGCCGTGCGGCGATCGAGGGAATCGGGCTGACGTTCGAGGAAGGCCTCGCGCTCGAGGCCGAGAGCAGCGAGCCGACTCAGCAGACCGCCTGGGCCGGTGCCGCCCGCTTCTCTGGTGGCGAGGGAAGAGGCGGCACCGGCTCCGGCGTGTAGTACCCCTGCGGAAACTCACCCCCTGTAACGGCGGGGCTCGCGAGAACTTGCGGCCCGGTTCGAAATTCTTCGGGGCCCGCCGGATAACCTCGCCCGCGTGGCTTCCGCCGCCATAGAGGTGCAGGACCTGCGCAAGGCCTACGGGCCGGTCGAGGCAGTGCGCGGCGTCTCCTTTCAGGTGGAGCGCGGCGAGGTGTTCGGGCTGCTCGGGCCGAACGGCGCCGGGAAGACGACCACCGTCGAGATCCTCGAGGGCTACCGGCGCCGCTCCGCCGGCGACGTCCGCGTGCTCGGCCACGACCCGGCCACCCGCGACCGCGAGCTTCAGCAGCGCGTGGGCATCGTGCTCCAGAGCTGCGGCTTCTACCCGCGCGTGACCGTGCGCGAGGCGGTCGAGCACTTCGCGAAGGCGTACGAGCGCCCGCGCGACGCGCGCGAGACGATCGAGCTCGTGGGCCTCGGCGAGAAGGCCGACGCGCGCACCAAGGAGCTGTCCGGCGGGCAGCGCCGACGGCTCGACCTCGCGCTCGCGCTGGTGGGCGACCCCGAGCTCGTCTTCCTCGACGAGCCCACCACCGGCTTCGATCCCGCCGCCCGGCGCACCGCCTGGGGCGTCGTTCGCACGCTGAAGGAGCTCGGCAAGACGGTCGTGCTCACCACGCACTACCTCGACGAGGCCCAGGAGCTGGCCGACCGCGTGGCGATCGTCAAGGAGGGGCGCATCGTCGCCGAGGGCCCGCCCGACCAGCTCGGCCCGGGCAGCTCGCGCTACCGGGTCTCCTACCTCTCCGGCGGCGCGCGCGTGGAGCACCAGACCGACGACCCCACCGAGCTGCTCCACCGGCTCACCCGCGACGCGATGGCGCGCGGCGAGCGGCTCGCCGGCCTCGAGGTCACCCGGCCCACGCTCGAAGAGGTCTACCTCGAGCTGACGGCGGAGGCCGATTCCGTTTGAGCCCGGTGGCCCTCGCCTGGCAGCAGTTCCGCTTCGAGCGCAAGCTGTTCTGGCGCAACCCGAGCGCGGCGTTCTTCAACTTCCTGCTGCCGCTGCTCCTGCTCGTGCTGATCGCGACGGCGTTCGCCGGCGACGATTCGGAGCTCGAGGTGCTGATCCCCGGCGTCGCCGGGATGGGCGTGCTCGCTACGACGTTCACCTCGCTGGCGTTCAACCTGACGCTGCTGCGCGACGAGGGCGTCCTGAAGCGCATCCGCGGCACGCCGATGCCGGCCGGCGCCTACCTCGCCGGGCTGGTGGGCTCGGCCACGCTGAACGCGCTCCTACAGGTGATCCTCGTCGTCGCGATCGGCAACCTCCTCTACGGCGTCGACTGGCCCCGGGACCCGCTGCTGCTCGCCGGCTTCACCCTCCTCGGCGTGGTGTGCTTCGCCGCGCTCGGCGTGGCGTTCTCGCACCTGATCCCGAACGAGGACGCGGCCCCCGCCTACACGAACGCGGTGTTCCTCCCTCTGATCTTCATCTCGGGCGTCTTCTACTCGGCCGACGACCTGCCGGAGGCGCTGAAGGCGATCGCCGAGGCGCTGCCGCTGAAGCACCTGATCGACGGGCTGTCCGAGGCGATCGTGGGAGGCGGCGGCGACGTGGGCACGGCGGCCGTCGTCGTGGCGGCGTGGACCGCGGCCGCGCTGTTCCTTGCCGTCAGGTTCTTCCGCTGGGAGTGAGCCGCAGCGCATGCCCATGGCGGCGCAGCCAGCGCTCGCGCTCGCGCCACTCCGGACAGCGGCTCGCGAGCAGATCCCAGAAGCGGTCCGAGTGGTCCTGCACGTCGAGGTGCGCCACCTCGTGCTCGATCACGTAGTCGAGGATCTCGCGGGGCGCGAGCAGCAGGCGCCAGTTGAAGCTCATCGCGCCGCTGGTGGAGCAGCTCGCCCAGCGGGTGCGCTGCCCGCGGATCTGTAGCGTCGTGTAGCTCCGCCCCACGCGCGCTACCGCCGCGTCGAGCCTCGGCGCTATCTCCTCGCGCGCGCGGCGCCGGTACCAACCCTCGAGCGCGTCCTCCAAACGGATGTCCGGGCCCAGCGCCACTCGCAGCTCGCCACCCCGCAGGGCCACATGCGGCCGCACCCGTCCCGCTTGTGTAGAAACCTTGAGCGGTAGCCGCTCGCCTCCATACGGCACGTGGCCGCCGTCCGCGAGAGCTGGAGGGGGGAATTCGGCTTCCGACTCGCGAAGCCGGCGCAGCGTCCGCTCGATCCATGGACGTTTCGCCTGGACGAATGTCTCAACGTTACGGGTAGGGAAGCGTTTCGGCACGACGACCTCCACGCCGTCGGCGTCCACCAGGATTCGCGCATGCAGAGCGCGATCCGAGCGCCTGATCCGGTACGGGAGCGTCGACATACGGACGAGATTAGGGACCGCTTCGGAGGTCGGACATGACGCAGCCGAACAACGTCATCACCATCACCCTGGGCGGGACGATCACCGGACCCCCGGCACGGCGGGCGGCAACGGTCAGATGATCTGGAAGCCGTCGGCCACGGCCACAGACCGCGCGGGCAACGCGATGGGCACCACCACATTCAACGAGACGAACCCGAACGCCCGCGACTTCTAGCGCCTAGAGCGTTGGGACCGTGCCGCCGTCGACGGCCCACGCCGCGCCGGCGACGTTCGACGCGCGCTCCGAGCACAGAAAGGCGATCACGGCGGCCACCTCATCGTCGGTGCCCATGCGGCCGACCGGCGGGCTCGCGCGGGTGGACGCGAGCACCTCGTCGCGCGTCTTCCCCGTGCGCGCCGCGATCTGATCGGCCAGCCCGCCCTCTTCCGTCCACAGCTCGCCCTCGACCGCACCCGGGGTGACGGCGTTGACCAGCACGCCGCTTCCCGCGAAGGCGTCCGCGTACACGCGGCTGAGCGAGAGCTGCGCCGCCTTGGT
>DASSVP010000156.1:0-10450 GCA_035705985.1 Thermoleophilaceae bacterium
AACCGGCTGGTAGGTGGTGCGGTAACCGCTGTCAGCGGTTGCGGACACGGCTTCGCCCCGGTCCGTCGAATGCAGCTCCTCGAAAGTCGCTGCGGACGCCGGCCCGGCGGCCACGGCCATGATGGCCGCGGTGGTGAGGATGTGGCTGACTCGGAACATGTCGCCTCCTTCTGGGCGGCCGCCCCATGCGGCCGGCTTCGGCAACCACCATCCGCGGAGGCGGTAACAGCACGGCGACAAACCGGCAAACGCCGGTAAACAGCCACCTACGCGCGCGTGACTCCGGTCAGCGACCACCTGAACCGCGTCCGAGTCTCCGGGGGGGCGAGCCCACCCGGGCGTGTGCCGCGCCGGACGAACACCGTCGGGGCGGGCGGCTCCTGGGCGAGCTTGCCGCGCATGCGCCCGAGTCCCTCGCTGCGCCAGCGATCGGACAGGCCGACCACGAGTAGTCCGGCGCCTTCGGCGAGCTCGGCGACCCCTCGCCGCCCGGGATCGCCGAGCAGGGGCTCGGCGCCGATTCCGGCGATGCGCTGCACGATGAGCGAGGCGTCGGCGAGCAGGCGGCTCGCGTCGCGCCCGTCCTCACCACCTGATCCCATGCCGATCAGCCGAAGCGGAGCGCCCCTGGCGCGAGCGACCCAGGCTCCGAGCGCAAGCGCCCCCCAATCGTGGCCGCCGGCGCCGAAGGGCACGACCACCGGCCCCTCCCGAACGGATCCGCCCGCCCGCGCCAACAGGGCGACATCGCACGGCGCGCGCTCGAGCACCACCACTGTCTCCGGGTCGAGCTCCGCGCGCTGGCAATCGGTCACCAGCATGTCGACGCCCTCCTGCTCGGCGAGCCGTGCGATGTCCGCACCTCGCGTGGGCGAGGAGAACGCTGCCGTCCTGGCGGCGATGCCCCGCTCCATGAGCTCCTCCCTATGGCGCGCAAGCGCGGCGGTCGCGCCCTGGAGCTGGCTCGACTCCACGACCGCGGCCACGATCAGCTCGTGTACGGGATCGGCCGACGCGAGCGGTCCGGCCATCACGATCAGGTCGCCGAGCGCATCCATGGCACTGGGGACGACGAGGACAGCGAGGTCGGCCGTGGCTGCACGCCTGAGCGGCTCCCGGTCCTCTCCGCTCGCCGTCAGATCGAGGCTCGGGTCCTGGCGCAGGATCGCCTGCTCGAGCTGCCTGAGCTGCTCGCTCGGCTCAAGTCCAAGCTGCTCCGAGAGCTCAGTGCGCGCCGCGCGGTAGGCCTCGAGGGCCTCGGCCTGACGCGCCGAGCGGTAGAGGGCGAGCATCAGTTGGTAGCGCAGCCGCTCCTGGAGCGGGTGCCGCGCGACCAGCGCCTCGAGCTCGCCGACGAGCTCGGCTTGGTGTCCGAGCGCCAGATCGGCGTCGATTCGCTGCACAAGCGCCGCGAGGCGCATCTCCTCGAGACGCGCGATCTCGGGCTGGGCAAACCCCTCGTAGGCAAGGTCCGCGAGCGCGGGCCCACGCCACAGCGCGAGCGCCTCCCTCAGCTTGTCGGCTGCGGGCTGCGGAGGAGCGCCGGCGGCCTCCGCCGCAAGTCGCTCGAAGCGCGCAACGTCCGACTCGTGCGGTTCGAGGTGAAGCACGTAGCCGCCCGGGCCCGTGGTGACGCGTCGGGAGTCGAGCACCTTGCGCAGCCTCGATACCTGGACCTGAATGTTCTTCGCAGCCTTCGCCGGCGGCGTGCCGCCCCAGATCTCATCGATGAGCTGGTCGGCCGTGACGATCTCGTTCGCGTGCAGCAGCAGAACCGCGAGCACGGAGCGCTGCCTGACTCCACCCAGCGGTAGCGGGCCATCGTCCCCGGCCACCTCCAGCGGGCCGAGAATCCGGAAGTCCATGGACGAACCCTAAAGCTCGTCGCGCAGGTCGAATGCGGCGTCGGAGAGCTCGTCAACCATGGGCTTCTTGAAGAAGCCGGGGTTCACGCACTCAAACGCCTCCGTGTAGCCGTCGTACGCGCGGTCGACGGAGGAGCGGCACTGCGGCAGGGGCAGGCCGGACATCTTCACGCCGCCGAACCCGTGGCGGGTGCGCTCGGCCTGCTGGAAGAGCTCCTGGTCGATCTCGCCGCGGAAGACCTTGTTCATGCAGCCCATGAAGCGGCGGCCGGTCTCCTCGTCGTCGTACAGGTAGAGGAACTGGCAGCCCGACGCGACGCAGCCGGCGGGGTGCACCACCCTGTCGCAGAACGAGCAGCACTGCCGGCACTCGTGCAGCTCGCTGGCCGTGCGTGCTGGGACGGATGGCACCCGGCCAGTGTAGAGCGGAGATGGCGTCGCTGCGCACCGTGCACCGCCCGGTGCTTGCGCGAGGCACCCGCTATGCGACCAGGCGGAAGGCGCCTGTCAAGCCGGCCAACTCGGCGCGGCAAGCGCCGTCGGCCGAGACTCGCCAGTCGGGGCCGAGCAGCAGCCGCCGCTCCCCCACCGCGAGCAGCAGCTCGTGGTCGCCGCGGTGATGGCCCACGACTTCCCTCAGGTCCTCCAGGAAGCTCTCGGGCACGCCCGGCGAGACCTCGATCGTGACGCGGCGGACCACCGGCTCGGGCGGAGGGAGCTCGCTCGCCGCCGCGACCTCCTCGGGCGTTGGCTCGAACGCCTCGACGTCCTGGGCGATCAGCTTGATCTCGCCCTCCTCCTTCTTGTCCACGCGCCCGCGCACGAGGACCAGCTTGTCCACGTCGACCTTGTCGGCGTTCGCGGCGTAGGCGGAGTTGAACACCAGCAGCTCGACCTGCCCCTCGAGGTCATCGAGCGTGGCGAACATCATCGGGTCGCCCTTCTTCGTGCGGATCCGCTTGCACTCGACGATCATCCCGCCGACCGTCACCCACTCCTGGTCCTTCTTCTTCTCGCCGAGCTCGGCGAGCGAGCAGTCGACCTTCGCCCGCAGCGCCGGGCGCACCTCCTTGAGCGGGTGGCTCGACAGGAACAGTCCGAGCGTCTCCTTCTCCCACTCATTGAGCTGCTTGCGGTCGTCCGGCAGCGGCATGATCGGCGGGTCGTGGTGTGCCGCGGCGTCCTCGGTGCCGCCGCCGTCCAGGTCGAAGAACGACGACTGGCCGCTCTTCGCATCGTCTTGCGCCTGCTGGCCGGCAGACTGCGCGCGCGGCAGCGCCTCCATCATCCCGGTGCGAGTGCCCGGCAGCGAGTCGAAGGCGCCGCACTTCACGAGCGAATCGCTCGCCTTCTTGTTCACGGCCTGGCAGTCCACTCGGCGGCAGAAGTCCCACACGGACGTGAACGGCCCGTCCTGCTCGCGCGCCTCGACGATCGCCGCCACGGCCTGGTAGCCGAGCCCCTTCACGGCGTCGAGCCCGAAGCGGATGTTGCCGTCGACGACCTTGAAGTCGTGCCCCGACTCGTTCACGTCCGGCGGCAGCACGTCGATGCCCATGTCCTCGCACTGCGCGACGAAGAACGGGACCTTGTCCTTCGTGGACATGACCGACGAGATCAGCGCGGCCATGTACTCGGCCGGGTGGTTCGCCTTGAGCCAAGCGGTGCGGTAGGAGATGAGCGCGTAACACGCGGCGTGGCTCCGGTTGAAGGAGTAGTCGGCGGCGGCCTCGTTCACGGACCACAGCTCCGCGATCACCGCCTCCGCCGTGCCCGTGGCGCGCGCCCCCTCGAAGAAGCGGTCCTTCAGCGCCGCCATCCGGTCGCGCTGCTTCTTGCCGATCGCCTTGCGGAGGTCGTCCGCCTCGGGACCCGAGAAGCCGGCGATCGACTTCGCGATCTGCATCGACTGCTCCTGGTACAGGATCACCCCTCGCGACGACTCCGTGATCTCGCGCAGCCGGTCGTCGGCATAGTGGATCGCCTCGGGCGCCCGCTTGTTGCGCGCGTACGTGTCGATGTACCGCATCGCGCCGGGCCGGTAGAGCGCGACGAGCGCGACGAGGTCGTTGAACTCGTCGGGCCTGACCTTGCGGAGGGCGTCGCGCATGCCGTCCGACTCGAACTGGAACACGCCCACCGAGTTCCCGCGAGCGAGCATCTCGTACGTCTTCGCGTCGTCGAGCGGCAGAGCGGTCATGTCCGGCCGCGTCCCTGACGACTCCTCGATGATGTCGAGCGCCGCCTCGATCACGTCCAGGTTGCGCAGCCCGAGGAAGTCCATCTTCAGGAGGCCGATCTCCTCGATCGGCTTCATGGAGTACTGCGTGACGGTGCGGTCGTCCGCGAGCTGGAGCGGCACGATGTCGGTCAGCGGACGGTCCGCGATCACCACCGCCGCCGCATGGATGGACGAGTTCCGGACGATGCCCTCGAGACCCCTCGCGGTGTCGATGATCCGCCGCGCGTCGGGGTCCGAGTCGTAGGCCCGCCGAAGGTCGGGCTCCTCGGTGAGGTACTCGTCGAAGCTCTTCGAGCGGCCCATGACCGGCTCCGGGATCAGCTTCGCCACCCGGTCCCCGACGCCGTAGTCCAGCCCGAGCACGCGCGCCGCGTCGCGGGTGGCCGCCCGCGGGAACATCCGGCCGAAGGTGATGATCTGCGCGACGGACTCGCGGCCGTACTTGTCCGCCACGTACTGGATCACGCGGTCGCGGCCCTTGACCGAGAAGTCGATGTCGATGTCCGGCATCGAGATGCGCTCCGCGTTCAGGAAGCGCTCGAACAGGAGGTCGTACTCGAGCGGGTCGACGTCCGTGATCCGGAGGGCGTACGAGACGATCGACCCGGCCGCCGAGCCGCGCCCCGGGCCCACCGCGATGCCGTTGTCCTTCGCGAACTTGACGAAGTCCCAGACGATCAGGAAGTAGGCGCAGAAGCCCATCCTCTCGATCACCCCGAGCTCCATCTCGAGCCGCTCCACGGCCTCCGCCGGCGGCGGGTCGCCATAGCGCTCGCGGAGACCCTGGTGCGCGAGGCGGCGCAGGTAGCTCTCCTCGGCCTCCCCGTCCGGCGCCGGGAAGCGCGGGATCAGCATCTTGCCGAGCTCGATTTCGACCTGGCAGCGCTCGGCGATCTCGAGCGTCGTGGCGATCGACTCCGGCCAGTCCGCGAAGTCCGCCGCCATCTCGGCGGAGTCCTTGAGGTAGAACTCGTTCGTGTCGAAGGAGAGCTTCGGCGCGGTCAGCGTGCTCTTCGTCTGCACGCACAGAAGCGCCTTGTGGTTGTCGTAGTCCTCGCGCCGCAGGTAGTGGACGTCGCCGGTGGCCACGAGCGGCCGGCCCATCTCCCGGGCGATCCGGACGATCTCCGCGTTGGCCTTGTCCTGGTCGGCGATCCCATTCTTCTGGACCTCGAAGTAGACGTCCCCGGGCCCGAACACCTGGAGCAGCTCGTCCACGTGCGCACGCGCCTCCGAGGCTGCGTCGTCGACCAGGCGCCGGCAGAAGCGCGACTGGAGGCACCCGGTGAGCGCGATGATGCCCTCGGAGTAACGCGAGAGGAGCTCGAGGTCGACGTTCGCCTTCCCGCGCCTGTACCCCTCGAGGTACCCCGCCGAGCTGAGCTTCACGAGATTGCGGAAGCCCTCGTCGCTCGAGGCGAGCAGTGTCAGGTGGTTGCGCTCGTACTTGACGGCCTCGGTCGCCCGGTCGTCCACGAAGTAGGCCTCGAGGCCGAGGATCGGCTTGATCCCGTGCTTCTTACAGGCCTTGTAGTGCTCGACAGCGCCGTTCATCACCCCGTGGTCCGTCAGGCCGAGCGCCGGCTGCTCGAGCGCGGCCGCACGCTCGGCCAGCGCGTCGATCGGACAGGCGCCGTCGAGCACCGAGTACTCGGAGTGCACGTGGAGATGGGCGAAACTCATCGCGGAGGTTCGATCCTAGGCGCGGTTCCGGACGCCGCGACGCCGCATTCCCGCAATTTGGACGGACCGCCGGCGGGGGCGCCGCCCACCGCGCCCGGAATCGCTAGCGTGGCCCCGAAGCGACTAGGGAGGCCCCCATGTCCCGGACACGCTTGACGTCCCTCGACGCATCGTTCCTGGAGGTGGAGAGCCCGACCGCCCACATGCACGTAGGCTGGGCGGCCGCGTTCAGTCCGCCAGAGGAGGCAGCGAGACCCGGCTTCGAGCAGCTGCGCGACTTCGTCGGCAGCCGCCTCGCGCGCGCGCCGCGCTACCGGCAGAAGCTCGCCGAGGACCCGCTCGGCCTGAGCGAACCGATCTGGGTGGACGACCCGAGCTTCGCGGTGTCGCTCCACGTGCTGCCGGCCGAGTCGGGAGACCTGCACGAGGTGGTGGACGCCGCGATGTCGGCCCCGCTGCGGCACGACCGCCCGCTCTGGGAGCTCCACATCGCCGAACGGCTCGACGACGGCCGCATCGGGGTGGTCGGAAAGGTCCATCACGCCATGGTCGACGGCATCGCCGCGGTGGCGCTCGCGGCACTGCTGCTCGACGCGACGCCGGACCCGACGCCTCCGGAGCCGGACGACTGGGACCCCTCGCCCGAACCGGGCGACCTGCAGCTTCTCTTCGAGGGCGCGCTTCACCGCGTCTCGCAGGTCGTCTCGCTGGCGCGGCTGCCGTTGCACGTCATCAGGCGCCCCGCACGCGCGGCTGAGCTCCTGGGCACCGGCACGCGCGCGCTCCGGGCCATGCGGACGTCGTTCACGCCCGCCCCGCCGACGCCGCTGAACCGGCCGATCTCCCCGCGCCGGCATCTCGCCTGGACGCGGCGCCCGCTCGAAGAGCTGCGGGCGATCAAGGGGCGCCACGGCGCGACCGTGAACGACGTCCTGCTCGCCGCGGTCGCCGGCGCACTGCGCCGCTTCCTCGAGCGCGACGACGCCACCCGGCTCAAGGCGATGGTCCCGGTAAGCCTCCGCGCGACGGGGGCGGAGGCGGACCTGGGGAACCGCATCTCCTTCGTATTCGTCGAGCTTCCGTGTGACGAGCCGGATCCGGTGCGGCGCCTGCTGGACGTACGGGCCGCCATGGCGGAGCGAAAGGCCGCCGGCGAGCCGGAGGGCGCGGGCGCCCTGCTGGGCGCCGTCGAGTACGCGCCGCGCACGCTGAAGAACGCGCTCGCGCGCGTCGCCGCGAGCCCGCGCACGTTCAACCTGGTGGTTTCGAACATCCCCGGCCCGCGGCAGCCTCTGTACATGTGCGGCTGCAGACTGGAGGAGAGCTATCCCGTGGTGCCCCTGGCCGACCGTCATGCCGTCTCGATCGGTATGACGACGGTCGCGGACCAGGCCTGCTTCGGCGTGTACACCTCGCCTGACGCGCTTGCGCGCGCGGACGAGCTGGCGGGCGCGCTGGCCGACGCGATCGACGAGCTCGGGGGGCGCGACCGTGTCTGAGCGCTCCGTGCTTCTCACGGGCGCGACCGGATTCGTGGGCGCGGAGCTGCTCGCCCGCTACCTGAAGCGCACGGATCGCCACGTGTACGCGCTCGTTCGGGCGCCGACCGACGCGGACGCGGCGACGCGCCTGCGCTCCGTGCTGGCGGACGGCGGGCGCGCGAACGGCGACGGGCTGCACCGCGTCACGGCGGTGGCGGCCGATCTGGAGCGCGACGGGCTCGGCCTCTCGAGCGAGCGACGTGCGGAGCTCGCGAGGTCGGTCACCGACATCGTGCACTCGGCCGCGTCGGTGTCCTTCGAGCTGCCGCTCGACGATTCGCGCCGGATCAACGTGCACGGGACGCGCCATCTCCTCGATCTCGCGCGCGAGGCGCAGGACGCGGGCGGGCTCGACCGCTTCGCTCACGTGTCGACCGCGTACGTGGCGGGCACCCACACCGGCGAGTTCCGGGAGGACCAGCTCGACGTGGGGCAGGACTTCCGCAACTCGTACGAGCGCTCCAAGTTCGAGGCCGAGCGGCTCGTCCGCGACGCCGCTGATGCAGTGCCGGTGCAGATCTTCCGGCCCAGCATCATCGTCGGCGAGCGGTCCACTGGCTGGACGACGTCGTTCAACGTCCTCTACACGCCGCTGAAGGCGTTCGCGCGCGGACGGCTGCGCCTGCTCCCCGCACGGGAGTCGGCGCCGGTCGACGTCGTGCCCGTGGATTACGTTGCCGACGCGATCTTCACGCTGGCCACCGGCCGCGTCGAAGACCACGCCGAGACGTTCCACCTCGTGGCGGGCTCGGCAGCCACGACCGTCGGCGTCCTCGCCGAACGGGCCGCCAGGCACCTGGACCGGCCACCGCCGCGACTCGTGCCGCCGCGCCTCTACAGGCGCGTCCTGCATCCGCTGCTGGTGCGGATCGGACCCGCGCATCGCAGGCGCGCACTCCGCCGGATCGAGACGTTCTTTCCGTATTTCACGATGCGGGTCCGCTTCGACGACCGGCGGGCGCGGACGCGGCTCTCGTCGGCGGGCGTGCGTGTCACGCCGGTCGAGCGCTACCTGCCTCGCCTCATCGACTTCGCGCGCGCCGCCGATTGGGGGCGCAGACGGCCGAGGCGCCGCTGAGCGCTCAGCAGCGCTTCGGGAGCACCGTCACGCGCAGCGTGTTGGTCCTGTGGCCGCCGACGGTCGCGCAGATGCGGGCACTCCGTGGATCGCCCGGCCGAGCGTCAGCGCGGCGGACGCGCTCGGCGCCACGTGGCCGGCATGCGCCGCGGGCGCGCCCGCGCCCGACGCGGAGAGCGCCGCGACCGCCGCCGGCAGCGCTTCAGCGGAGGACCATCACCTTGCGGGTCACGCGCCTCCCCGCGCCGGTCACCCGAACGGACACGCTCCTGCCGCCGCGGCGGAGCCGCGCCCTGCCCGCGCGGTTCGGCTTCACCCGCATTGCGGCGGAGCCGGAGACGGCCCGGCGGCTGCGGCCGATGGCCCTGCCTCCCGTCAGCAGCGTCGCCCGTGCCATGCAGGTGCAGGCGACCCGGATCCGAACGCCGCCGGTCAGGAGTGCGCTCAGGCGGATGCGCCGCGGCGCGGTGGCGGCCAACGCCGGGCCGGCTGCCGCCGGGCCCCAGTCCGGATGGTTGCCGCCCGGGATCACGAGCGGCCCGGAGCCCTCACAGGTGTCGAGGTTGATGCGAGCCACGTGGATGCCGTCGTCCTCCTGAAACGCCAGCGCGCTGCCGTCCGGCGACCAGGTGGGCCGGAAGAAGCTGCCCGTCGGCCCGGTCAGCTGGCAGCGCGGCTCGGGGAGCGCGGGAGGCGGCGCGGGCAGGCGGTATACCCGGATGCTCGAGCCGCCGTCGGCGGTCGCGGCGAACTTGGTCATCGCACGGTCCACCTCGCCGCCGCCGAGGTCCACGTCGCCGTCCGCGAACCAATCCTGCACGTCGCCCGGCACCGGCCAGATCTGCACGTCCACGATCAGGCTCTGCGGGAAGATCAGCAGGCGGTTCGAGTCGAGCCAGGTGGGATTGAGGTAGCCCTTCAGAGGTCCGTCGATCTCCTCCTTCTCGGTCGGCCGCCCGGTGTGGGAGACCGCGGCGTAGGGTCCCTCGAGGATCGGACCGTTCGCGAAGAACCCGTACGACGCGAGCGCGCCGGTCGGCGACGTGTCCGTGAAGATCTTGCCGCCGTAGTCGTCGTCGCCCGCGGTGCCCCGCAGCGCGCCGGAGCGGCTCAGGCGGTGAAGGACGGAGCCGTTCGCCGCGATGATCGTGCCGTCGTCCGCCTGCGACGGCCGGCTGTACCCGCCCGCGGTGGTGAGCTGGCGCTGCCCCGAGCCGTCCGGGTTGGCCACCCAGACGTTCCCGCCTCGCTCGAAGACGATCGAGTCCGCGAGCGCCGTCGGGGCGGCTGCGGCGGACAGTGCGAGGAGGGCGGCCGCGAGGGCGGTGTATCGGCGCACCTCGTGACGCTACCCCGGGCCGGGCAGTAGCGCGAGTTTGGGTTGCGGCTAATCGTTGCCCGACGAGGCGCGCGCGGCCAGCACGCCGGCGGCTATCACCGCGAACACCGTGGCGGCGGCGCCGAGCTTCACCTTGTTCTGCGCCAGCTTGCGCTTCGCGACCCGCGAGATCACCTGCCACGCGAGCCAGCCGAGCACCGTGTAGCCCTTGGTCGTCGTCATGACTCCTCCGTTCCCCGTTTGCGGATGTTGTACGCCATGCGCGACTGGAGCGACCAGAGCTCGATGAAGCCCGGGCTCGCCTGCTGCGAGAACAGCCCGCCCGACTCGCCGAAGCCGGCCAGCGCCGGGTCGTAGAGCGCGTTCGGCGAGCGCCGGGCCACCGCCCTGGCACTCCCCTTGTAGAGCCGCATCGTCACCTTGCCCGTGACCTGCTCGTTCACCGAGTCCATCAACGCGTTGAGGTCCGACAGGAGCGGCTCGTACCACAGCCCGGCGTAGACCAGGTAGGCCCAGTGGTCGTCGAGATGCGGCTTGAAGTTGTTCTGGTGGATCGTCCCGACCAGCTTCTCGAGCTCCTTGTGCGCGGTCAGGATGATCGCCGCGGCCGGCACCTCGTAGAGGTCGCGCACCTTGAGGCCGACGATGCGGTCCTCGAGGTGGTCCACGATCCCCACCCCGTGCCGGGCACCGATCTCGCCG
>DASSVP010000157.1:0-15578 GCA_035705985.1 Thermoleophilaceae bacterium
CTGCTCCTGCTGTTGCTCCGGGTGCGGCTCTGGGTCTGGGTAGCCATTGGGGGAGAACCTCTCCTTCCCGACACTCGATTCGGGACCTTATTAGATTTAACCTCGGTAGAAGTATACCGACGAACACATGTACGTAAACCCCGGCCGGGCTTCCGTTACATGTGGCAGGTGTCACGTGCGCCTGCGGCAACGGTGACGGCAGTCGTCAGGCCGGGTGGCGCAGGTTGTTCATGACTGTCATGAAGAAGCTGCGCCAGCGGCCGAAGCGGTGCGCTTCAGCCACTGCTTTGGGTGCTGCAGTTCGCGCTGGCTCGGCAGGGCCTCCGCGGACGACCAGACGCGATTGAGGCCCTCGATCCCCGCCTCCGAAGCCACGGCGTCCGCCCAGCGCTTGCCCTGCTCGTACTGGCGCAGCTTCACGTCGAAGCCCAGGAGGCGCTCGATGATCCGCTGTGGCGCCGTGCGGCTGTTGCGGCGCCGCGTCATGGCCTCGCGCAGCCGCTCGTGCGCGGGGATGACCTCCGGGGCGATCGCGTCCATGACGTGCTCTGCGTACCCCTCGACCACCGACATCGCCGACTGGATCTCCTCCATCAGGGCCCGCTGTTCAGGCGACTGCACCAGCGCCGCGAGGCCGCCCTCTCGGAACGCCTCGACGAGCCGGGCGGGATCGGGCAGCGACGGCAGGCCGCCCGCCGAGCCGTTCGCGATCCGCACCTCCAGGGTCGCCACGTAGCGGCGCATCAGCCCGCTCATGTGCTCACGCAGCCACGGCACGCCCTGGAACTGGAAGACGTGCGTGAGCTCGTGCGCGCAGATCCAGCGGCCGAACGCCTCGGCGTCCACGTCGAGCTCGCGCACCGCGCCGGCCAGGTTCGGGCCCACGAACAGCAGCCGCGGGTCCGTGTCGGCCCCGAGGAGCGAGACGTCGTACTGGCCGAGCACGCGTCCCGACAGGTAGCCCATCACCAGGCCGGCCTCCGCGGCCAGGGTCGCGGACGCGCCCATCTTCAATGCCCCGGAGAACGGACCGGCCGAGCGCTCCAGCCGCTCGTCGAGACGAGCCGCGACCGGGTCCAGGATGTGCTGCAGCGGCTGCAGGTTCACGGCCGCCCACTCGGCGCGGCTCACCACCTCCGCCGGCGGCGTCGGCCGCGCGAGCGCCAGCCGCGTGTAGTCCGAGACCGGGCCCTCCATCTCCTCCGAGAGCCGGCGCGCGTCGAACGGAGGCTCCTCCTCGGTGCCCCGTCCCGCCGCGAGGACGGCGATCTGCCGGGCAAGCGCCCACTCGACCATCAGCAGACGGTACCCGGCTAGAACTGCGGCAAGCTCTGCCGAAGCTCGGCAACCGGCGCGAACAGGTCCCCGTGCTCCTCCACGCGGGCCAGAACGTCGTCGGACTCGAACACGAGCGCGTCCGGGTCGCCCGCCTCCAGCTCTTCCCAGGACAGAGGCGTCGACACCGTCGGCCGCTCGCGCGCGCGCAGCGAGTAGACGCCGACGGTGGTCTTGTGCTCGTCGTTCTGGCTCCAGTCGATCAACACCTTGTTCTTCCGGAGCTCCTTCTTCTGCGACGAGACGATCAGGCTCGGGTGCTCGCCCTCCAGATGTCGCGCGAGCGCGTTCGACAGCCGCTTCGTGCCGTGGTCGTAGTCCACATCCTCGGCGTTCAGCGGCACGTAGACCTGAATCCCCTTGGAGCCAGAGGTTTTCGCGAACGACTCGAGCCCCAGCGCCTGCAGCGCCGACCGCAGGATCAGCGCCACCTCGCAGCACTCGGCGAGCCCGGCACCCGGCCCGGGATCGAGGTCAAAGGCCATAACCGTCGGGCGCTCCACGTCGGGCACCTTCGACAGCGACGGGTGCAGCTCCAGGTCGGCGAGGTTCGCCAGCCACACCAGCGTCGCGAGGTCGTCGCAGATGCAGAAGTTGATCGTCTTGCTGCTCAGCTCGACGGGCTCCGACCGCACCCAGTCAGGCCGGTGGGACGGGCACTGCTTCTCGTAGAAGTGTCCGCCCTCTACGCCGTTCGGATACCGCTTCAGGGTCAGGGGCCGGTCCTGGAGGTGCGGCAGCACCGCCGGCGCGACGCGCGTGTAGTAGTCGATCACCTGGCCCTTCGTGAAGCCCACGGAGGGATACATGACCTTGTCGAGATTGGAAAGTGAGAGCTGCTTTCCGGCTACGTCGACGGTGACGCGTGCGGCCAACTACTTCTTCGCCGCTGCCTTCTTCTTCTTGGCCGAGCCCGAGCCGTTGCTGCGCGAGGCCGCCTTCTTCTTCGCCGGGCTCTTCGATGACGCGATCGACGCCTCGAGCGCAGCCATGAGGTCCGGGACCTCCTTGCGCTCCGGCTCGGGCGCCTCGACCGTGATCGTCTCGCCCGCGGCCTTCCGCTCGATCATGTCGAGCACTCGCTCGCGGTACTCGTCACGGAACTGGCTCGGGTCGAAGTCGGCCGACAGCGACTCGATCAGCTGCTTCGCCATGTCGAGCTCGCGCTTCGTGGTCTTGACGTCCCCGTCCACCGCGGACAGCTCCTCGATCGCGTCCGGCTGCACCACCTCGTCGGGAAACAGCATCGTCTCCATCGTGATCGCGCCGTCGTAGGCGCGCAGCGCGACGAGGTTCTCCTTCGAGCGGATCACCACCCGCGCGACCGCGACCTTGTCGGCGTCGCGCATCGCGTCGAGAAGCAGCTTGTACGCCTTCCCCGCGCCCTTGTCGGGGACGAGCCAGTAGGGGTGGTCGTAGTAGATCGGGTCGATCTGCTCGAGGTCCACGAACTCCTCGATGTCGATCGTCCGCGTCTTCTGTGGCTCGAGCGCCTCGAGTTCCTCCGGCGTGATCGTGACGTACTTGTCCGGGCTGATCTCGTAGCCCTTGACGATCTGCTCGTAGGGCACCTCGTCGCCGGAGGCGGGATTGACGCGCTGCTGCCGGATGCGCTGGCCCGACTCGGCGTCGATCTGGTGGAACCTGACGGTCTTGCGCGAGACCGCGCTGTAGAGCTTGACCGGGATGTTGACCAGCCCGAAGCTGATCGCACCGCTCCAAATCGCGCGTGGCATGCTCCAAAGTTACCCAAGGGCGCGCGCTTAACCTTCTTCGCGCACGCATTCCTGCGGTGAGAGGTCGGGCCGCAGGCCCTTGAACGAGGGCGCCCGGAGCGTCCCGCTCTTCGTCCACTCGCGGAACTCCACGTGCGCCACGAGCTTCGGCTCAACGAAGCGCGTGCCCTTCGGCGGCTGCCGCCCGCTGAACGGGCTCGTGTCGAGCGCCAGCGGGTGGAGCTCGCGCTTCACGAGCGCGAGCGACGACTCGGTGAAGCCGGTGCCGACCTTGCCGGCGTAGACGAGCTCGTCCCCCTCCATCACTCCCACGGCGAGCGAGCCGAGGCTCGTGCTGCGCCCGCCCTCGCCGGGCGTCCAGCCACCGATCACCACGTCCTGGGTGTGAACGTTCTTCACCTTGATCCAGTGCGAGGCGCGCTGGCCCGGGTGGTACGGGCAGTCGAGCTTCTTCGCGACGATGCCCTCGATCCCGAGCTCCCTCGTGGCCGCCAGCAGCGCTTTGCCCTCGCCCCGGTGGTACGAGGGCGTCCGCCAGGCCGGACCCTCGAGCTCGAGCTGCTCGAGCAGCTCCCGCCGCTCCTCGTACGAGAGCGCCATCGTGCTGTGGCCGTCGAGATAGAGCAGGTCGAAGATCACGTAGGTCGCCGGGATGTCGCGCATCCGCCGCCGAACCGCCGAGTCGGAGGCGAGATGCATCCGCGCCTGGAGGCGCTCGAAGCTCGGCCGCCCCTCGTCGTCGAACGCGACGATCTCGCCGTCGAGCACGACCCGGCGGGAACCCAGCTCGCGGGCCAGCTCACGAACCTCCGGGTAGCGCGGCGTGAAGTCGGACAGGTTGCGCCCGCGCAGGTCGATGTGCCCGTGGTCGATCGTCGCCACCGTGCGGATCCCGTCCCACTTGACCTCGAAGCCGAACTGCCCTTCCCGCGGAGGGAGGGCGCCGCTGCGGGCCATCATCGGCCGGAGCTTCTCTGGCAGCGGCTCGTACGCCGGGTCCTCCGGCGGGTCCATCCGGTGGATCATCCAGTCGCTCTCGCGGGTGCGGAACAGGGCGTAGCGGCCGTGCACGCGCTCGCCGTGGAACGTCGCGATCACCTCGTCGGCGCGGAACTTCTCCGCCTCGTAGATGCCGCGGTCCCAGATCGTCATCGTCCCGGCGCCGTACTCCCCCTTGGGGATCTCGCCATGGAACTCGAGGTACTCGAGCGGGTGGTCCTCGGTGCGCACCGCCAGCCGGTTCTCGTCCGGGTGCTCGGGCACCCCGCGCGGCAGCGCCCACGACGCGAGCGTCCCCTCGTGCTCGAGCCTCAGGTCCCAGTGGAGCCGCCGCGCGCTGTGCTCCTGCACGACGAAGCGCGGCGCGCCCTCGGGCGGGCGCCGCTTGCCCTTCGGCTCAGGCGTCTTCTCGAAGTCGCGCTTCCTCTTGTAGGTGCCGAGCCTGTCGGCCATGGCTCCTAGCTTGCCGCAAGTGGCGTCTCGCCGAGCGACTCGCGCAGGTCGTCGATCGACCCGAAGACGGCCACCGCGCCGGCGTCGCGCAGCTCCGCCTCGGAGAAGCCGCCGGTGAGGACCGCGACGGTCTCGATCCCGGCTCGCTCCGCAGCCTCGCAGTCCCAGGTGGAGTCTCCGATCATCACGGCCTCGCCACCGCCCGCCTTGTCGATCGCGGCCTGCACGAGGTCGGGCTCCGGCTTCGTGGCCTCCACGTCCGCCGACGTGGTCCAGCCGTCGGCCAGCTCGCGCGCGTCGAGCAGCTCGAGGTAGCGCTCCACCTCGTCCTCCTTCGCCGAGCTGGCGAGCACGACGGCGTGGCCTCGCCCCTTGAGGTCCTCGATGAGGCTCCTGGCCCCTTCGAGCGGCTCGACTTCGCCGATCAGCTCGGCGTACAGCACCTTCTCCGCGGCGCGGATGTCGTCGCCCCTCTCCTCCTCGACCCGCTCGCCGCCGAGCGCCTCCACGAGCTGGTCGCCGCCCATCCCGATGTGGCGGTGGATGCGCCAAATCGGCAGCACGACGTCGTGCTGGTGAAAGGCCCGGTACCACGCGATCACGTGGTGGTAGTTGGTGTCGACGAGCGTCCCGTCGATGTCGAGGATGGCGGCCGGAGGCATCGGCGACGGGTACCCGCCCTACGATCGTGCAAAACGAGCGCTAAAGCTGGCGCAGGGGTATCCGACGAAGGAACTGATGAGCTCTTCCAAGGCGGCCGCCGCCCTCGCGGCCGGGATCATGATGCTGTCGCTTGCCGCGTCCGCGCCTGCAGCCGCGGCGTGCGACTCCGCGCGCCGCCCCGTGCCGGAGCTGAGCAGGAGCGTGGCCGTGCGCGCCACCCTGTGTGTCCTGAACGTCAGGCGCGCCCGCCACCGTCTGGGGCCGCTCAGGTTGAACGACCGGCTTTCGACGGCCGCGCGCCGCCACTCGCGTGCGATGGTGCGTGAGCTGTTCTTCTCACACGACTCGCTCGACGGCACCACCTTCCTGGAGCGAATCCGCGCGACCGGCTACCTCACCGGCGTACGCGACTGGGCCGTCGGCGAGAACATCGCCTACGGGTCCGGGAGCCGCTCGTCGCCCCGCGCGATCGGAACGGCCTGGATGAACAGCCCGCCGCACCGCGCCAACATCCTCTCGAGGTCGTTCCGCGACATCGGCATAGGCCTCGCGAGCGGCACGCCCGTGGGAAGCAGCGGCGCCACCTACACCACCGACTTCGGCCGCCGCTCCTAGGCAGCAACCTCCGCGAGCTCCACGCCCTCCTCGACGAGGTCCGAGTCGCGGTTGTCCGCGATCAGCTCGATGACCGCTTCCTCGACCGCGCGCTGTACGTCGGGCCACGGGCCGATGTCCTCGACCAGCTCGGGCAGCGCGCCCCCGATCGTGAGCCCGCCGTCGAAGCGGTCGAAGACGCGCGGGTCGATGTAGGAGGCGCGGCACACGGCTGGCGTGTTGCCGAGATAGCGCGACACCTCCTTGACGGCCCGGCTCTTGGCGCGAGTGCGTGAGCTGTTCGACGTGGACGCCATCCCGGCCACGGCGAGGGCAACCGCCGCGAGGACGGTGCCGCTCCAGGTGCGGAAGTCCTTGGCGCTGAAGTCGCCGCCCGTGGCCTCCTTCAGGTACGCGTTGATGTCGGCCGACTTCACGTCGACCCAGCGCTGCCCCTCCTTGTACGCGAGCAGCTCCTCGCCCCCGCCGCGGCGCTTCTTCAGCGTGCGCGCGATCTTCGCCACCTCGGGGTCGCCGATCACCTGCACGCGGCGCTTGCCGCCCTTGGCCTCGTAGTCGAACGTCACCTGGTCCCCGGAGACCGTCACGTGGCGCTTGCCCATCGTGGCGATTCCGTAGGTGTCGTTCTCCTCGGCGTAGTTCTCCGAGCCGATCCGGAAGAAGCCGCGGTCCAGCAGGCGCATCGCGGCTGCCAGCACCTTCTCGCGCGGCATCCCCTTCTTGCGGAGATCCTTCGCCACCCGCTCGCGCATCCTCGGCAGCGCTCGGGCGAAGTCGATCATCTCCTCGAACTTCTGGGCGTCCCGCCGCTCGCGCCATTTGTCGTGGTCGCGGTACTGCTTGCGCCCCGCCGCGTCGGTGCCGGTCGCCTGGATGTGGCCCATCGGGTAGGGGGAGATCCAGACGTCTTCCCACGCGGGCGGGATCGCGAGCTCCTGGATGCGCGCGAGCACGCTCGGCTCGGTGACCCGCCGACCGTCGTCGTCGAGGTATTCGAAACCCTTGCCCCGCCGCCGCCGGCGAATGCCGGGACCGGAGCAGTCGACTCTCTTGAGACGGGCCATGAGGGGACCGAATGCCCGCTCCGGCCGCCCTCCAATCCAAGCGAACGACGGCGGTGAAGGGTGGGATTTCGGTGAAGCGTCCTGCTTGGGGCTTCCATACGAAGCCCCAGCCAGGACACTTGAGGTCCTCAGCGCTGGGTTCAGGCGAAGGCGGTGGCGAGACTTTCCAAGGTCGCGGGATCCCGGGCGGCAAACACGCGGCTGCGCATCTCCAGCGACAGCTCGTCGTCCGCCGGGAAGGCCACCGCCCCGCCCGCCTCGGTCACCAACAGCTGGGCCGCGGCGGCGTCGACCGAGCGAATCGGGCGCAGCGACAGCATCGCGTCGAGCTGGCCCGCGGCCACCAGGCAGAGCGTCATCGCGACCGATCCGAGCGCCCGAATGCGGCGGGCGTCCGAGGACTCGATCGCGCCAGCGGCCGCCGCTACGAGCTCCGGCCGCGCGGTCTCGAGGCCGAGCACCTCCAGCGGCCCGGGCTGGAGGCGCGGCAGGGCCTCGCCGTCGCGGAAGGCGCCCTCCCCCTTCACCGCCCACCAGTCGCGCCCTGGACGCGGCTCGTCGCCGGCAGATAGTCGCGGGTCGAGCTCCGCCACCCAGCCCACCTCCACGTCCGGCATCCGGGGGCCCGAGGCGACCGCGATCGAGACGCAGGCGAACGGCAGCCCGCGCTTTGCGTTGAGGGAGCCGTCCACCGGGTCGATCACCACCCGCACGTCGCCGCCTCCTGCAACCGGCACCTCTCCGCGCTCCTCGGACACGGCGGTGAGCGGGGTGTTCAGCGCCTCGATCTCGCCGAAGATCGCGTCCTCCGCCGCCCGGTCGATCACGTAGGCGGTGTCCCCGCCCTCGCCGCGGCCGGTCTCGACGGCGCGCTCGGCGGTGTTCGCGTAGCCGTGCACCGCTTCGCGCGCGGCGTCCGCCGCGCGGCGGCAGAAGCCGAGCCAGTCGGTGCTGTCGGGCAGGGGCACGCTGCGGCGTATCCTAGGCGCCGATGCCCGTAGCCCTCGACGGCCTGAACCGCGCGCAGGAGGCGGCCGTCACGCACGCTGACGGCCCGCTGGTCGTCGCAGCGGGCGCGGGCACAGGCAAGACCCGCACGGTCGTGCAGCGCTTCCGCAGGCTCGTCGAGGACGGGCTGCCCGCCGAGCGCATCCTCGCGCTGACCTTCTCGGCGCCTGCGGCGGCGGAGCTGCTGGAGCGCCTCGAGGAGGCGCTCGAGGCTCCCCACGAGGAGCTCCACGTGGAGACCTTCCGCTCGTTCTGCCTGCGCCTGCTCCAGGACGAAGCGCTCGAGGCGGGCGTGGATCCCTTCCTCACGCCGATGACGCCGGCGGACCGGCTCGCGCTCCTGCTCGAGCGCCTCGACGACCTGTCGCTGAGGTCGCACGAGATCCGCGGGAACCCGGCGCCGCTGCTCGCGAGCTTCGTGTCACGGATCGACCGGCTGAAGCGGGAGATGATCTCCGCCGCCGAGTACGGCGCCTACGCCGAGCGCCTCGCGCGCGAGGCGACGGGCGACGCTGCGCGCGCCCGGGCCGCGCGCGAGCTCGAGTTCGCGCGCCTCTACTCCGACCACGACCGCCTGCTGGCCGAGCGCGGCGCGCTCGACCACGGCGACCTCGTGCTGCGCGCCTTCGCGCTCCTGCACGAGCGCCCGCACGTCCGCGAGCGGGTCGCCGGGCGCTTCCAGCACGTGCTCGTGGACGAGTTCCAGGAGACGAACTTCGCCGAGGGGATGCTGCTCCGCCTGCTGATCGAAGAGCACCGGGCGGTGACGGTGGTCGGCGCGGACGACCGCTTCGCCGCGGAGCTCCCCGATGCCCGCGTCGTGCGGCTCGAGCGCAACTGCCGCTCCGGGCGGCGGATCCTCGACGCGGCGACCGCGGTGCTCCCCGGCCGGCTCACCGGCGTGAGCGGCGGCCGTGTCCGCTTCTGGCGCTGCCGCTCGGAGCGCGCCCAGGCGCAGGCCGTGGCGGCCGAGGCGGAGCAGCTGATCGCCGGCGGCGTGCCGCCGGAGCGCATCGCGGTGCTCGTCCGCTCCGTGAAGAGCGAGGGGCCGGTGATCGCGTCGGCGCTCGAGGAGCGCGCGATCCCGGCGCGGACGTGCGGCTCCGCCGCGTACTTCCAGCGCGCGGAGGTGCGCGACGTGCTCGCCTGGCTGCGTGCGCTCGCGGACCCCAACGACTCCGGCGCCGTGGTGCGCGCGCTGAGCCGCCCGCCCGTGGAGCTGCGCTCGGTGGACGTGGCGCGCCTGACCCAGCTCGCCCGCCGGCGGAAGCTCGACATGCCCTCGGCAGTGGCCGCCGCACTCGAGGGCCCGCAGCTCTCCGAAGAAGGGCGCGACCGGGCGCGCGTCTTCCTGCGCCTGTACCGGTCCGCCTCGAACGCTTTCGAGGACCGCCGCCCCGACGCCTTCGTGCTGCGCCTGATCGAGCGCATCGGCCTGCGCCGCCAGCAGGTGTTCGCGACCCACGCGGACACGGTCGAGCGGCTGCGCAACATCGCCAAGCTGTCCGAGCTCGCCACCGCGTACATGCGCCGCGAGCCGCACGCGACGGCGCGCGACTTCACCCGCTACCTGGCGGCCGTCGCGGAGTCCGGGCTGCGCGAGGAGGAGGCAGGCGGCAGTCCCACGGCGCCCGCCGTCCAGGTGATGAGCATGAGCGCCGCGCGCGGCCTCGAGTTCGACCACGTCTTCGTGCTCGGGCTGTCCGCGAGCCGCATGCCCGGCCCCTACAGGCCGGAGGCCGACGCCGTGCCGCCGGAGCTGCTCAAGCGCGGCGACGGGCAGCTGAACGGCCGCGAGCAGCACGAGGCCGCGATGCGCCGCCTCCTCCACCTTGCGATGACCCGCGCGCGCAAGGGCCTCGTGCTGGCCTGGGCCGAGGGCGGGCAGCAGGGCGCGAACCCGCGGCCGTCGCCCTTCTACGAGGAGGCGATGACGGCCGTCGACGTCGAGGAGGAGCTCTTCGAGGAGGAGCTGTTCGGCCCCGCCGAGGGCCTTCACTCGACCTTCCGCATCATGCGCGACGAGCTGCTCGACACGGTCGCCCGGATGGGCGGGCGGCTGGGCGAGATGCGGCTCGACACCTACCTCGACGTGGACCAGGCCGTGTCCCGCTACCTCGAGCTGATCAAGGTGGCGGCGCTGATCGAGCGGGCGAAGGAGGGCCAGTCGCTCGACGCGGCGCTGCCGGCCGTCAACGAGATCCTGCTCCAGTGCGCCACGCCGGAGCAGCGCGAGATCCTCGCCCAGTCTGCACTCGACAACTGGCTGCGCGACACGGAGCGCGATCCCGCCGAGCGGCCGGCCGCCGCGCAGAACGGCTCGGAGCCGTCGCTGGACCCGTTCATCCCGCGCCGCGGCCGCGGCCTGATGCTGTCCGCCTCGGATATCGACACGTACCGGATCTGCCCGCTCAAGTACAAGTTCGCGCGCGTCTTCCGGATCCCGCAGGAGCCCACCATCCACCAGCGCTTCGGCATCGTGCTCCACCAGGTGCTCGAGCGCTTCCACTCGCAGGGCGGCGGTTCGCTCGGGCAGCTGCGCGAGCTGTTCGAGGCGTCGTGGCGCCGCTCCGGGTTCGGCGACTCCGACGACGAGCAACAGTTCCGCGCACGCGCGATCGCGGCGCTCGAGGACTACTGGCGCCGCGACCGGGAGTCCGACTCGGAGGCGGTCTGGTTCGAGCGCTCGTTCGCGTTCCGGATCGGGCCGCATCTCCTGCGCGGGCGCGTCGACCGCGTCGACCGGCACCCCGACGGGACGTTTGAGCTGATCGACTACAAGACGGGCCGAGCGAAGACCGAGGAGGAGCTCCGGGAGGACGTACAGCTGTCCGTCTACCAGATGGGCGCGCGCGAGTCCTGGGGCCTCGAGACGTCGGCGCAGAGCTACTTCTACGTGCTGACGGGCGAGAAGGTCCCGGTCGCGCACTCCGACGAGGAGCTCGAGCGCGTGCGCGCGACGGTCGAGGAGATCGCGGGCGGGATCCTGAAGCAGCGCTTCGAGCCCACTCCGTCACCGGAGATCTGCCGCTTCTGCGACTACCGCATCATCTGCCCCGCCGCCGAGAAATAGGGGAGGCGGTGCCGGGGTTTCCCCGACGCCACAGGGGCCGCCGCCGAGGAGCGTTGCGGCAAGAAGAAGGCATGGATGGTCGCGGTGCTGGCCCTCACGCTCTCGGTGGCCTCCACGAGCAGCGCCGACGCCGCGTCCATCGTCCTCGCGAAGGGCGGGAACGTCTGGCACGCCAGCGCCGACGGCGCTCACCTCAAGCGGCTCACCCGCGACGGCGGCTACTCGTCCCCGTCCCAGGACGACCGCGGGCGCGTCTGGGCGGTCCAGCGCGGGCGCTTCGTCCGCCTCACCGCGACCGGTCGCCGCATCGGCCTGCCATTCAACGCGGCCGTCGGCAGGAGCGGCAACGTGACGGCCTACGGGCCGTGGGAGGCGCAGGTCTCGCCGAACGGCAAGCGGATCGCCTACTGGCGCGGCATCCAGAACGTGGGCGCGCCGGTGAACGGCAGGGCGCCGTACGACCTGGAGGACCAGGCCGTGGTCTCGCACAGCGACCGCTTCACCCCGGACTCGACCTTCGGCTACCAGCGCGACTACCGGGACCCGTCCTGGATCGGCAACCGCGAGCTGCTCGTCTTCAACTACGGCCTCGGCGTGGCCCAGGCGGCGTTCTTCGCGCCCAGGCCCGCGGGCGACCCGAGCTGGGGCGAGTGGTTCAGCGACTACGACACGGCGCAGATCGGCGACGGCGAGCTCTCTCGCGACGGCAGCCTGCTCGTCGTGGGCGCCGGCGGTGGGCTCGACCTCAACAACCTCGCCATATACCGGCTCACGGCCGATACGCCGCCCGAGGCGCCTCAGCGCGTCTGCACGTACCACTCGAAGGACGGCTCGACGGCATACGCCGACCCGACCTTCTCACCGCGCGGGGACAAGCTCGCGTTCGCCCAGGACGCGCCCGGCAAGAGCGCCGACGGCGTCTACGTCTGAGCCTGCGCAAGGGCTGCACGGGTACGGCAAAGCGGATCGCGCGCGGCGCCCGCGACCCGGACTTCGGCCCCGCCGGCTTCTAACGGACGACCGGGTCGCGCGGCGGCGCGTCGTCGTACGCGACCGGACGGCGGCGATCCGTCTGCGTGAGCAGGAACAGCCCGATGATCAGGCCGATCGCGCCGGCGATCATGAGGATCAGGCCGATCGTCTGGATCTCGATCCCCGAGACGGTGGCGTTGACGGCGTACTTGAGAATCGCGCCGAGCGCGATCAGGAATATCGATGCTCCGATGGTCATGGAGACAGAGTGCCCGCCCCGCTTTCCCCGCAAACTAGGACGAGTGTCCAGGGTCCTCCGGGCCGCGCTGGCGCAGGAACTTCTGGAAGTCGCGGGCGATCGTGTCCGCGGAGGGCAGCTGGCCCTCGTCGGGCGGGTTCTCCGCCTGGACCTCGTCCATGGCCGTCTCGAGCCGTTCGACGAACGCCTTGACCTCGGGATCGCTGGCCACCGCCGCGGTCACCTGCCGCTCGTAGTCCTCAGCGGCCGCCTCCAGCTCGGCGCCGTCGACCGCGAGGCCGGCTGTCCCCTCGAACGCGCGCACGAGCGCCAGCGCGACCTTCGGGTTCGGCGAGGCCGCGACGTAGTGCGGCACTGACGCCCACAGGCTGACCGCCGGGAGGCCCTCCTCGGCGCAGGCGCGCTGGAGGACGCCGACGATGCCGGTGGGGCCCTCGTAGCTGGGCGGCTCGAAGCCGAGCCGCTCGACGAGCGTCTCGTCGGAGGTGATCCCGGAGATCGCGACGGGCCGGCTGTGGGGCACGTCGGCCAGGAGCGCACCGAGGGTGATCACCATCTTCACGCCGAGCTCGCGCGCGGCGCCGACGACCTCGCCGGTGAAGCGCCGCCAGCGCAGCGACGGCTCGACTCCCTGGAGTATCACGAGATCGCCCTCGGCCCCCGGCACCGGCGCGATCGAGAGCTCGTTCTCCGGCCACTCGATCTCGCGGGTGCTGCCTTCCGTGAGCTTGACCGTGGGCCGCACGGCCGTGAAGTCGTAGAACTCCTCCGGGTCGATGTCCGCCACGTGGCGCGCGTCGAAGGAGTCCTTGATGTAGGAGAGCGCCGCCGAGGCCGCCTCGCCGGCGTCGTTCCAGCCCTTGAAGGCGCACACCATCACGGGTGCTCGCAGCTCAGGACGCTCCCGCCAAATCACATCTCCCATCGACTTCACGGTACCCGACGTCCGACACGGCGATCAGGATCTCATCGTGACGATCGCCGAGCTGAGAGCCGGCGGTGAGGTCGAGGGGGTGTTCGCCTGCACCCGCAAGGATCGCCTCACGGCCAGGAACGGGGCGCCGTACCTCGCTGTCGAGCTGCGCGATCGCACGGGCGCGATCCCGGGCCGGGCGTTTCGCGACGCGGACTTCCTCGCGGGCCAGTTCGAGCGCGGCGACCTCGTCGCCGTGAAGGGCCGCGTGGAGCGCTTCCGCGACGCGCTCCAGGTGGACCTGAAGACGATCAGGCGCGCCGCGGAGGAAGCGCCCGACCCGGCCGAGTTCCTCCCGGTCGCGTACCGCGACATGGAGGAGCTCGACGGCTTCCTCGAGCACCTCGCGCGCGAGGTGTACGACCCCGACCTGCGCGCGCTCCTCGACCTGTTCCTGGAGGACGAGTCGTTCCGCGCCGAGTTTCGGCGAGCGCCGTGCACCCGGTCGGGGCACCACGCCTATCTCGGCGGCCTGCTCGAGCACACGGTGGCGGTGGCCACCCTCGCCTTCGAGACCTGCGCGCTCCACCGCAGGCTGAACTCGGACCTCCTGGTCGCCGCGGCGATCCTCCACGATGTGGGCAAGATCCAGGAGTTCGAGCTGGGGGCCGAGATCGCGCTGAGCGAGGCGGGCGCGCTGGTGGGGCACGTGGCGCTCGGCCAGCAGCTAGTGAGCGAGCGCGCCGGCCGGCTGGGGGGCTTCCCGGACGCCGCGCTGCACGCGATCTCCCACTGCATCCTGGCCCACCACGGGCCCGACGCACTGCCGGGCCGGCAGTTCCGCTCGCCGGAGGCGCTGGCGCTGTATCGCATCAACGCGCTCGACGCCGGCGTCAAGGGCGCTCTGGAGCACGGGCTGTAGTGGCGCAAGCACCGGGCGGTGCCCGGTGCGCAGCGATGACTTCTTAGTCGAAGGATCCCGCTCGGGGCTTGTGTCGGCGGGGTCTCGTGCCGACACAAGGGGAGACGTGTCCGAGCAAGAGTCGAGTCCCGCGACCGCCCAGGCGGAGGCTGTCGAGGAGCTGCTGCGCCAGCTCGTCGATGCCCGCTTCGTGCTCACGGATCGCGACGGCGCCGTAACGCGCTGGAGCCGCCCCGCAGAGGAGCTGTTCGGCTGGCCGGGCGCCCGCATGCTCGGGCGCCCGCTCGTCGAGACGCTCGCGGTGGCCGGCGACCTGCCCGAGTTCGGCGGGGTCGTCCAGACCGTGGCGCGCCGCAAGGACGGCACGGAGATCGAGCTGAAGCTCACGCTCGTCCCGGTCGGTATGAGCCAGAGCCTCGAGTTCAACGGCTTCCTCGAGGCGCTCGAGATCGCCGCGCCGCGCGGCAACGCCCTTCAGCAGCTTCAGCGCAGCCACCGCACCGTCGTCGACTGGGTCAACGCCGCGATGCGCGGCGAGGCGCGGCTCGAGGACGAGGACCTCGCGGCCGGCACGATCGTCGCGTTCCGGCCGCTTGTCGAGCTGCCGGACCCCGTGCTCCCGGAGGACGAGCCCGCGGACGACGTCGCCACCGAGGCGACCGCAGTCGCGGCCGGCCAGATCGCCGATGCCGTCGAGGCCGCGCTCGGGCGCTCCGACGATCTGGAGCGCGCTCTCGAGGGAACGACAGCGGAGCTCGAGGAGACTCGCGGCGAGGCATCGAGGGCGGCCGCTCGCATCGCGGAGCTCGACAACGAGCTCGCGGACACCCGGCGGGTGCTCGACGAGATGCGCGCGCAGGCCGAGGCGGCGCGCGAGGAGCGGGAGCGCACGCGCAGCGCGCTTGCCGAGACGCGCGAGCTGGCCGAGCGGCTCGAGCGCGAGCTCGCCGGGACCCCGCAGGCACAGGAGCATCTGAGCGCACAGCTCGAGGAAACGCGCGCCACGCTCGCCGAGCTGCGCGCCACGCGCGAGAAGGTCGACGCGATCGAGGCCGAGCTGGCCAAGGAGCGCGCCGCGGGCGAGGAGCGCCGGCGACTCGAATCCGACCTGCGCGACACACGCGTGCGCGTCGAGCAGCTCGAGGCCTCGCTGGCCGAGGCGCGCGAGCGCCCGGAGGGCGAGAACGGGCTCGGGGCGGCCCTGACGCAGGTGCGCGAGCGTGTCGAGGCGCTCGCCCGCGAGCTGGCCCGCGTCCGCGAGGACGGGGCGGGCACGGACCTCGGGGAGCTGCGCGACCGGCTCGCCGCGCTCGAGGGCGGCGACGCTCAGCCGGCGGGCGAGCTGCGCGCCGAGCTCGAGCGCACACACGCGAAGGTCGAGGAGCTCGAGCGCGCTCTCGGTGACGCATCTGCCCGCGACCTGAGCGGCGCGCTCGACGAGACGCGCGCGCGGGTCGAGGAGCTGGCAGGCGCGGTCGCCGCGGCCGCCGGAGCGCCGGACGACCGGCTTGGCGCCGAGCTCGAGGCCGTGCGCGCGAAGCTCGAGGCGCTCGCGGGCGAGCGGAT
>DASSVP010000158.1:0-4264 GCA_035705985.1 Thermoleophilaceae bacterium
TTACCGCGTGCGGCCCGCGGCGGACGTCGCCCTCGGGATGTCCGGGCACCACCCACTCGAAGCTCTCGGGAAGGTCGCGCAGCGCCGCCTCGAGGTCGTGCTCGAGCCAGACGAGCGCATACATTCGCTCGAGTGCTTCGATCATCCGAGCCCGGCGGCGCGGCGCGCCTCGCCGAGGTCCGTGAACATCTCCATCCGGACGGCGCGGCCGTCCCGAAACGTCCACAGCTGGAAAACGCGCATCTCGGCCGGGACCCCACTGACCCGCCCCTGGCCGCGCATCTCGATGATCGCGAGCGCCGCGTCGGGTCCGGCCTCCTCGAGCTCCCAGTCGATGTCGAGTTGCTCCCACGGCTCCATCCACTCGCGGAAGAACTCGATCACGCTGTCGGGGCCGTGACGGACCGCGCCCTCGGCGTAGTTCGGAACGACCCATTCGAAGTCGTCATCGAGTCCCCTGAGAGCGTCCTCCAACCGGCCCTCACGCCAGATCAGGGTGTAGCCGCGGTCCAGGATGCGGGTGATCTCGCTCATGCCGGGATCGGGTCGAGCTCCGAGCCGAAGCGGCTGACCACGGCCTCGCGGAGCAGCGCGTGCTCCGGCTGCTCGAGGCGCGAGTCCTCGATGAGGATCTCGTCCGCGCGATCGCGCGCCCGCACGAGCACCTCCACGTCCTCGGGCAGCCGCGCCACCTTGAACTCGGGCAGCCCGTGCTGGCGGGTGCCGAGCACGTCGCCGGCGCCGCGCAGCTCGAGGTCGATTTCGGCGAGCCGGAAGCCGTCGCGCTCCTTCGCGATCGCCTCCAGCCGCGGCAACGACGGGTCGCCGAACAGGATGCAGAGCGAATTGTGCTCGCCGCGGCCGACCCGCCCGCGCAGCTGATGGAGCTGCGAGAGGCCGTAGCGCTCGGCCGCCTCGATCAGCATGACGGTCGCGTTCGGCACGTCGATGCCCACCTCGATGACGCTGGTGGCGACGAGGACGTCGGCCTCGCCGCGTGCGAACGCCTGCATCGCGGCGGCCTTCTCCTTCGACGGCAACTGCCCGTGGATCAGCTCCACGCGCAGGTCGGAGAACTCGGTCGTGCGCAGGCGCTCGTACTCCGCCGTCGCGGCCTTCGCCTGGAGCGCCTCCGACTCCTCGACGAGCGGGCACACCACGAAGCACTGCCGCCCCTCGGCGATCTCCTCGCGGATGCGCTCGTACGCGCGCGCCCGGGCGCGCGCGCCGTCCACGACGTGCGTCTCGACCGGCCGCCGCCCGCGCGGCAGCTCGCGGAGCACCGTGGCGTCGAGGTCGCCGTACGCGGTAAGCGACAGCGTGCGCGGGATCGGCGTGGCGGTCATGTGGAGCGCGTGCGGCACCAGCCCCTCGGGCGCCTTCGCGTCGAGCGCGGCGCGCTGGCGCACCCCGAAGCGGTGCTGCTCGTCCACCACCACCACGGCGAGGTCGCGGAACTCCACCGGGTCCTCGATCAGCGCGTGGGTCCCGACAACGAGCTGCAGCTGGCCGCTCGCGAGCCGGTCGAGCAGCTCGCGCCGGCGCGCGGCGCTCGTGGAGCCGGTGAGGAGCTCCACCGGCAGCGGGCCGCCGAGCAGCGAGTCGAGCGTCCGGTGGTGCTGCTCGGCGAGCGTCTCGGTGGGCGCCATGAGCGCCGCCTGGGCGCCGTTCTCCACGGCGCGAAGCATGGCCGCTAGCGCAACGGCGGTCTTGCCCGAACCTACTTCTCCCATGAGCAGCCTCTGCATTGGCCGCTCGCGCGCGAGGTCGGCGTCGATCTCGTCGATCGCCCGCTGCTGGTCGCCCGTGAGCTCGAACGGCAGCGACCAGCGCCAGCGGTCCACCACCACCCCGCGCGCGTCGAGCGGACGCGCACGGCGGCCCTCGCGGCGGGCGCGCCGGCGCCCCGCCACCGCGAGCTGGAGCAGGAACAGCTCCTCGAACGCGAAGCGCCGCCGCGCGTCGCGCTCGTCCTCCTCGCTCTGCGGGAACTGGATCGCCTCGATCGCCGCCGGCCGCTCGGGCAGCCGCTCGTCGATGCGCAGCCGCGCGGGGAGCGGCTCGGTGACGGCGAGCATCAGCGGGCGCGCCTTCGCCATCAGCTCGCGCAGCCGCTGTGGCGTGACTCCCTGCGTGGCCGGGTGGACGGGCACCAGCCCGAGCGTGTGCACCGGCGCGTCGCCGTTGCCCATGAGCTCGTGCTCGGTGACCCAGAACTGGTTCCGCTGCCGCAGCTTCCCGTGGAGGAGCACGAGAGCGCCCTCGCCGAGCTGCCGCGCGACCCACGGCTGGTTGAACCAAACCGCCACGAGCGGTCCGCTTTCGTCGAACACGCGCGCCTCGACGCGCTTCTGCCGGCGGTTGCGCATCGGCTTGACGGTCGTGCTCCGAACGGCAACAGCCACCGTCGCTTCCTCACCAACCATCAGATCGGCCACCCGTCGGACATCACGTCGGTCACGGTGGGAGTGCGGGAAGTGTTCGAGTAGGTCCCCGAACGTCTCAATGCCGAGCGCGTCCAGTCGGTCGATCGGCTCGGCCAGCGCACTGGGCCGCGGATACGAGCGGATGGGCGCCGCCTCCATTTCCTGCGGTGTCAGGGAATCCGTTTGTCCGAACCGAACCAGCACTCGGATTCAATGATGGAGGGCGCGGCGGGCGGCACTCCGTGGTCTCGTACTGGCTGGGCGGTGCAACCTCGTACCGGGTGCCCGGCACATTCGGCCCGTCACTCCGCGCAGAGCAGCCACCACCAGGCGGGCTGTCCGCCCTCGTGGTACTCCAGCTCGACTCCGTCGGGCATGCTCGCCTGCACGTCGTCCTGGCCGAGCGGCGGCGCCTCGCCCGCGATGCAGGTGAGTAGCTCCGCGCCGTCGACGATCTGCTCGAGCGTCGCCGCCAGCGTGGCGGCCGGGTCGCCCCAGGCCACGAGCTCGCCGCCCGCGTAGCCCACGGCGTCGCCGGCCGTGAAGCGGCCCTGCGCGTCGTCGCGCGCCGCGGGCGCCACGCCGCCGATGCGGAGCGCCTCGGCGGCGCTCGCCACCGCGGTGGCGTTGTCCTTCGCGCCGCGGCCGGGGTCGAACGCGAGCAGCGCGGCAAGCCCCTCCTGCGGCGCGGTCGTGGGCACCACGGCGGCCGGCTTGTCGGACAGCTCGCACGCGCGCTCCGAGGCGAGGATCACGTTCGGGCTGTTCGGCAGAACCACGACCTCGGCGCCCGCCGCGGCGTGGATCCCGGCGAGCAGCTCGTAGGTCGAGGGGTTCATCGTCGGGCCGCCGTCCACCACCAGCACGCCGAGCTCGCCGAACAGCCGCTTCACCCCCTCGCCGCTCGCGACGGCCACGACCGCACAGGCGGCCTGCTCCGCGCTCGCCGCCTCACCCGCGAGGCGCGCGCTCCGGTCCGCCACCTGCTCGTGCATGTCGGCCACGTCGAACCGCGACACCTCGCCCACCGGCTCGAACAGGGCAACGGCCTGGTCCGGTTCGTCGGTGTGGACGTGAACGCGCAGGGTGCGGTCGTCGCCCACCACCAGCACCGAGTCGCCGAGCTGCTCGAGCGCCCGCGTGAAGCGGCCCGCCTCGAGCCCCTCGCCGGTGACCGCGAAGTTCGTGCAGAAGCGGAAGCTCGACGACTCGTGCTCCGGGCGGTGGAGCGCCGCGGGCGCGTACTGGTGCTCGAGCTGAGGCGCTGCGAGGCCGCGCAACGCGGCGAGGCAGCCGGCGATGATCACGGTGAGGCCGTAGGCGCCCGCGTCCACCACACCCGACTCACGCAGCACCGCGAGCTGCTCCGGGCCCCGGGCCACCGCCTCCTTGCCTGCCTCGAGCGCGTTCTCGAGCACCTGCGCGAGCAGCTCGTCCTGCTCCTCGGAGCTCGCGTCCGGACCGAGCCGCTGGGTGTCCATGTGAGCGAGGTCGTGAGCCACGCGACTGGCCATCGCGCGCACGGCCGTGAGCATCGTGCCCTCCGCGGGGTCGCGCACCGATGCGTAGGCGGCGTCCGCGGCGCGGGCGAACGCGGCCGACACGAGCACGGGGTCGACGAGCTCGCCCGGCCGCGACGCCAGCTCCTCCGCGGCTCCCCGCACCACCTGCGAGAGGATCACGCCGCTGTTGCCGCGCGCACCGAGCAGCGCGGCCCGGGCGACCGCGCTCACGATCTCGTCGCGGCGGATGGCGTCGATGGTCGAGCCGTCGAGCGCGTTCAGCTCCTCGAGCACGGCGCGCATGGTGAGTGCCATGTTGTCGCCGGTGTCGCCGTC
>DASSVP010000159.1:0-3361 GCA_035705985.1 Thermoleophilaceae bacterium
GCCGGCCAAGCCGGCAGCCGCGCCGAGCAGCCCGAGCACCAGCGCCTCGAGGCCGACCGCCGCGAGCAGCTGCCGTCGCGACGCCCCGAGCGTGCGCAGCATCCCGAACTCGCGCGTGCGCTGGGCGACCGTGATCGAGAAGGTGTTGAAGATCTGGAACGCGCCGACGAACAGCGACACGCCGGCGAACACGAGTAGCGCGATCTGCAGGAAGCTCAGGTTCTCGGCGATGTCGTCGGTCTGCCGCTGCGCCGCCTCCTCCCCGGTCTCGACCTGCACCTGCCGCGGCATCACGCGCGCGATCCGGTCGCGCAGCTCCTCGGGCGTCGTCCCGTCCGCGGCCGCCACGGAGATCTGGTCGAACTGGCCCTCGCGGTCGGTGATCCGCTGCGCCTCGGGCAGGAGCACCTGTGCGATGCCGGCGCCGCCGAAGCTCGTCTCGCCGAGCCTCGTGAGGCCCACGAGCCTGTAGCTCTCCGCGGCGCGCGCGCCGGCGAGCCGGATCTCGTCGCCGACCTTGAGGTCGCCGGTGTCCGCGGTCTGCGTGTCGAGCGATGCCTCGCGCGCCGTGCGCGGCTTGCGGCCCTCCACGTAGTCGAGCGTCTCGAAGCGGTCCGGCTGGAGGGAGGAGATGAAGTTGGGCGCGAAGCTGTTGCCGATCGGGTCGCCCTTCTCGTCCACGAAGCGGCCGATCGCGAACACCGAGCCGGTGGCCGCGTCGACGCCGTCCACCTCGCGGACCCGGTCGAGCAGGCGGGCCGGGAACCCCGGCGGGCCCGTCTCGTCTGACTGGATCTCCTGCCGGGCGGTGACCGCCACGTCGGTGCCCTTCAGCGACTCGCTGAAGATCTCGCTGAACGACTCGTTGATCGTGTCGGTGAGGACGTAGGTGCCCGCGACCAGCGCGACTCCCAGGAAGATCGCGAGGAAGGTCGTGAACGCGCGGAGCTTCCGCGCCGCGAGGCCCTTCAGCGCGACCTTGGTCACGCCACTTCCTTCATCAGCTCGATCACCTCGTCCGCGCTGCCGGCGGCGCCGTCGTGCACCACCAACCCGTCACGGAGCACCACGAGGCGGTCGGCGTAGGCGGCGGCCTCGGGGTCGTGCGTGACCATCACGACCGTCTGGCCGAACTCGTCGACGGCCGTGCGGAGCAGGCCGAGCACCTCCTCACTCGCCTTCGAATCCAGGTTTCCGGTGGGCTCGTCGGCGAACACCACCGCCGGCCGGGACACGAGCGCGCGCGCCACAGCCACTCGCTGCTGCTGGCCGCCGGAGAGCTCGGCCGGGCGGTGCGTGAGCCGGTCGTCCAGCCCGACAGTCCGGATCAGGCGGTCGAACCACTCGCGGTCCGGCCGCCGCCCCGCGATCGACAGCGGCAGCAGCACGTTCTCCTCGGCCGTCAGCACCGGGATCAGGTTGAAGAACTGGAAGACGAATCCGAGCTTGTCGCGGCGCAGCCGCGTGAGCTCCCCGTCGTCGAGCCCGGTGATCTTCTCGCCGTCGAGCGTGACGGTGCCGCTCGTGGGCCGGTCGAGCCCGGCGAGGATGTGCATCAGGGTGGACTTGCCCGACCCGGACGGGCCCATGATCGCGCTGAAGCGACCGCGCTCGAAGCCGACAGACACCCCGGCGAGCGCGTCCACGGCCGCGTCACCCTCTCCATAGCGGCGGTGCACGCCCGCCGCGGTCACGATCGAGTCCATGCGCCCCAGGGTGGCAGGCGCGCGGGTCGGCGGCGGTACGGTTAACCGCCCATGCGCCGCGTCGGGAAGTTCGCGAGCAACGCCGAGCTCGTCACGGACGTGGGCAGGCGCCTGATCGAGCTCGCGTCCGTCGAGCCCGGGATGGACCTGCTCGACGTGCCGTGCGGCGCGGGGAACGCCGCCATCCCGGCGGCGCAGGCCGGCGCGCGGGCCACCGGCGTCGACCCATGGGCGGACATACTCGCCCTGGCTCGGGAGCGCGCCGCGGACTACATGGTGGAGGTGGACTGGGTCGAGGCTGAACCGGGAGAGCTGCCGTTCCCGGACGCGAGCTTCGACCGCGTCGTGTCCGTGTTCGGGCCCGGCGACGAGCTGGCGACCCGGGAGATGCTGCGCGTCTGCCGCCCGGGCGGCGCGATCGCCGTGGCCATGTGGGAGACGGAGCCGCCGGTCGCGGACGCGGCGAACGTCGAGCACGGCGAGCTGGACTGGAACGGCCGCGCGCGCGAGTACGTGCTCGCCGTGCGGCCTAGGTGTAGTTCCCAACGAGGTTGTTCAGCCTGGTGGCCGGGGCTTGGTGGCCGAGGGAGCCGTGTCGGCGTTTGAAGTTGTAGTGGTTGAGGAAGTGCGGCAGTGCGGCGGCGCGTTCGTTGGAGCTGCCGTAGAGGCGCGCGTAGGCCCATTCGTTCTGGAGCGTCTGGATGAAGCGCTCGGCCTTGCCGTTGGTCCTGGGCCGGTAGGGCCGTGTGCGTAGATGGCACAGGCCGAGCTCGCGGCAGGCGAGCGCATGGGCGGTTGAGACGTAGGGCGAGCCGTTGTCGGTCATCACGCGCTCGACCCGGACGCCGCGTTCTGCGAACCACGCGAGCCCTCGGCGCAGGAAGCCGACCGCGGTTTCGCCGCGCTCGTCGGGCAGGACTTCGGCGTAGGCGAGCCGCGAGTGGTCGTCGATCATCACGTGGACGCACTCCCAGCCGTAGCCGCGGCTTGCGTGGCGCTTGCCGACCACGCGCTTGCCGGCAGCTCCGAAGCGCCCGAGCTTCTTGACGTCGACGTGCACGAGCTCGCCAGGGCGGCCGCGCTCGTAGCGGTTCGGCGGCTCGGGCGGCGCGAGCCTGGAGCGCTTGCCGAGCCCGACCCGCTTGAGCCACAGCGAAACCGTCGACAGCGCCATCCCGAGCGCCTCGGCGATCTCGGCGGCGGTCATGCGCAGCTTCCGCAGCGCCACGATCGCCCCGACCCGCTCGGCCGGGGTGCGCTGCGGACGCCGCCTCGGCGCCGAGCTGCGGTCAAGCAGGCCAGCCTCACCTTCGGCCTTGAAGCGCGCGACCCACTTGCGCGCCGTGCGCTCGCTGACTCCGGCGGCCGCGGCCGCCTCCGTCAGCGACCAACCCTCCTCGAGCACCCGCCCAACGATCAGCCTGCGGCTCTTCGGACAGGTCCGGGCATTACCGTGGAGCTTCATTCGGTGTCCTCCTTGGGACTGAGTGGCTTCAGCACCTCTCAGCCTCCAAGGAGGCCCGGATGAACAACGTGCTTAGGAACTACAGCTAGGCGCCGGCCGGCAGCTGCACCACCCAGCCGTTCCCGTCGGGATCGGAGAAGAACACGAACCTGCCTCCGGGCAGGTCCTGCACCTCGCTCGCCTCGACGCC
>DASSVP010000160.1:0-14513 GCA_035705985.1 Thermoleophilaceae bacterium
CCGATGATGGCGGCCTCCGAGCCGCCGGCCCGCGCGCCGGAGCCGCCGCCCGCGGCCGCGCCGCGCGCGTTCGAGCCGCCTGCGCAGCCCCATGGCGGCAACTCGGACGGGAGGGACTGGCTCGCCGACGCCCGCCGCCTCACCAAGCGGGAGCCGGATGGCGACGGCGCAGGCCGCCGAAGGCGCCCGCGCCGAGGCGCCGGGCGCGTCATAGCGCTCGGCGTGTTCGCGCTCGTCCTGCTCGCCATCGCCTGGTTCGCCAACGCGCTCCTCCAGCCGTTCAAGGGCGACGGCGGGGAGGCCGTGCGCGTGACGATCCCGCAGGGCTACACGCTCGCCCAGATCGCCAATCGGCTCGAGCAGAACGGCGTGATCGACGACGCCGGGTTCTTCCAGCTCCGCGCCCGCCTCGACGGCGCAAGCAGCGAGCTGCGTCCCGGCTCGTACGAGCTCCGCAAGGACATGAGCTTCGCCGCCGCGCTCGACGCGCTCCGAGCGGGGGTGCCGCCGAACGTCGTCCAGGTGGCGATCCCGGAGGGCCTCTCGCGCGCGGAGATTCGCCCGCTCACCAAGGGCCTGCGCGGCGACTACGTGCGAGCGACGCGCCGCTCGTCGAAGCTCGCTCCGGCTGACTACGGCGCCGAGGGCGCGACGAGCCTCGAGGGCTTCCTGTTCCCGGCGACGTTCGAGCTCAAGAAGGGCAGGAGCGTCCGCCGCCTCGTCGACGAGCAGCTCGCGCACTTCAAGCGGAACTTCGCGAAAGTCGACCTCAGCTTCGCCAAGCGGAAGAAGCTCACGGCCTACGACGTGCTCATCATCGCGTCGCTCATCGAGCGCGAGGCGATGGTGGCGAAGGAGCGACCGCTGATCGCGTCGGTGATCTACAACCGGCTCCGCGACGGCATCCCGCTCGGGATAGACGCCACGGTCCGCTTCGTGACCGGCAACTGGAAGCGCCCGCTGCGGCAGTCCGAGCTCGCCAACCCCAGCCCCTACAACACGCGCGTGCACGCCGGCCTGCCGCCCGGCCCGATCGGCAACCCTGGGCTCGACTCGATCAAGGCGGCCGCCCGGCCGGCCAAGAGCAACTACCTCTTCTACGTGGTGAAGGTCGACAGCTGCGGCGAGCACAAGTTCGCCGAGACCGACGCCGAGTTCCAGGCCTACGTGAACGAGTACAACCGCGCGCGCGAGGCGCGCGGCGGCAAGTCGCCGACCAAGTGTTGACGCCGCTCGCCGGTGTGATCGGCTTCCCCGTCGGGCACAGCCGCTCGCCCGCGATGATGAACGCCGCCTTCGCCGCGCTAGGCCTCGACTGGCACTACGTGAAGCTGCCGCTCCCGCCGGAGCGGTTCGACGCAGGCGTTCGGGCCCTGCCGGGCTCGGGCTACCGCGGCGCGAACGTCACGCTCCCGCACAAGCTCGCGGCGCACGAGCTCGCCGACGAGCTGAGCGACGCGGCCCGCGCGATCGGGGCGGTGAACACGCTCACCCTCGCCGAGGGCGGGGGCATCGCCGGCCACAACACCGACGCCGGCGGCCTGCTCGACGCGCTGGGCGACGAGCTGCCCCCGACGGCGCTCGTGCTCGGCGCCGGCGGCGCGGCCCGCGCGGCGGCCTGGGCGCTCGCGAGCGCGGGCGCGCGTGTGACGGTCTGGAACCGCACGGGGGATAGGGCGCAGGCGCTGGCGAGCGATCTCGGCGTCGAGTTCGGCGAGCGCCCGGCCGAGGCCGAGCTGCTCGTGAACGCCACCTCGGTCGGGCTCCGCGCCGACGACTCGCTCGCGGGCCTGCCGCTCGTGGACGCGCACGTCGTGGTGGACCTCGTCTACGGCGACGCGCCGACGCCGATCTTGCGCTGGGGCGAGGAGCGCGGCGCGCGCGTGGTCGGCGGGCTAGAGGTGCTCGTCCGCCAGGGCGCCAGGAGCCTCGCGCTCTGGACCGGCATGGACCCGCCGCTGGACGCGATGCGCAGGGCGGTCGTCCAGCCCACGTCTAGTACATCTGCCCAGGTCTAAACAAGGGGCGGACGCCTGCCGATATGCGAGGCAATGGCGCTCTCCCGCCCCTTCCTCCTCGCCCTCCTCGGAGTCGTGCTGCTCGCAGCGACGGTCTTCGCGGTCCAGAACGCTCGCAACAGCGGCGGTGATTCTTCGTCCAGCGCGCAGCAGACGCCTGCCGAGCAGGCCGCCGCGCCGACGCCCGCGCCGCCCGCCGGCCCGGACGCGCTGCTGGCCTCGGCGTTCTCCGCGGAGGTTCAGAGCGCCAGCTTCGACGCGAAGCTCACCTTCACCTCGCAGGGCGAGCAGAACCTCGTGCAGGCCTCCGGCGCGTTCGAGCAGAACGGCCCGAAGGCGATGCCCGAGGCCGACGTCGAGGTGCGGGTGCAGGTCGGCAGCATGAACCTGAGCGAGCGTGGCGGCTTCGTCACCACCGGCGACCGCGCCTGGTTCACTCGCGGCGCCAGGTCGTGGGCGGTCCCGCAGAGTGTCTGGAGCGAGGTCGTCGAGGCGCGCGAGAGCGGCAGGGCCGGCTCCGCCGCCGACACGCCGGAGATCAACGTGGATCCGCGTGACTGGCTCAGCAACGTCAAGAGCGAGGGCACCGAGCGCGTCGACGGCGTCGACGCGACCCACATCAGCGCTCAGGTCGACTCTGCGAAGGCCATCACCGACGTCGTCAAGGCCATGAGCCAGGCCGGCGAGGGCGCCATGCCGCTTCCGAACGCCCCGCAGCGGCTCCGCCAGGGCGGGCTCACGAACGGCGACCTCGACGTCTGGGTCGGCGAGGACAAGCTCCTCCGCCGAGTCACCCTCAGCCTGTCCGGCAAGGGCGACGGCGGCCGTCCGGTCACCGCCGAGCTCGACTTCAGCCTCTCCGGCGTGAACGAGCCGCAGGAGATCGCCCGCCCGGCGAAGGTCGAGCGCGGCATGCCCGGCGGAAGCTACGGCCAGCTCGCGAACGGCGTCCTCGGCGGCGTCGCGCGGGCCAGCGGCCTCGATCCCGCCGAGCTCAAGATCGGCGTGCCGGTGACCAACGCTCACCTGAAGGCCGAGCGCGCGGTCGCCGACAACAAGAAGGTCGTGATCTTCTTCAAGAATCCGCGTGCCCTCGACGACCAAGCCGTTGCTGACGCGGTCCGGTCGCTGGATCGGCGCACGAAGTCCGTTGTCGTCCTCACCGATGTGGTCGAGAACGTGGACCGCTACGACTCCCTGATCGAGAATCTCGGCGTCAACCAGGCCCCCGCCATCGTGGTAATCGACCGCAGCGCCAAGGCAAGCCTCATCGAGGGCTACGTCGACGCCGAGTCGCTTGCGCAGGTAGTCGCGGACGCGCGATGAGCAAGAAGGAGGGTGCGGCGGCGCCGCTGCGCGCCGTGCCTGAGGGCGCCGAGCCCGCTGCGCCCGGCAACGGCCTCACTCCTCCGCGCAAGAAGGGCGGCTCGCGCTTCATCTCCGACGTGATCGTCGAGATGGGCTTCCTCGCGCGCGAGCGCGTGGACGCGGCCGTCGAGGAAGGCAAGGCCACCGGCCGCTCGCCCGAGCAGGTGCTGCTCGAGTCGGGCGCCATCACCGGCGACCAGCTTGCGCGCGCGGTCGCGCAGCGCTTCGGGCTGAACCATGTCGACCTGACGATCTACAAGACCGACGTCAGCGCGCTCAACTCGATCACGCCGCAGGCGGCGCGCCGGCTTGGCGCCGTGCCGATCGGCAAGGACGACAAGGGCACGCTGATCGTGGCGATGTCCGACCCGTCGAACGTGCTCGCGCTCGACGACCTCAAGCTCATGACCGGCAACGAGGTGCGCCCGGTGGTGGCCTCGCCCGACGACATCGCCGGGCTGATCGGGCGCATGAGCCGTTTTGACGACGCCGTCGCCGAGGCGATCGAGATCGGGGAGGAGGAGCTCGCCGAGGTCGCGGAGATCCGGGAATCCGCGGACGACGCGCCGGTCATCAAGCTCGTCAACTCCATCATCGCCCAGGCTGTCGAGGAGGGCGCGTCGGATATCCACTTCGAGCCCGAGGGCCGCGAGATGCGCGTCCGCTTCCGCGTCGACGGCGTGCTGCGCGAGACGACGCAGATCCCGCGCCGGATGATCGCCGGCGTGGTCTCGCGCGTGAAGATCATGGCGGACCTCGACATCGCCGAGAAGCGCGTGCCGCAGGACGGCCGCGTGGGGCTGACCGTCGAGGGGCACGCGATCGACACCCGTGTCGTGACCATGCCGCGTGTGGACGGCGAGGGGCTTGTCATGCGAATTCTCGACAAGTCGCAGGCGCTGATCGGGCTCGACTCGCTCGGGATGTCGGAGACGAGCGCGGAGCTGTTCGAGGACTCGTTCAGGCGCTCCTATGGAGCGGTGCTCGTGACGGGCCCGACCGGATCCGGTAAGTCCACCACGCTGTACGCCGCGCTCAACGAGATCAACGAGCCGCAGCGCAACATCATCACGATCGAGGACCCGGTCGAGTACCAGCTCGCGGGCGTGAACCAGCTTCAGGTGAACACGAAGGCGGGGCTGACCTTCGCCGGAGGGCTGCGCGCGATGCTCCGCGCGGATCCGGACGTGATCATGGTCGGCGAGATCAGGGACGCCGAGACCGCCAAGATCGCCATCGAGTCGGCGCTCACCGGCCACCTGGTGCTGTCGACGCTTCACACGAACGACGCCCCGTCAGCGATCACTCGCCTCACCGAGATGAACATCGAGCCGTTCCTGAGCGCCTCGGCGATCGTCTGCGTCGTCGCTCAGCGCCTCGTGCGGCAGCTCTGCACCTACTGCAAGAGCCGGACCATGCTGAGCGTCTCTTCACTCGAGAAGGCCGGCTTCAACGTGGCCTTCGACCTCGAGGCCTACGAGCCGGTCGGCTGCGGCCGCTGCGGCGGCTCGGGCTACAAGGGCCGGACCGGGCTCTACGAGGTGATGGCGGTCACCGACGAAATTCGGGACCTCACGGTCGAGCGCGCCTCGTCCGAGGAGATCCGGAAGGTCGCCGTCGCGCAGGGCATGCGCCCGCTGCGCGCAGACGGCTTCGAAAAGGTCAAGAACGGCGTCACGTCCATTGCCGAGGTGGCAAGAGTCACGTGATCGCGCCCTCCAGCCGATAGGAGAACCATGGACTTCGATTTCGCTGAAGTCCTGCTGCAGGTGATGGAGCGAAACGCCTCCGACCTCCACCTGACTGCAGGCTCACCGCCCATGATCCGGCACCATGGCCGGCTGCACGCGTTGGATTACCCGCATCTGACGCCTCAGCTGACGCGTGAGGTGATCTACTCGATCCTCACGAACGACCAGCGCCAGCGGCTGGAGACGGATTGGCAGATCGACTTCGCCTACTCGATCCCCGGCAAGGCGCGCTTCCGTGTGAACGCGTACATGCAGCGCGCGGCGCTCTCGGCGGCCTTCCGCCTGATCCCGCACGAGATGCCGAAGCTCGGCTCGCTCGGCCTGCCGCCGGTCCTCGAGGACTTCACGAAGAAGCCGCGCGGGTTCGTCCTCGTGACAGGCCCCACAGGCTCGGGCAAGTCGACGTCGCTCGCGGCGATGCTCGACCTGATCAACGAGACGCGCCACGAGCACATCCTCACGATCGAGGACCCGATCGAGTTCCTGCACAAGCACAAGAGCTGCATCGTGAACCAGCGCGAGCTGGGCGCCGATGCGCAGAGCTTCGCGCTCGGCCTGAAGGCCGCGCTGCGCCAGGACCCGGACGTGATCCTCGTCGGCGAGATGAGAGACCTCGAGACGATCTCGACCGCGCTGACCGCGGCGGAGACCGGCCACCTCGTGTTCGCCACGCTGCACACGCAGGACACCGCTCAGACGGTGGACCGCATCGTCGACGTGTTCCCGCCGGAGCAGCAGCAGCAGGTGCGCGTACAGCTCTCTGTGTCGCTCCAGGGCATCGTGACCCAGCAGCTGCTGCCCACGGCCGACGGCAAGGGGCGCTGCTGCGCTACCGAGGTGCTCGTGCCGACCCCCGCCGTCCGCAACCTGATCCGCGAGGGCAAGACGCATCAGATCTACTCGGCGCTGCAGACGGGCGGGCAGTTCGGCATGCAGACGATGGACGCCTCGCTCGTCCAGCTCGTGCGCGAGCAGAAGATCACTCGCGAGCTGGCTGAGGCGCGCTCGTCGGCGCCGGAGGAGCTCCGCCGCCTGATGGGCACAGTGAGGGCGGCCTAGGCCATGGCGACGTACGCATTCAAGGCCCTCGACCTGTCCGGCGCCCCCACGAAGGGGGAGATGGAGGCCGGCGACAAGCAGGCAGTCGCGGCGCAGCTGCGCTCGAAGGGCCTGATCGTCGTCGACATCGAGGAGCAGGCTGCCCCGAGCGCGGGCGACATCCTCGCGCGCTTCAAGAAGGTCAAGGCAGACGACCTCGTGATCGCGACCCGCCAGCTGTCCACGATGGTCAGCTCGGGGATGTCTCTGCTGCGCGCGCTCTACGTGATCGAGGAGCAGACGGAGAGCGACAAGCTGCGCGAGGTCTGGATCGACGTACGCAAGGCCGTCGAGGCCGGCCTGGCGCTCTCCGACTCGCTCGCGAAGCATCCGGACGTCTTCAACGACCTCTACGTAGCGATGGTCCAGGCCGGCGAGACCGGCGGCATCCTGGATGACACGCTCGTCCGTGTGGCCGAGCAGCTCGAGAAGGACGCCGCGCTGCGCCGCCAGATCAAGGCCGCCATGGTCTACCCGGCGCTGATCGCGAGCTTCGCGTTCGTGGTCCTGTTCGCCCTCGTCGCGTTCCTCGTTCCGGTCTTCGAGAAGATCTTCAAGGACTTCGGCGGCGACCTGCCGGCGATCACGAAGTTCACCGTCTGGCTTTCACACCTCGCCACGGAGCGCTTCTACGTCCTGTTCGGCGGGATGTTCGCGGCCGTCTGGGCCTTCCGGACCTGGAAGAACACCGAGCGCGGCCGGATGCAGTGGGACCGCCTGAAGCTGAAGTTCCCGATGAAGATCGGCGACATCGTGCAGAAGGTGGCGCTGGCGCGCTTCTCGCGGACGTTCTCCGGCCTCATCGCGGCCGGCGTGCCGATGCTCGAGGCGATCGACATCACCGGCAAGACCTCCGGCAACAAGGTCATCGAGAAGGCGATGGACGAGGTGCGGGAGTCCGTCAAGAAGGGCGGCTCGCTGACCGCTCCGATGATGGAAGTGCCCGAGGCCTTCCCGGTCATGGTCACCCAGATGATCGGAGTCGGCGAGGAGACCGGCGCCCTCGAGACCATGATGACCAAGGTGGCCGACTTCTACGAGGAGCAGGTCGCCGCGGCCGTCAAGGCACTCACCTCGATCCTCGAGCCGATCATGATCATCATCGTCGGCGCGATCGTCGGGTTCATCGTGATCGCGATGTACCTGCCGATGTTCAAGGTCTACGACCAGATCAAGTAACCGGCGCGCGTACTACGGACGAAGGTGCGTCACCGACGCGCCGTGCTCGGCGGCGAGCCGCTCGGCCACCAGCGAGCGGTGGCAGGCCTCCGGGTCGCGCTCCACGCAGAAGAGGGCGCCCGCGCCCGCGCGGGGCAGAGCCGCGACGACCGCGTCCAGGTTCGCCTGGTCGAGGATCTCGGCGATGTAGCGCCTGCGGTAGTCCGGCGCGAGCTCGCCGCGGGAGCGCTTGCCCACGCCCTGCCGGTCGTCCTCGGCGTACTGGAGCTGTCTCAGCTCCGTCGTAGGCGCCAGCTCCGGCCGGTGGTCGTAGGCCACCCCGGCGTCGGCGAGGGCCGCCTGCAGGCGCTGCGAGTTCGCCCACGCGTACTCGCTGCCGCGCACGCCGCGCCGCTGGCGCACGTCGAGCAGTACCCGCACGTCAGCGGCGCGCAGCGCGTGCAGAAACGACTCCCGCGAGAAGCCGTAGACGCCGATGGTCGCCACTTGAAGCGCGGACATCGCGCCCGAAGCATGGCGCAGCGGCGCTCGTGCGTCATCGCCGGCGCGCGAAGGTGATCGCGACCGCCTCGATCTGACGCTGCCCGTAGCTGCCGACCTGGACGCGACCGGCCGCGCCGAGGCGGTCGCCCGGGCCCGGGAGCGGCCTTGGGCGCAGGTCGCGTCGCACATCGACCACCGAGATCCCCGGTGCCGTGACGGCCTCGCGCGAGGCGAGCACGAAATGCGCGTCTCCGTCGCCGTCCGGGTCCACGCGCTCCACGTACAGGATCCGGCCGGCGACGGAGCGACAGCCGCCGAGCTCCGCCGGGCAGCGTGCCCGCCGGAGCGGCCGCTCGGGCGGAGGCGGCGTCGCCTCGGGCGGCGCCGCCTCCGGCTCCGGGTCGCCGCCGCCGCCGGCGCAGGCCGCGAGCACTGCGCAACTCGCCAGCAGGAAGGTCACCCGGCTGACGTCACCACCAGCCTTCCGGCAGGCCTCCGCTCGGCGTCGGCCGCCGCCGTGAACACGATCTCGTAGTCGCCGGGCTCGGCGGGAAAGAGCTCGAAGCGAGCCGGGGTGAGCGGGGCGGCGGGGGAGCTCAGGCCGAGGCTCGGGATCTCGACGCTGCCCGGCTCGGTAACGGCCACCTCGAGCGTTGCCGCCTGCCCCGCGCGCACGCGGCGGGACTCGTCGCGCCGGGCGTCGAAGGAGATCGGCCGCTTCGGCCGGGACGATGGCGCCGGCGTCGCGGTCGGCACGCGGGGCTCGCCGGATCGGTTCGGTTGGGGCCGCTCTTCGGCGGGCTGCGAGAGCGACGCCACGAACGCGGCGGTCCCGAGGACGATGGCGAAGAGCAGCAGGGCGCGCCTTAGGTGCACGACGCCCCATGCTAGGCGGCGCCCCGCGCGATGCACCGGTCAAGGCGAACGGCACGGCGACCGATAGGGGGATTGAATGCCCGCTCGCCCCGGCACCCTCGGCCGGCGCCGTTGGCCGCTGGTCGCTGCCCTCGTCGTCGCGCTGCTCGCGGCTGTCTCCGGCACCGCCCACGCGCGGGGCGACTCGCTCGTGCCCCAGTCGGTCGCGCCACCGACGCAGGGCAAGCCGCCGCCGGGGTACGCGATCAGCGCCCGTCAGGCGACCGCGATCGCCTCGACCGTCCCGGCCGCTCGGGATGCGCGCCGGGAGCACCCGAATCTCCGGAGCACGGCGTCGATCCCGACGGTCGGGGGGGAGCGCGGAACCTTCGAAGTTCTCTTCTACACGCCCGGACAGCGCTCCCAGTTCGGCACCGACATCCGAGTCGAGGTCGTCGTGAGCGGCACGACGGGCTACGTGCTCGAGGTTTGGACGGGCCCGCAGGCCGGCACGCCGCTGGCCCGCGGCGAGGAGCCGTCCGTGGGCCGGTCGCTGAACAAGCCGTATGTCTGGCTCCCGCTTGCGGTGCTGTTCCTGCTCCCGTTCTTCGATCCGCGCCGGCCGCTGCGACTGCTCCACCTCGACCTGCTGGTGCTGCTCGGCTTCGGACTCAGCCAGCTCTACTTCAATCAGGGGCGCCTCGACGTCTCGGTGCCGCTCGTGTACCCGCTGCTCGCCTACCTCGTGGTCCGCATGCTGATCGCGGGCCTCAGGCCGCGCGAGCGCGAGGAGCGGCTCATCCCGCGCCTGCCGGTGCGCTGGATGGCCGTCGGCCTCGTGCTGCTCGTCATCTTCCGCGTGGGCCTCAACCTCGTGGACTCCAACGTGATCGACGTCGGCTACGCGAGTGTCGTCGGCGCCGACCGCATCGCCCACGGCGAGGAGCTCTACGTGGCGAACGACGTCCACGGCGACACGTACGGGCCCGTCAACTATCTGGTCTACCAGCCGTTCGAGCTCCTGTTCCCGTGGGATGGGACATGGGACTCCGTGCATGCAGCGCACGCGGCGGCGATCGCCTTCGACCTGCTCACGATCGTCGGCCTGATGCTGCTGGGCTCGACGCTCCGCCCGGGCCGCGGGGGTCGCGAGCTGGGACTCGCGCTCGCGTTCGCCTGGGCCGCCTATCCCTTCTCGTTGCTCGCTCTCCAGGAGAACACGAACGATCTGCTGGTCGCTTCGCTGGTGGTGCTGGCGCTGGCGGCGCTCCGGTCGCCACCCGGCCGCGGCGCGCTGCTCGCGCTCGCCGGCGCCGCCAAGTTCACTCCGTTCGCACTTGCCCCGCTGCTCGCGCGTGGCGCGGGCGGGTGGAGCGCACGGTCGGCCGCCGTGTTCGCCGCGACATGCGCCGCCATCTGCGCCGCTGTCACGATCCCGTTCATACCGGACGGCGGCCTCCGGGAGCTCTACGACACCACGATCGGCTTCCAGCTCAGCAGGGGGTCGCCCTTCAGCGTCTGGGCGCTCCATCCCTCGCTCGAGTGGCTGCAGACGGCCCTCAAGGCGGCCGTCGCCGCGCTCGTGCTGCTGGTCGCGTTCGTGCCTCGGGGGCGAGAGCCGCGGCAGGTCGTGGCCCTGGCGGCCGCTGTGCTGGCAGCGGTCCAGCTGCCGGCCACGCACTGGTTCTACTTCTACCTGGTGTGGACCGCGCCGCTCGTGCTCGCCACGACCATGTCCGCATACCGCGGCCCCGCTGAAACACGTACCGGTCTGGACGGATGGACTAGGACAGCCCGGTCCAAAGATTAAAGGCGGGTAACCGAAAAGCCGATGTTGGCGCAAGGCCAGAGTCACGGTGAAAAGGGCAAACCCGTCGTAAGGCGGGGGCGCAAAGCTCCGGGGCTCCTGCGGGAGCCGGCCGAGCTGCCACCGAGGAACTTCTCCTGGGGACCTTGACCGCGATGGCTGGCAACCAGACCAACCAACGTCACCTCAAGGAGGAGACAAATGCTGCGGATGCTCCGCGAGCGTATGCACAACGAGGAGAAGGGCTTCACCCTTATCGAGCTCCTCGTCGTGATTCTCATCATCGGCATCCTGGCCGCCATCGCGCTGCCGGCCTTCCTCGGCCAGCGTCAGAAGGGCCAGGACTCCGATGCGAAGTCCAATGCTCGTAACCTCACGTCTCACATCGAGTCCTGCTTCACGCAGGAGCAGACCTACACCACCTGCACGAACACCACGCAGGAGGTGGTCGACAGCGGCCTGCCGATCGGCACCGCTGACGGCGAGGTCGAGGTTTCGGGCCAGACCACGACCGGCTTCCAGATCGTCGGTCACTCGAAGTCGGGCAACGACTTCACGATCACGAAGGACTCGGTCACCGGCCGGTACGTCAAGCCTTACACCTGCTCGACGGCGGGCAAGGCGGGCTGTGACTCGAACGGTAAGTGGTAGTCAGCCACACCTGCTGGATTTGACGAAGGCGGGCCTCCGGGCCCGCCTTCTTCATTTCTGGACGCCTTCTTCAACGCTGGACGAATAGGCCGGCCAGCTTGGGGCCAAGCTGATCAAGAGTTCGCCCGCACCGGCCGATGGGATCACGATGTCCGCCCATTCCCGTCTGCGAAACGAGCGCGGCTTCACGCTCATCGAGGTGATGGTCACGATCCTGATCCTCGTGGTCGGGATCGGCGGCGCCGTCGCCATGATCGACGGCGCCAACGCGCGCACGCTGATGACCAAGGAGCGGGACGCCGCGAACGCACTCACGCGTGAGGTGATCGAAGGGGCGCGCTCGGTGCCGTACCGGCAGCTCAACCCGACCTCCGCGGTCGCCCAGCTGAAGTCGGTTCCGGGTCTCGAGGACAGTACGCCGCTGACGACGGCGTGGACCGTCACGCGGCGCAGGCAGACGTACACCATCGCGCTCGGGGTCTGCTCGGTCGACGACGACCAGGACGGCTACGGCGACACGAGCGCCGGCAACTACTGCGGCGGCGGCGGGGACACCGCGGACCGCAACCCCGACGACTACAAGCGCGTGAAGGTCGACGTCTCCTGGAAGCGCGGCGGTACCACCCGCAAGGTCACGCACGCGGGCATCGTCAACAACGAGGCGAGCTCCGCCGGGCCGTCCGTCGAGTTCACGGACCAGGATCCGCCCGGCGACGAGATCAAGATCCCGGTGTCGTCCGTCGAGTTCGAGGTGCAGGCGGAGGACGGGGCGGTGGCGATCAGGTTCGCGGTGGACGGCGTACTCGAGGGCACCGCCAACTCGACGACGGCGAGCTTCGACTGGAAGATCGACAGCGGCGGCAGGCACATCCCGGACGGCACGTACCTCGTCAGCGTCACGGCCTTCGACGCGGAGGGCACGCCGGGCCCGACCCGCTCGCGCACGATCCGGCTCAACCGCGACCTTCCGGCGCCGCCGCAGGATGTCTTCGGCGGCTGGAACCCGCGTCTCGGCTTCGGCAGCGCCAAGGACATCGTCGAGATCCAGTGGGCGCGGAACACCGAGCCCGACGTGATCGGCTACCGCGTCTACCGCGTCGGCCTGACCGGCCCCGTGCTCGTGCCGGGCTGTGACTTCTCGAACGACCCGACGTCCGACCCGGGCCGCACCGAGTGTCAGGACCTCGCTGCGCCCGGCGGCGTGCCGACGGCGTACTACGTCGTGGCGCTCGACGAAGACCCGACGACCGGATCGCCGCGCGAGAGCCTGCCCTCCGCGGCCGTGACCGCGGTGCCGACCGACACCCGGCCGAACCAGCCCGCGACGCTGACCGCCACGGCCGATGACGGCTCGGTCGTCCTGACCTGGGACCCGGCGCCCGCCGCGACGCCGCCGTACGCGGGCTCGAACGTGATCTTCTACCGCGTCTACCGCGACGGCACGGCGCTCGGCGATCGCATCGGGCGCACCGGCCAGGACAACCTGACGTCCTTCCGCGATTCCGACGCCGCCGCCGGCGGGCACAACTACTGGGTCAGCGCGGTGGACGAGAACTTCTCGGAGTCGCTCCCACTGGGCCCGGTGGCGCTGCCATGAACGCGCGCGAGCAGTCCGGATTCTCGCTCGTCGAGCTCCTGATGGCGATGTCGCTGATCACGGTTGTCGTTATGGCGACGATCTCCGCCTTCGCGTCCTTTCACAAGAACGAGCGCGTCAACCGGCTGCACAACGAGTCGCAGGAGCAGGCCCGCATCGCGCTCGAGCGCCTCTCGAGCCAGCTGCGCAACCTGGCGAGCCCCAAGGACAGGATCCCCGAGAGCGTCGAGAAGGCCGAGCCCTTCGACCTGGTCTTCCTCACAGTCGACGCCGTCAAGCCGGTGGGGTCGCTCAACGCTCGCAACATCAAGCGCGTGCGCTACTGCGTCGGCGATGCGGTGGGCGGAAAGGCGCCGCTCATCCGCCAGCAACAGACGTGGCAGGTCGTCGACCCGCCGCCTTCGTTCTCGACCGCGGGCTGCCCGAACGCGATCTGGGGCAACAGCTCCACGGTCGTGGAGGACGTGGTCAACACGACGCAGGGGACACCCGTGCCGATCTTCAGCTACACGCCCGGGCCGTTTCCCCTTCCCGACATCACGGCGATTCGAGCGGAGCTGATGGTGGACGTCAACCCCGGCAAGAGCCCGAGCGCCGTCAGCCTGGGCTCCGGCGTGTTCCTGCGCAACCAGAACCGCCTGCCGATCGCATCGTGCACCGCAAAGCACGCCGGCACGGGGTTCCAGGTGGCGCTGAACGGCTCAGGCTCGGAGGATCCGGAGGGCTTCAACATGAAGTCGTATACGTGGAAGGCCAACGGCAACCCGACGGACCCGCCGTTGACCGGCGTCGTCGCGATTTGGAACGCACCGACGACAGGGACGCATACCTTCGAGCTGACGGTCGAGGACCAGGGCGGGCTCACCGACACAGCGACCTGCTCGGCGGTGATCCCATGAGCAGGCGGCTGCGCGACGAGCGCGGAACCTCGATCGTCCTGGCGATCGTGCTGATGACGATGATGATCGGCGTCGGGCTCGCCGCCTATTCGGTCGTCGACACCCAGCAGAACCAGACGATGAAGGAGCGCCAGCGCGAGTCGTCGTTCAACCTCGCGGAGGCGGCGCTCAACTCGCAGTCGTTCGTGCTCTCGCGCCGCTGGGCGGGTGCAGCGACCTCATTCGGCCCCGGCACGCCAACGTGCTCGAACAGCTCCGCGCCGGCGGTGTACTGCCCCGACCCGGCGCAGCTCGCGGCGGCGTACAACAGCCCGGACTACGCGGTCGGCACGACCTGGAAGACGACCGTGTACGACGACAAGACGGGGCCCTTCTACGACGCCGCGGTGATCGAGGCGAAGGACTCGACAGGCGCGGACCTGACGCCGCACTGGGACGCGAACGCCAACAGGGTCGTCTGGGTCAAGGCCGAGACGACCGTCAGGGGCCGCGAGCGCACGCTCGTGGCGCTGGTGCAGGTCCAGGAGCATGTGGAGTTCCTGCCCAAGCGCGTGATCCTCGCCGGCCAGTTCGAGCTCACCCCGAACGGCAACGGCGTCTACATCAAGACGAACCCGGACGCCACGAGCCAGCACCCCGTCACCCTGCGCTGCAACCTCAGCTCACCCGACTGCTCGGAGTACACGCCGGACAAGACGCAACCGCAGCTCGACCCGCCCGGGGCCATCGAGGGGCAGCAGTTCGTCGGCAAGGACGCGATCGAGGACGACGTGAAGGAGCGGCTCAAGGAGCGCGCCGTCGCGGACG
>DASSVP010000161.1:0-10911 GCA_035705985.1 Thermoleophilaceae bacterium
TGGTGGAGCGCTACGGCTTTCTGGGCGGCAACGCGACCGCCGCGCTCGTGATGCCGCTGATGTCGTTCCACAACGAGGTCAGAAGCGCCCGCGACGCGGACGCGGGCGCACCGCTGCGGCTGCTCCCGACCGACCACGGACCGGGCGAGCCGATGGTCGCCGGGGTGCTCGACGAGCTGCTCGAGCGGCTCGTGGCCGCCGGTGGCGCCGTCACCCCGACGCAGGACACCGGCTACACGGTTCCGATCGACCCCGAGCTGTACAAGCTCGCGCTGCTCGACATGCTGGACGACGCGGGCGTCCACTTCCTGTTCCACTCGCTCGCGAGCGGCGTGGTGGATGCCGGGGTGGTCTTCGAGACGAAGTCCGGGCCGATCGTGATCGAGGCCGGCGTCGTCGTCGACTGCACCGGCGACGGCGACGTGGCCGCCCGGGCGGGCGCCCACTACTCGACGGGGCGCGAGCCGGACGGGCTCACTCAGCCGATGACGCTGATGTTCCGGATGGTGGAGTTCGACCGCGAGGGCTTCGGCCGCTACGCGGAGGAGCACCCCGGCCAGTGGCACGGGGTGCACGGCCTATGGGAGCTGATCGCGGAGGCGCGGGCGGCGGGCGAGCTCGAGTTGCCGCGCGAGGACGTCCTCTTCTTCGCGACGCCGCACGAGCGCGAGCTGAGCGTGAACAGCACGCGCGCCGGCGGGCTCGGGATCGACCCGTGGGAGATCACGCGCGCGGAGTGGTTGGCTCGCCGCCAGATGCGCGAGATCGTTCGCTTCCTGCGGACGCGCGTGCCCGGCTTCGAGGCGTCCTACAACGCGCAGAGCGGCAGCACGATCGGGGTGCGCGAGACGCGCAGGATCGTGGGCGACTACCGCCTCACCGGCGAGGACGTGCTCACGGCCCGCAAGTTCGACGACGCGATCGCGCGCGGTTCCTATCCGGTCGACATCCACGACCCTGAGGGGGAGGGGACCGTGCTCGAGCGGCTGCCGCCGAACGAGGCGTACGACATCCCGCTCCGCTGCCTGCTGCCGCAGGGGCTCGACCGGGTTATGACGGCGGGGCGTTGCATCTCGGGCACGCACGAGGCGCACTCGTCGTACCGCGTGACCCCGATCGCGATGGCCACGGGCCACGCCGCCGGCGTCTGCGCCGCTCTCGCGGCCCGCTCAGGCCGAATTCCGCGCCAGGTCGCGGCCGCCGAGGTCCAGCGCGAGCTGCTTCGCCAGGGCGCCAGCCTGCGCCCCGGCCTGGACGTCCACCGGCCGCCTTAATCCGATTGGACGTAGACGGTGGATCTGGACTAGCCTTTGCGGCGTAATGATCGGGCGCTTGCCCGATCGAAGCGCTATGCAGTGGAGTGTCATACATGGCCACCGGAACCGTTAAGTGGTTCAACGACGACAAGGGGTTCGGCTTCATCACACCCGATGAGCCCGGCAAGGACCTCTTCGTCCACTACACCGGCATCGTCGGCGACGGCTTCAAGTCCCTCGCCGAAGGCGCGCAGGTGTCCTACGACGCCGAGCCCAGTGACAAGGGCCCGAAGGCAGTCAACGTCACGCCGCTCTAGCGGTTAACGGTGGCGCGGCGTCCCACGGGGCGCCGCGCCGCTGAGTTCCGGGCCCTACAGGGCCCTCAGGGAAATATCAGGGTCGATTCGGGGGCTTTCCCCGATGCGCGCGCGCGTGTGCAGGCGGATGATGGCGGCATGGAATTCATGTACGAGCACACGGACATTCCGCCGGGCCTAACGCTCGCGGATTGGCGGCGTGCGCGGCCCCGCCCGGAACGGCGGACGCTGCTCGCCTCCCTTCGCTCGTCGCTTTCGACGCGTCACCCCTCCCCGGTAGGCGCGTCATATACGGCTCGCTCTTCCACCTCGCGGTAGAGAGGCACCCCCAGAGGGTGCTCCATCTCCTCCGCGAGGTGGCCGAGCAAGCCCGCGGTCCGCGCCAGCAGCGCGAATCCGCGCAGCAGCGGGATCGGAAAGCCCAGGTCGGCCAGCGCTGCTCCGGCCACGCCCGCGCCGTTGATCGGCAGCTCGCGGCCGGTCTGCTCCGCGTGCGCGGCGGCCACCGCCCGCAATCCCCGCAGGTACCGCCCGGTCAGACCCGTCTCGCCGGCGAGCTCGTATATGCGCGGGGTGCGTGGGTCCTGGACCTTGTGCACCGGGTGTCCGAGCCCCGGAATCCTCCTGCCCGCCTCGATTTCGCGCGCGACCGCGCCATCCACGTCATCTCCGGCCACGTCGATGAACCGAACCGAGTCCTCGACGACCCCCAGGAAGACGCTGCCCGCCCCCAGGAGGCCGGCGGCGACAGCCCCCTGTAGCGATTCCGGTGCACCCGTGTGAGTGAGTCGTGCGGCGAGCGCGATCGGCGTCAAGCCGTGATCCGCGAGCGAGATGAGGACGGCATCGAGCAGTCGCGTCTCGGCAGGTGACGGCATGCGCCGCTGCACCAGCAGGAAGGCCAGCTCGGTGAGCGTGACGTTGCCCATGAGCTCGCTTGCGAGGTCGCGGCCCATGACGGTGATGCTGTCGGCGTCCGAGGTGCCGACGGAGGTGCGGAACTCGCTCATGTGGGGAGCCTATGCTTCGCGATCCGCCCGGTGGCCGTGTGCGGCAGCTCTCGGAGCGCCTCGTAGAGGCTCGGCACCTTGAAGGCGGTGAGGCGCTGCGCGGCCCAGTCGCGCAGCTCGTCGAAGTCGGCATCCGCGCCGTCGCGCATCACGACGAACGCCTTGATGTCCTCCTCGGAGAGCTCGGACGGCACGCCGACCACCGCCACCTCGACCACGTCCGGGTGCGAGGCGAGCGCCTCCTCGATCTCCGCCGGCGCGACGTTCTCGCCACGCCGCCGGATCACCTCCTTCCTGCGGCCGACGAACGTGTAGGTGCCGTCCTCGTTCTCCGTCACGAGGTCGCCCGTCTTGAGCCAGCCGTCCGGCGCCAGCACGCGCTCGGTCTCCTCCGGCATGCCCCAGTAGCCCTTCATCACCGCCGGGTTGCGGAGCTCGAGCTCGCCGTCCGCATTCACGCGTGCCTCGTTCACCACGCCGAGCCGCGGGTGCTGGCGCGGCGAGCCGAGCGTGCCGTAGGGCCGGGTGCCGTGCGCCCAGACCGTCCCGTAGGTCGTCTCCGACATCGCGTACCCGGAGGTGAGCTCCAGCCCGAAGCGGCGCTCGAACTCGAGGTGTCGCTCCTCGGGCGGAGTCGGGCCGGCGTACGCGAGGCGCAGCGGCGTGTCCGCGTCGTCGGGGCGCTCGGGCTGGCGCATGAGGATCTCGAGCATCGCCCCGATCGCGTTGAACTGCGTGGCGCCGTGGCGGCGCGCGGAATCGAGGAAGCCGCGCGCCGAGAAACGCGGCAGCAGCGCGAGGCTCGCCCGCGCGGTGACCGAGCCGAGCACCGAGTACGCCGGCGCGTTTATGTGGAAGAGCGGCAGCGAGGTCATCAGCCGGTCGTCCTCTGCGAGCCCGATCCACCAGGGAAAGCCCTCGCCCGCCATCGCGTAGGCGCGGTGGGTCTGCGTGACGAGCTTCGAGCGGCCTGTCGTGCCGGAGGTCGGGATCAGCACCGCGGGGTCGTCGTGCGTCGCAGGGCCGGGGCCGTCGAGGCTGCCCTGCTCGGCGAACAGCTCGTCGAGGTTGGCGTCGGTGACCACGAGCGTCGGTTCGGTCTGCTGCACGAGGCCGTCGAGCTCCGTGTCCGTCTGGCGCGGGTCCACGCCGAGGTAGATCACGCCGCTGTAGGCGGCGGCCAGCCAGAGGAACACGTAGCGCGGGTCGTTGCGGGCCGTGGCCAGGACGATGTCGCCCATCGCCAGGCCGTGCCTGCGCAGGCCCGCCGCCACGGCGGCGATGCGTCCGTGCGCCTCCGCGTACGTGTACGCGTCGTCCTCGAACAGCAGCCAGGTCTTGTCGGGGACGGCCGCGAGCGTCTCCTCGAAGAGCTCGGGGATGGTCCGGTACTCCGCGATGCCCGGACGATACGCAAGCGAGGGCCCCGGGCCGGCAGGCGCCCGGGGCCCTCGTGCGGGGCACCCGCTAGTGCGCCGGGCCGAAGGCTCCGGGCCCACCGGGCCCGGGTCGGCCGCCGTGCGGGGGCGGGGCCGGGCGGGGAAGGTCGGCGAGTGCGTCGGACACCCTCTCCACGTCCACGTCGAGGCGGTCGGCCAGGAACTCCGCGAGCTCCTGGTGGTGCTGCTCGAAGCGGTCCTCGATCGCGTCCCGGTCGGGCCGGGCCTCGTTCAGCGCCTTGCGGAGCTCGTCCCGCGTCACGTCCAGCTCGGCCGCCAGCTGTCGCAGCGGGAACCACGCGTGGCGGATGTGCGGCCGCTCCGCACGGCGAACGTCGCCGCGCTCTCCGCGCGCCTCGAAGCGGGTCCTCAACCGGTCGTCGACCTGCTCGAGCGCGGCGCCGACCCTCGCCACGGGCAGGTCGAGCGCCTCGGCGAGCTTCGTGGCGAACTCCGCACGATGCTCGGCGTGCTCCTGCTCGTGGAAGGCCAGGAGCGCCTCGCGCAGCTCCGATGCGTCCACGCCGAGCGTGTCCGCGAGGGTGCTGAAGCCGGGTGGCACACCGCGCTCGAACCTGAGCCCGGAGGAACCGTTCCGGCCGCTCTCGCCGTCGGCGAGAGCGGTGCCGTCATCGGCCTGCGTGCCGAGGCCGTATCCGATGGAGGCGATCGCGAGCGCGCCGCCCACGACGATCACTGAGGTCCTTCTGTTCCTGTGCATGCCCGCGAGGCTTGCGCTCGCGTGTAGGAGGACCGTAAGAGCCGCGTAGGAATCGCCGAAGAGTCCTGCCCGGCCCGCCAGAATTGCCAGGGTGAGAATCCTGATCGTCGACGACGACCGCGCGCTGCGCGATGCGCTGCGGCGCGCGCTGGTGCTGGGCGGGTACGAGACCGTGCCGGTGGAGAGCGGCGAGGCCGCGCTTGCCGAGATCGCCGAGCGCACGCCGGATGCGGTTGTGCTCGACATCGGTCTCCCGGACGTGGACGGGCTTGAGGTCTGCCGGCGCCTGCGCGGGGCGGGGAACCGGGTGCCCGTTCTCATGCTGACGGCGAGGGACGCGGTGGAGGACCGGATCGACGGACTGGACGCTGGGGCGGACGACTATCTCGTCAAGCCCTTCGACGTGGGCGAGCTCCAGGCGCGGCTGCGCGCCCTGTTGCGGCGCAGCGCCGCGAACGGCGATCCGGCGGACGGGCTCGCGTTCGAGGAGCTGCGGCTCGACCCGGCGCGGCACGGCGTGACCGTGGGGGAGAGCTTCGCCGAGCTCACGCGGACTGAGTACCAGCTGCTCGAGCTGCTGATCCTGAACGCGCGGCGGGTGCTTCCGCACTCCCTGATCTACGAGCGCGTCTGGGGCTACGACTTCGGGCCGGCGTCGAACTCGTTGCGCGTCTACGTGGGCTATCTCCGGCGAAAGCTCGAGCAGGCGGGAGCGCGCCCGCTGCTTCACACGGTGAGGGGCGTGGGATACGTCCTTCGGGAGCCGTGAGCCTGCGCGCCCGGATAGCGGGGGCGGCCGCGCTCGCGGTGGCTCTCGTTGTGGTGATTGCCGCGGTGGCGATCTACCTCGGCGTGCGCTCCGAGCTCCGGGGCGAGGTCGACGACTCGCTCCGCGAGCGGGCCGACCTCGTCGCGCGGGTCGCGGACCGCCCCACGCTGGGGATGGCGCCGGCGGAGCGCCCGGGCGCTGGCCGCGGCTTCCCGGCCCCGCCGCCCGAGCCGTTCGGCGGCCCGGAGGGCTCCGTGCAGCTCGTGCTGCCGTCCGGGGACGTGCTCAGGCCGCCCGGTGCGGGGGAGGGCGTGCCCGTGACGGCGCGCACGCACGAGATCGCGCGCGGCGAGGGGCCGAGCGAGAGCCTCGACGACGCCCACGTGTCCGGCACGCACCTCCGGGTGCTGACCCGCGCCCTGTCCGGCGGCGGCGCGATCCAGCTCGCGCGGCCTGTGGACGAGGTCGACCGCCAGCTCGACCGCGTCCTGCTGGTCCTGCTGATCGTGGGAGCGGCCGGCGTCGCCCTCGGGGCGGCGCTCGCCGCGGGCGTCGCGCGCACAGCGCTCGCTCCGATCGGCCACTTCACCAGGCGCACCGAGGAGCTGGCGGGCGCGCCGGACCCGTCGCAGCGCATCGACGCCGGCCGCGGCGATGAGCTCGGCCGGCTCGCGCGCAGCTTCAACCAGACGCTCGACTCGCTCGAGCGCTCCGTCGAGGCCCAGCGCCAGCTCGTCGCGGACGCCAGCCACGAGCTGCGCACGCCGATCGCCAGCCTGCGGGCGAACATCCAGACGCTCGAGCACGACGAGCGCCTGCCGCCGCCGGAGCGGGAGAACCTGCGCGCGGACATCGTCGCGGAGCTCGACGAGCTCACCGCGCTCGTCGCCGACATCGTGGAGCTCGCGCGGGGGACGAAGCCGGCCGAGCTGGCGGACGAGGTGCGGCTCGACGAGATCGTGCGCGACGTGGCCGCCCGCGCCCGGGCGCGCTCGAACGGCGTGGCGATCGAGATCGCGGCCGAGCCGACCGTCGTGCGCGGCGAGCCGGCCCGCATCCAGCGCGCGGTCTCGAACCTCCTGGACAACGCGCTCAAATGGAGCCCCGGCGGCAGCACCGTCGAGATCGACGTGGCGGACGGCGGCCTCAGCGTGCGCGATCACGGGCCCGGCTTCGCGGAGATCGACCTGCCGCATGTCTTCGAGCGCTTCTACCGCGCCGACACCGCGCGCTCGATGCCGGGGTCGGGGCTGGGCCTCGCGATCGTGCGCCAGGCGGCCGAGGCCCACGGCGGCGAGGCGCGGGCGTCCAACGCGCCCGGCGGCGGAGCGCTCGTGCACGTCACGTTCGGCGACTCGCGCTGAGTGCCACACTGCCGCCCGTGGCCACGGTCCTCGTGCTCGGCGTCGGCGGCGTCCTCGGCGAGGCGTGGATGTGGGGGTACCTCGGCGGCCTGCGGCGGGCCGGCGGTCAGGATCCCCGGCGCGCCAAGCAGCTGATCGGGACGTCCGCCGGCTCCATCGTCGCGGCGCGCCTGGCCGGCGGCGAGGACCCCGCGCGAGGCGAGGAGCGCGTGCGCTGGGACGGCGAGGCGGAGCCGGAGCGCCGGACGAGTGCCCTGCGGGCAGCGATCGAGGGCGCGACGCGCATCTCGATGGGCGCCCTCTCGCCACTCGCGGCGCCCGCGCTCATGGCGGCGACGCCTGGCGGCGCGCTCGCGCGGGCGGCCGTGCTCGCGCGTGTGCCGTCCGGGCGAATCGAGCTGCGCGAGCTTCGCTCGCGGGTCGAGGCGCTCGGCCCGGCGTTCGACGACGGCCGGCTCAACATCGTCGCGGTGGACCGCGGCTCCGGCCGGCGGGTGGTGTTCGGGAGCGACTCGGCGCCCGACGCGAGCGTCGCCGAGGCCGTCGCGGCCTCCTGTGCCGTCCCGGGGCTGTTCGCGCCCGTGGACATCGCCGGCCGCGAATACGTGGACGGCGGGGTCTGGAGCCCCACGAACCTCGACCTGGCAAGTGCGGGCAGCGGCGACCGCGTGCTCTGCCTGGTCCCCACGGCCGTCATGGGCACGGGTCCAGCGATCGCGCTGCGAGGTCTCGCGGCCGGCTGGCGCATGGCGACCTCGGTGGAGGCCGCCGCGGCGCGGCGGCGCGGCGCGGAGGTCGAGATCGTGGCGCCCGACCCCGGCTCCGCGAGGGCGATGGGCACGGACCTGATGAACCCCGGGCGCCGCGCGAGCGTCCTGGCGGAGGGGTTTCGGCAGGGCTCGGCCCGGGAGGGTTAGAGTCGGTCTATGCCCTGCCTGGTGGCGTTGCTGGCACTGATCTCGCCGCGGCTCGCCCTGTTCGCGCTGTGGCTGTTCAGCAACGTGCTCGACCGCGCATACGACGGCTGGCTGCTGCCGCTGCTCGGCTTCTTCCTGCTGCCGTGGACCACGCTCGCCTATGCCGTGATGTGGGACACGGGTACGAGGACGGTCGATGGCTTCGAGTGGTTCATCGTCGTCCTCGCCTTCGTTGCCGACCTCGCCTCGTATGCCGGCGGACGCAGCTATCGCAGCGCCCGCGACTGAGCGGGACGCCGGGCTCCGGCGCGACATCCGCGAGCTCGGCGCGATGCTCGGGCGCACGCTCGTGCGCCAGGAGGGAGAGCCGCTGCTCGAGCTGGTGGAGCGCATTCGCGGGCTGATCCGGTCGGATCGCGAAGCCGCGGGCGCGCTGCTCGCGGAGGTCGAGCCCGTGACCGCGATCCGGCTCGTCCGCGCGTTCACCACGTACTTCCACCTCGCGAATGTCGCCGAGCAGGTGCATCGCGGCCGCGAGCTGGCCGCGCTCCGGGCCCGCGACGGAAGCTGGCTGACGCAGGCGGTGGATCGCATCGAGGCTGCCGGCATCCCGCGCGAGGAGCTGGCGGCCGAGGTTGCGCGGCTCGGCGTCCGGCCGGTCTTCACGGCACATCCCACGGAGGCCGCGCGTAGGACCGTCCTCTACAAGCTGCGCCAGATCGCCGAGCTGCTCGAGGGCGGCGAGCCGCGCGCGCCCGCGCGCCTCGAGGAGACGATCGACCTCCTGTGGCAGACCGACGAGCTGCGCATCGCCCGGCCCGACGTAGTCGACGAGGCGCGCAACGCGGTCTGGTACCTCGACAACCTGCACGCGGACGCCGCCCCGCACGTGCTCGACCAGCTCACGGACGAGCTGCGGCGGCTCGAGCTCGAGCCGGACCCCATGGCGCGGCCGCTCGCGTTCGGCAGCTGGATCGGCGGCGACCGCGACGGGAACCCGAACGTCGGCCCCGACAGCCTCGGCCGCGTGCTCGGCCTGCAGTACGACCACGGGGTCCGCGACGCGATCCGCGTGGTGGACGTACTGCGGCGCGACCTGTCGAGCTCCGTCCGGATCGCGGGGGCCACGCCGGACCTGCAGGCGTCGCTCGCGCGCGACCTCGAGCTGCTCCCCGAGGTGGAGCCGCGCTTCCTCCGGCTGAACGCCGAGGAGCCGTACCGGCTGAAGCTCACCTGCATCCAGCAGAAGCTCGCGAACACGCGCCGTCGGCTCGCGAGCGGGCTGCCGCACGAGCCCGGCCGCGACTACCGCGGCGTCGCGGAGCTCCACGCCGACCTGCGGCTCGTGCGCGACTCGCTGATGGAGCACCGCGGCCGCCTCATCGCCGAGGGCCGGATCGAGCGCGCGATGCGCACCCTGTCGGCGTTCGGGCTGCATCTCGCGACGCTCGACGTGCGCGAGCACGCGGACGCCCACCACCACGCGGTGGGCCAGCTCATCGACGCGCTGGCGCCCCCCCGCGGCGGGACGGCGGGCACCAAAGACGGCCCGCCGGCAGGTGGCGCATCGATTGGGCGCTCTACACCGAATGCGTGCGCCACCTCCTACGGGGAGCTCGATCGTGACGAGCGCCGCGCGCTCCTTTCGCGGGAGCTGGCCTCGCGCCGTCCTCTCGCCTTCTCCCCGCCGCCGCTCGACGAGGCCGGCCGGCGCACTCTCGCCACCTTCACCGCGATACGGGAAACGCACGAGCGCTACGGGAGCGAGACGATCGAGTCGTACGTCGTCTCGATGTGCCGGGGCGCGGACGACCTCTTCGCCGCGGTGGTCCTCGCCCGCGAGGCGGGCGCGACCAACCTGGGCTTCGTGCCGCTGCTCGAGACCATGGACGAGCTGCGCGAGGCCGACCGCGTGCTCCGCGAGCTGCTCTCGGACCCGGCCTACCGGGCGCTCGTGGCCGATCGGGACGACGTGCAGGAGGTGATGCTCGGCTACTCGGACTCGAACAAGGAGGCCGGGATCACCGCGAGCCAGTGGGAGATCCACCGGGCGCAGCAGCGCCTTCGCGACGCGGCCGCCGAGTTCGGCGTCCGGCTGCGGCTCTTCCACGGCCGCGGCGGCACGGTCGGCCGCGGCGGCGGGCCCGCCCACGACGCGATCCTCGCCCAGCCGCCGCGAACGCTCGACGGCGAGATCAAGGTCACGGAGCAGGGCGAGGTCATCTCCGACAAGTACCTCGTGCCGAGCCTCGCGCGCGAGAACCTGGAGCTGATGCTGGCGGCGGCGCTCGAGGCGACCGTGCTGCACCGTCGCCCGCGCATGTCGCCGGAGGCGCTCGCGAGCTGGGTGGAGGCGATGGACCTCGTGTCGGACGCGTCCTTCCAGCGCTACCGGGCGCTCGTCGAGGACCCGCTGCTGCCCGACTACTACCTGGCCTCTACGCCGGTCGAGCTGCTCGCCGAGCTCCATCTCGGCTCGCGGCCGTCGCGCCGCCCGGACTCGGGCGGCGGCATCGGGGCGCTGCGGGCGATCCCGTGGGTGTTCGGCTGGACGCAGTCGCGCCAGATCGTGCCCGGCTGGTACGGGGTGGGGACTGGGCTCGCCGCCGCGCGGGAGGCCGGGCTGGAGGCGCGGCTGGGCGACATGCACGACGGATGGTGGTTCTTTCGCAACTTCCTCTCGAACGTGGCGATGACGCTCGCCAAGACGGACCTGGAGATCGCGGGCCACTACGTGGAGCGGCTCGTGGCGCCGGAGCTGAGGCGCCTGTTCGGCGACATCCGCGCGGAGTACGAGCTCACGATGTCCGAGCTGCTCAGGCTCCGCGGCGAGGAAGAGCTGCTGGGCGCCGACCCGGTGCTCCAGCGCACGCTCCGGGTGCGTGACGACTACCTCGCGCCGCTCCACTATCTCCAGGTGGCGCTGACGGAGCGGAGCCGCGCGCGCCACCGGGCGGGCGAGGAGCCCGACCCGGATCTGGCGCGCGCGCTGCTCCTGACCGTCAACGGGATAGCTGCCGGCCTGCGGAATACCGGCTGAACTCCGCGACGTCCGCCGCGAAGCGCTCCGGCTCCTCCCAGTGGAACGCGTGGCCGGCGCCCTGGTAGACGATCAGCC
>DASSVP010000162.1:0-11443 GCA_035705985.1 Thermoleophilaceae bacterium
CCGCGCAAGCGCATCGAGGCGGTCGCCGAGCTGAACCGCGCGGGGATCCCGACGGGCGTCCTGATCGCGCCGCTGATGCCCGGCATCAACGACTCGCCCGAGCAGGTCGAGAAGATCCTCGAGCTGTGCGCCGAGGCGGGCGCCGTGAACATCGGCGGCATCCCGCTCCACCTGCGCGGCGAGGTGCGCGTCATCTTCATGGAGTGGCTGCGTTCGTACCGGCCCGACCTCGTCCGGCGCTACGAGCAGCTCTACGCGCGCGGCGCCTACGTGGGCAAGGAGGAGCGGGAGCGGATCCAGGCGCCGCTGCGCCGCGGCCCCGGCCGGCGGAGCGTGCCGGCGCTTCGCGACACCGACCCGATCACGGCGCCGCCCACCCGGCCCGCACCCGAGCCGGCGCAGGCAACGCTGTTCTAGCTGCTGAAGACCGGCTCGCGGCCCTGCGCCGCGACCAGCTCGCCGAACTTGACGGCGCCGCCCTCGGTGTCGTAGGGGACGTAGATGTCGACGGCGTCTCCCTCGGCGTGGTCGAGCTCGACCTGGACGGCGTCGGTCGTCTCGCCGCTGTCGGGGTCGGTCAGCGTCACGTCCGCGGCGATGCCGGAGGCGCGGATCGATCCCTCGGCGGCCTGCTCGCGCAAACCCTCGTGGAGCGCGACGAGGACGTCGCCGACGTCCGGCGCGTCCGACTCGACGTCCGCGGCCACGGCCGCCACCTCGCCCTCCGCGTCGAGCGCGGCGGCGTAGGGGTAGAACTCCCCGTCGCGGTTCAGCATCTGCTCCGCATGCGGGAGCAGGAAGTTCAGGAGCCCTTGGATCTCCTCGGTTGGTTCGGCCATGCATACAGCATGCCCGATCCGGTCGCGCTCGAACGCTTCGTACACTGCGCCGCCGTGCGCGTCTGGGTCGACATGACGAACGTGGCTCACCCCGTGGTGCTGCGGCCGCTCGTCGAGCTGCTCGAACGCGACGGCCACGCCGTCGAGATCACGGCACGGCCGCTGTCGCACACGCTCGAGCTGCTCGACGCCTGGGGCCATCCCTACACGCCCGTCGGCCGCTACGGGGGCGCCGGTAAGGCGGGCAAGGCGCGAGCGGCCGTCGAACGTGTCGCGCAGCTGCACAGCTTCGCCCGGTCGCGGCGGTTCGACCGCGCGCTCGCGCACGCCTCCGTGGAGCTGCCGCCCGTCTGCCGCGCGCTGCGGATCCCCAACACGACGATGTTCGACTACGAGTGGGCCACGCTGCAGCACCACGTGATCTGCCGGCTCGCGACGCGCGTCCTAGTGCCCGAGGCCATCCCTCCCGAGCGGCTGCGCCCCTACGGCGCAAGGCCGCCGAAGCTCGTCCGCTACCCCGGGCTCAAGGAGGAGTACTACCTCGCCGACTTCGAGCCCGACCGGTCGGTCCTCGAGAGCCTCGGGGTGCCGGCGGGTGAGCCACTCTGCGTAGTGAGGACGCCGCCCTCGTACGCGCTCTACCTGCGCGGCTCCGAGAACGACCTGCTGCCGCTCGTGCTGCGGCGCCTGGAGAGCCTGGGGTGCTGGACCGTGGTACTGACCCGCACGCCGGAGCAGCGCGCCGCGGTGCGCTCCCTCGGACTGGAGCGCGCAATCGCCCCCGATCGCGCGCCGGACGGGCGCAGCCTCGTTGCGCTGGCCGACGCGCTCGTGTCAGCCGGCGGCACGATGAACCGCGAGGCCGCCGTGCTCGGAACTCCCGTCTGGTCCATCTTCGAAGGGCCGCTCGGCGGCGTGGACGAGCAGCTGGTGCGCGAGGGCCGCCTGCGGATCCTCCGCGACCCCGAGGAGCTCGCGGTCGAGCGCAAGCCCGAGGACTCCTACGCTCGGCGCGTGCGCCGCGATCCCGCCGAGCTGCTCAGGCTCGCGCTCCCGCTCTAGCGATAGCCGGCCGTGACCGTGCGCTCGACGGTGTCCTGGCGCTCGTCCTCGCGTTCGGGAGGCCCGACCTCGTCGTCGCCCATCTCGGCGCGGACAAGCCGTCCCAAGCCAAGCGCCTGGAAGTGGCGCGCCTTCAGGATCTCGAGCGTGTAGGCCATCCAGACGGACGCAGCCAGCACGACCACGCCGATGCAGGAGAGCAGTATCACCGCCCCGCCGTCCCAGTCGCCCTGCGGCCGCGGGGGCACGAAGCGCACCAGGATTGCGTACGCCGACAGCAGGATCGCCCACAGGTGAAGGTACGCCGCGGTGCGCCGTTGGGAGAATCCAATGCGCATGAAGCGGTGGTAGAAGTGGTTGTGGTCGGGCGACCACGGGGGGCGCCGGTACTTCAGCCGCTTCAGGACTACGAACGAGGTGTCGAGAATCGGCACCGCCATTACCAGGAGCGGACCCGCGAGCGCGATCGTGGCCGCCGTCTTCAGCACGCCCTCCACCGCTATGAGCGCGAGCAGGAAGCCGAGCGCAAGCGCGCCCGAGTCCCCCATGAAGATCTTCGCCGGATGGTAGTTGTGGCGCAGGAACCCCAGCGTCGCCCCGCACACGATCGCCGCCAGCACGGCGGCGTCCGCGCGTCCGAACGAGACCGCGAGGAGCGCGAACGACCCCGACGCGATCGCGACGATCCCCGCGGCCAGCGCATCCATGCCGTCGATCAGGTTGACGAGGTTGGCCAGGAAGGTCACCCACACGAGCGTCAGTGGGACGGACGCCCAACCGATGTCGTGATCGCCGAGAAACGGCAGGGTGACGTGCTCGATGCGGAGGTCCCAGCCGACCACCGGGATCAGCGCGACGAGTGCCACCGCGGCCAGCTTGGCGCTGGGCCGGAGGCCGTTGATGTCGTCATAGAGGCCCACCAGCGCAACCAGCCCCGTGCCGATCAGCATCCCCGTGTATGGACCGTCGATGTCCGCCCACACGGCCGCAGCCGCGAGGATCGCGACCACGATCGCGACACCACCTATCCGCGGGACGGGTCGCGTGTGGACCCGCGGGCGGTCGCCACCGTGGTCGACGCCGCCGATCCTCGGCGCGACCCGCGCGACGAGCGGCGTGAGCACGAGCACCACCAGCGCCGCGCTCAGGAAGGCCCACGGGATGCCGTCGTCCGCCAAACCGCGAATGGAATCTTCGAAGGACACGGTCGCGAATAGCCTAAAGGCGCCCCCCGCGGAAATCGCCGGCCGCCGCCGGGAACGCCGAGACCGCCGCTAGCATCGGACTGCGTGGACGCTGCCACTTCCACCTCCACGGCCGCTGCCGTATTCGACGAGCGGATCCGCACACGCGAAGCTCGTCTGGGGATCGTTGGGCTCGGCTATGCGGGCCTGCCGCTCGCCATCCTGTTCGCCGACGCCGGCTTTCCGGTCACGGGCATCGACCTGAACGAGGAGCGGGTCGGGTGGGTCAACGAGCGCCGCCCCTATCTCGTCGACGTGCCGTCCGAGCGCTACGACGCGGCGGGCGATCGACTGTCGGCCTCGTCGAACTACGCCGTGGTCTCCGAGCTCGACGCACTCACGATCTGCGTGCCCACCCCGCTCTCGAAGACGCGCACGCCCGACATCTCGTACGTGGTGAGCGCGGCGGAGGCGATCTCGAAGCACCTGCGGCCAGGGCAGCTCGTGATCCTGCAATCGACTACGTACCCGGGCACGACGTTGGAGATCCTGCTGCCGATCCTCGAAGGGGAGGGTCGCAAGGTCGGTACCGACTTCTTCCTCGGCTACGCGCCCGAGCGAGTCGATCCCGGCAACAAGACCTGGAGCGTCCGGACCACGCCGAAGCTGGTCGCGGGCGTGACGGAGGAGTGCCGCCGCCGCACCGAGGCGCTCTACTCCCAGATCGTGGACACCGTCATCCCGGTGTCGAGTCCCACCGTCGCGGAAACCGCGAAGCTGCACGAGAACACGTTCCGCGCCGTCAACATCGCGCTGGCGAACGAGCTCGCGCTGATGTGCGACCGGCTCGGCATCTCGGTGTGGGAGGTGATCGACGCCGCGAGCTCGAAGCCGTTCGCCTTTCTCCCCCATTACCCGGGTCCCGGCCTCGGCGGCGACTGCATCCCGGTCGTGCCGCACTTCCTGGCCTGGCGGCTTCGCGAGTACGGATACTCGGCGCAGCTGATCGACGCGGCGCACGAGGTGAACGCCTCGATGCCGCAGTACGTCGTCCAGAAGGTCTCGGACGCCCTCAACGAGTCCGGCCGGCCGGTCAAGGGCTCTCGTATCCTGCTGCTCGGTATGGCCTACAAGGCCGACGTGCACGACACGCGCGAGTCGCCCAGCCTCGAGGTGCTCCGCCAGCTGCTCATGCGGGGCGGCGACGTCAGCTACTCCGACCCGTGGGTCAGCGAAGTGGAACTCGACGAGACGATGCACCGCAGCGTCGAGTGGGGCCCGGAGGCCGTTGACTGGGCCGACTGCGTGGTCATGCTCACGCCGCACCGCCAGTTCCTCGAAGAGCCGCTCTGGGACCGGGCCGACATCGTTGTGGACACGCGCAACGTCGCCCCGCCGGGTCCGCACGTCTGGACGATCTAGGACGGCGCGTGAGGCTTCTCGTCCTCGGCGCGGGCTATGTCGGCGCGAAGATCGCCGAGCTTGCGCTCGACGAGGGTCATGACGTCCTGCTCGCCGACAACTGGCATGCGACGCGACGGGAGCAGGCCGACGCGCTCGAGGCACGCGGCGCGCGCGTGGAGACCGTCGATGTGCGCGAGCCCGATGCGGTTCGCGCGCTGCTCGAAACCCCGTTCGACCGCGTGCACCTGCTCGCGGCACAGGCGAGCCGCCCGCTGTCCATCTCCGATCCCGCGTACACCGAGCAGACCAACCTCGTGGGCCCTCGCGTGCTGGCCGAGGCGCTCGCGGAGCGCGGCTCACGCGCACCCGTGGTGTTCGCGAGCTCGCTGCACGTCTATGGGCCCGACCTGCGCGGTGAAGTGACGGCGGAGCGGCCGTACGGGCCGCAGGGCGACCTCGCACACCTCTCCAAGATCTACGCCGAGCTGTGCCTCGAGCTGTACGCGCGCAGGCACGGCTTCGACCTCGCCCTGCTTCGGCTCGGCATCGTCTACGGGCCGAGTCCCGTCGAGCACGAGCGCCCCGAGTCGCAGACCGTGGTGGACAAGTTCCGCAGGCTCGTGGCCGCCGGCGAGGAGCCGGTCCTCGACGCCGGCGGGGACGCGACGATCGGCGTGGTTCACGTGGACGACGCCGCACGCATCCTGCTCGAGGCTCCAGCGGAAAGGGGGGTCAGCGCCGCGAACGTGGCCGCCGAGACCGTCACGGTGAGGGACGTGGCGAGGCTGGCGCGCGGCGAGTCGCGCGGAGACGAGCCGGCCTGGACCGTGGACAGCCCCTTCGCCTACCGGCACGGGGTCGGCGACTACCTGGCGGGAGCGGGATGAGGCTGCTCGTAACGGGCGCCAGCGGGTTCCTGGGATCGCGCGTGACGCGTCGCCTGCGCGACTGCGGCCACGAGGTCGTCGCCGTCACGAGACCGTCCGCGCGTCCACGCAGCGCACTCGCCGAGGTCGCGCCCGAACGGCTCGACGCCGGCGGTCCCGAAGTGCGCGAGCTGATCGCGGGGTGCGCCGCCGTGCTCCATTTCGGGGGCGTGCCCGATCCGGGCGGCGCACGCCGCGACCCCGCGCGGGCGGTGCGCGAGAACGCGGGCACGACCCTCAACCTCCTCGAGGGCTGTGCGGAGCATGGCGCGGGGCTCGTCTATCCGTCGTCCGTTCGCGCCGCTGTGGAGCCTCCGCCCGACCCGTACGCGATGTCGAAGCGGCTCGGCGAGGAGGCGTGCCGGATGCACCCCGCGCCCGCCACCGTGCTGCGACTGACGTCCGTCTTCGGCCCGGGCCAGCTCGTCCCGGAGGGCGCCACCGGCGCCATCGCGACGTTCGCGTGGCGCGCGCTCGCGGGAGAGCCGATCGTGATCCCGGGAGACCCGCGGCGCACGCGCGACTTCGTATACGTCGACGACTTCGCCGGCGCTCTCGAGGAGCTCGTTCGCGAGGCGCGCTGGGACGAGACGCTCACGGTCGCGAGCGGGGTGTCGACCCCGCTCCTCGAGGCGGCCGAGCTCGTGCGAGCCGCAGCGGGCTCGAGCGCGCCGATAGAGACCCCCGGCGGCGACCTCACGCCGGGCGAGAACGAAAGCTACCCGTCCGGCGCCGGACTAGCCTTCACGGCGCGCCCGCTCGCCCAATCAGTGGAGCTCTATGTCGACTGGCTTCGACGCCATCACCCTGCTCAAGGCCGCGCCTGAGCCCGACCAGATCGCGGAACGCCTCGCCGGCGGTCCGTGGCGGGGGATCGAGCTGTGCCTGATGCCCGGGGACGTGGAGAGCGACGAGCGGATCGACGCCGCGATCACGGTCGCCCGCGACGCGCTGCCGCAGGACGACTTCGCGGTCACCGCCGAGGCACCCGTGGCGTGGCCGAGCGGGGCCCACGTGCGCGTCGACCGGCTCGACGACGAGGCCCGCGCCGGCATCGAGCGCAGCGCGCGGTTCGCGGCCGGCGTAGGCTCGCCGGTGCTCACGATCCATCTCTTCACGCCGAAGAGCCCGGACGAGTTCCGGCGCGACTGGCGCCCGGACGGCGCCGGCGTCGACGAGGACGAGGTCGAGCGCTTTCTCGGCTTCTTCGCCGAGGCGTGCCTCAGCTGCGGCGTCACGCCGCTGATCGAGAACGTGCCCCCGATCCTGCGAATGCGGACCGGCGGCGTCTTCCTGTCGCCCATCGGGGGCCACTGGCGCGACCTGCTCTCCTGGCGCGAGCGCATCCCGGAGCTCCGGTTCACGTTCGACACCTCGCACGCCGGGCTGTTCCGGGCCTTCGCGGCGGCGTATCCGTCGCTCTTCCGCCTGAGCGACGACGAGGAGCTGGACCTCGGCCGGTACGTCGAGGAACTCGCGCCCGCCGCCGAGGTGGCGCACGTCTCAAACGCCCACGGGGTGCTCGGCGAGGGCCTCCCGTACCCAGCGGGCGACCTCGACCTCGATCCCGTCGTCCGAAGGCTCGCCGCGCTCGTCCCGTTCATCGTCGCCGAGATCGGGGAGCCGGACCCGCTGCACTCGCCCGCGATGAAGGCCGCATACCACGCCATCGAGCGCGTGATCGCCGCGCCGGACGAGCTGCCCATCCCGCCGCGGCGCCGGCGCCTTCGCCCCGAGCGCTTCGACTGGCAGCGAGTGCTCCAGCAGCCCGACCCCGTCCCCTCCGTGTTGCAGCTCCAGGAGCTCGTCGGCGGGCGGCGCATCCTGATCACGGGCGGCGGAGGCTCGATCGCCGGCTCGCTCGCGACGCTCCTGCTGGGGTTCCGCCCCGAGCTCGTGACGCTCGTCGACAGCCACGAGGCGTCGCTCACCGCCGACCGCCGCTCGCGCGATTCGCTCGAGCTGGTCCACCTCGAGCATGTGCTCTGCGATATCCGCGACCATGGCCGGATCTCCACCGAAATGGGCCGGGCGCGCCCTCACCTCGTGTTCCACCTGGCTGCCTACAAGCACGTCGACTGGGCCGAGACGTATCCCGACGAGTTCCTCGACACCAACTTGCATGGCAGCTGGAACGTCCTGCGAGCCGCCGACAGCGCGGCGGTCGACACGCTCGTCGTCGCGTCGACCGACAAGGCGGCGCTGGCGGCCAGCTACTACGGCCGCACGAAGCGCTTCATGGAGCAGCTGACGGCGTACGCGGCAGGGAGCGGCGGCGCTCGCCGGATCGCCGTCCGCTTCGTGAACGTGCTCGGGAGCGCGGGAAGCGCCTCCGAGCTGTTCCTCCGCCAGGCCCGCGCCGGCGTGCCGCTGACGATCACGGATACCGGCATGCTGCGTTACTGGATCACGATGGCGCACGCGGTCACCGCGGCGGCGCATGGCGCGCTGCTCGCCTCGCACGGGGCGAGGCTGGCCACGCCGGCCGGGGCTCCCGAACTCACCGTCGGTGAGCTCGCCACGCGCATCTGGCAGGGAGCCGGGCTCGACGGCGAGCCGAACGTGGACCTGCTCGGAATCCGGCGCGGCGAGACGATGGGCGAGGTCCTCGTGGGCGGAGACGAGCGGCTCGGCGAGGAGCTCTACCCCGGTGTAATGGAGATCGAGTCCGAGATGTCGACCGCCGCCGCCAGCTGGGTTGCGGAGCGCATCAGCGCGGAGACCTCGCGAGAGGGCGCGCGCGAGGTGTGGCGCGAGGCGATGGACCGGCCGGGACTGATCGTCCCGGTCTGACTCACCGCTCGCGGAGCTGGTGCGCGTCCGTGAAGAAGGCGCGATATCCCAGCGAGACCGCGAGCAGACCGGCGAGCGCGACGGCTCCGAGCAGGACCCAGAGCAGGACGAGCTGCAGGCGAACGGCGTCCACCGGCGCCGCGCCCGCCACAAGCATCCCGACCATCGTGCCGGGGAAGAAGACGACCCCCGTGGTCTTCGTGGAATCGACCAGCGGGATCATCCCCGAGCGGAGGCTCCGGGCGACCGTCGCGCGCGCCGCCTGCGCCGACGTCGCCCCGAGCGCCAGCACGGCCTCGATCTCACGGCGGCGGTCGTGCATCTCGTCGGCCAGCCGGTTGAGCGTCACCGCCACGGCGGTCATCGAGTTGCCGATGACCATTCCGCCGACCGGCACCAGGTAGCGCGGCTCGGGCTCGAAGATGCCGAACACGAGCACGAGCCCGAGCGTCACTCCGGCCGCGACCGCCAGCGCCAGCCCGATCGGGCCGGTCGCCCGCGGCACCGCCCGCGCGCGGCCACGCGCCGTCCACGTCCCGAACGCGACCATCCCGGCGAGCAGCGCGGCCACGAGCCACAGGCTGTCGGAGTCGAAGATCGCCTGGATGACGAAGCCGACGGCCGTGAGCTGGAGGAACGAGCGGACCACGGCGACGGCGACGTCCTGCTCGAGCTCCGCCCTGCGCCAGAACGACACCGCGACCGCGACGGCGATCAGCGCGAGCGACGCCGCAACCTCCTCGAGCGAGATCGAGATCGTGGTCACTCCACCACCCTCCCGTCGCGCAGCTCGATCGCGCGCTCTGTCAGGCGGGCGGCCTGACCGCGGTCGTGCGTGACCAGCACGTACGAGACTTCGCCGAGCCCGCGCAGCGCCTTCTCCACGGACGCGGTGGCTGCCGCGTCGAGCGACGCGGTGGGCTCGTCGAGCAGCAGGACCTCCGGCTCGAGCGCGAGCGCGCGCGCCAGCATCACGCGCTGCTGCTCGCCGACGGACAGCCTCGACGCGTCTCGGTCGAGGAAGGTCTCGTCGAGGCCGGCGAGACGCAGGGCGGCCAACGGGTCCACGTCCTGGCCGTGCAGGCGCGGCCCGAACCGGACGTTGTCGCCGACCGTGCCCGGCACGGGCGCCGGCAGCTGCGGCACGAGCCCCACGCGCCGCCGCAGCTCGAGCGGGTCGAGCTCGCGGACGTCCCTGCCGTGGAACCGCACGGCGCCCTCGCCGGGATCGGCGAGCCGGTTCAGCAGGCGCAGCAGCGTCGACTTCCCGGAGCCCGACGGGCCGACGACCGCGGTCGCGCCGCGCGGGATCGAGACGGTCACGTCACGCAGCACCGGCCGGCCGTCGCGCTCGAGCCGGATGCCCTCGAGCGCGAAGATGGCTCAGGCGACTGCGGGCTCGGCCAGCTGCGGGTAGAGCGGGTGGCGCTCCGCCAGCGCGCGCGTGCGCTCGGAGAGCTCGGCGCGCTTCGACTCCGAGAAGTCGCCCGTCAGCGTCTCCCCGATCACGCGGCCGATCTCGCGGAAGTCGTCCGCCTGGAAGCCGCGCGTCGCGAGCGCGGGCGTCCCGATCCGGAGCCCCGACGACACGGCCGGCGGGCGCGGGTCGAACGGCACCGCGTTCCGGTTCACGGTGATCCCGATCTCGTGCAGCCGGTCCTCGGCCTGCTTGCCATCGAGCTCGGACTCGCGGAGGTCGGCGAGCACCAGGTGGACGTCGGTGTCGCCCGTCAGGACGTTCACGCCGCCCGCGATCATCTCCTGGGCGACGATGGCCGCGCCCTCACGCGTGCGCCGCTGGCGCTCGCGGAACAGGTCCGACTGGGCGATCTTGAACGTCACGGCCTTGCCGGCGATGTTGTGCATCAGCGGCCCGCCCTGGTGCCCGGGGAACACGCGCGAGTCGACCTTCTTCGCGTACTCCTCGCGGCACATGATCATCCCGCCGCGGCCGCCGCCGAGCGTCTTGTGCGTGGTAGTGGTGACCACGTCGCAGTACGGCACCGGGCTGGGGTGCTCCTCCGCGGCGACGAGTCCGGCGAAGTGCGCCATGTCCGCCATGAGGATCGCGCCGACCGAATCGGCGATCTCGCGGAATTGCCCGAAGTCGAGCTGCCGGGGGTAGGCCGACCAACCCGCGATTATTAGCTTCGGCTTCGAGTCCTCCGCGATCTGCGCGAGCTCGTCCATGTCGAGCCGCGAGTCCTCCTCGCGCACCCCGTAGGCCACGATGTCGAAGTAGAGCCCGGAGAAGTTGATCTTCATCCCGTGTGACAGGTGGCCGCCGTGGTCGAGCTTCATGCCGAGTATCCGGTCGCCCGGCTCGAGCAGCGCCATGTAGACGGCCGAGTTCGCCTGCGCGCCCGAGTGCGGCTGCACGTTCACGTGCTCCGCGCCGAATAGCGCTTTCGCGCGGTCGATCGCGAGCTGCTCGGCCACGTCCACGTGCTCGCAGCCGCCGTAGTAGCGCCTGCCCGGGTAGCCCTCGGCGTACTTGTTCGTGAGCACCGAGCCCTGGCAGTCGAGCACCGCCTGCGGGACGAAGTTCTCGGAGGCGATCATCTCGAGCGTCCGCTCCTGGCGCACGGCCTCGTCCTTGAGCACCTCGGCGATCTCCGGATCGACCTCGGCGACTGGCTTCGTGAAGTAATCCGGGCTCAGATCGCTCATTCGAGGCACCGTACCACCGCCTCCAGCGGTACCGCCCCCTCTCGCAGGATCGCCCACTCGCCGTCATCCTCGTAGTCCGAGAGGTCGACGACGGTCGACGGCGTGCCGGGCAGCTCACCGGCGTCGAGCACGAGGTCGGCGCCTTTCCGGAGGCTCGGGTCCACGTCCGCGATGCGGCGCGCGTCGGGCTCCCCGGAACGGTTGGCGCTCGACTGAAGCACGGGCCAGCGCATGGCGGCGAGCGGCGCCAGCTCTCCCTCGAACGCCGGCACGCGGATCCCGAGCCGCTCGGGCGCCGGTCCGCATGCGAGCGGGTAGCGGCGCGCCGGATTCGGCAGCACCAGGGTGACAGCGCCCGGGAGCAGCCGCTCGACCCCCTCGCGCGTGCGCGGGCCAAGCTCGGGCAGCGCGGCCAGCGCCGACTCGAGCTGGAAGAACATCACCGCCGACGGCTTGTCGGGCTGCCGTCCCTTCATCCGGTAGAGCCGCTCCACGCCCTCGCGAGAGTCGGGCTCGGTCCCGACCGCGTATACCGTGTCCGCCGGGTACACGGCCACCCCGCCGA
>DASSVP010000163.1:0-14951 GCA_035705985.1 Thermoleophilaceae bacterium
TAGGCGGCGCCGAGCGCCGCCAGCGCGACGGCGATTCGCTCGATCGCCTCGGCGAGCGCGGCGAGCAGCTCCTGTCGCCCTTCGGCGGCCGTATACGGCATGTGGCGAGACTAGTGGCGCGCGCGTGAGAGGATCGCGGCGGTTTGGAGCTCGGCGTCCACCTGCCGCTCATGGAGTTCGGCGACGAGGGACAGTCGCTCGCGCGGCTCACGCGCACCGTCGACGCTGCGCGCGAGTGCGAGCTGGCGGCGATCGCGGCCAACGACCACTTCCTGTTCTCGACTCCCTGGCTCGACGGCCCGACCGCCCTCGCCGCCGTGCTCGAGCGATCCGGCTCGATGGACCTCGCGACCACCATCTCGCTCGTCTCGCTCCGCGGGCCGGTGGCGCTCGCGAAGACGCTCGCGGCTCTCGACCTGCTGTCCGGCGGGCGCGTGATCGCCGGTGTCGGCCCGGGATCGTCAGAGCGCGATTACGAGGCCGTCGGCATCCCGTACGAGGACCGCTGGAGCCGTTTCGAAGACGCCGTCACGGAGCTCCGCGCACTCCTCGGCGACGACTCCCCGCTCGAGCCGCGTCCGCGCCGGCGCATCGCGATCTGGATCGGCAGCTGGGGCTCGCCGGCCGGGCTCCGCCGTGTCGCCCGGCTCGCGGACGGCTGGCTGGCGTCCGCCTACAACACGACGCCGGAGGCGTTCGGGGCCGCACGGGCCACCCTCCCGGACGGCTTTCCGAACGCGCTGGTGACGATGTGGACCTGGATCACCAAGGACGCGCGCGACGCGGAGAGGGTGCTGCGCAAAGTGCTGGCGCCCCTCCTCAGACGCGACCCGGACGTCCTGCGCGACCAGCTCTGCATCGGCCCGCCGGAGCGCTGCGCCGAGCTGCTCGCTCGCTTCGCGGAGGCCGGCTGCGAGCGCGTCTACCTGTGGCCGCTCGGCGACGAGCCCCGTCAAATCGAGCTCGCCGCGAGCCGCGTGCTGCCGGCCGTGAACGGCTAGGGGGAAACCGCGACGCCCAGCGAGTCCGCGGTCAGGAACTTCGGGGCGCCGTCCTCGTAGAACTCCTCCACCTCCGTGATCGTGAAGCCGGCGGCGTTCAGCCGTTCGACGATTGGACGGGTCAGGTGACAGCCGCCGAACACGCGCTTCTGGATCGGCTCGAGCCGGTGCTGCAGGCGACGCACCTTCTCGTCCGGGGCCAGCCCGTGCTCGACGAAATGGAGCTTGCCGCCGGGCTTCAGCACACGGCGCAGCTCGGCCAGCGCGGCGCCGAGGTCCGGGATCGTGCACATCGTCCATGTCGAGAGGGCGGAGTCGAAGCTGTCGTCGGCGAACGGCAGCGACTGTCCGTCCAGGCCGGACCGCTCCACCGGGACCGTCGTCGCGCCGAGCCGCCTCGCCGCGAGCTTCCAGCCGAGGTCGGCGGGCTCGATGGCGGCCACGCGCGTGACCTCGGGCGGGTAGAACGGGACGTTGAGGCCGGAACCGAAGCCGATCTCCACGACCTCGCCCTCGAGCCCTTCGCAGACCCGCTCCCGGATCGGAGCGGCGCCCTTCATGCCGCACGCGACGTTCACGATCCGCGGGAGAACCTTGTCGTCGTAGAACCCGATGAGCAACCTTAACCGCAGCCCTCGAGCGGCGGCTAGGCCGGGCGCAGGGCGAGCCGCACGACTACGTGCGTCGGCCGGGTCGGCTCTCCGAGCGTGAGGAACTCACGTACGAAGCCGGCGTGGCCGCAGAAGCCGCAGCACAGGTCATCGGCGGGCGCCATCCCGCGCGGGCCCGGCAGGACGGGCGCGTCGCAGCCCGGGCACGCCAGCGTCCCGGTCGCGAGCTCCCAGCCCGCGACGTCGTCGCGGTTCTCGAAATGTCCGGGCACGCGCTCGATCGGCATCCCCAATGAGTTTAGGCCGGGGCGGCGGCATTTACCGGACGCCTACCGATCGCCAATCAGGCGGGGGTGGAATCGAAGCGTGAACCGAAAGGAGATACGGAGAACATGCCGAGGCTGACCCCCGACCCGAGTTTTTACGCCACCGCCACGGAGGCCGCGACGGCCGAGCCCGAGCAACTCGCCTACGTCGCCACCATCGGCGTGGGCGAGAACGGCAACACGCCGCCGGACGCGCTCCGCGTGATCGACCTGAACCGCGAGTCCGAGTCGTACGGCATGCTCGCCGGCCGCGTCGAAATGCCGAACGTCGGCGACGAGCTCCACCACTTCGGCTGGAATGCATGCTCGTCGGCGCTCTGCCCGTGGATGCCGCACCCGCATGTGGAGCGGCGCTACCTGATCGTCCCCGGCCTGCGCTCCTCGCGCGTGTACGTGCTCGACACGAAGGACGATCCGATGAACCCCAGGATCGTCCGGACGATCGAGCCCGAAGAGATCGCGGCGAAGACGGGCTACAGCCGGGCGCACACGGTCCACTGCGGTCCCGATGGGATCTACGTGAACGCGATCGGCAACCCGGATGGCGACGGCCCCGGCGGCATCTTCGTCCTCGACCACGACACGTTCGAGGTGAAGGGCGCCTGGGAGCGCGACCGCGGCCCGCAGGAGCTGGCCTACGACTTCTGGTGGCACCTCGGGTACGACCGAGTCGTCACCAGCGAGTGGGGCACGCCCAACATGGTGGAGGCCGGGATCGATCCGGAGCTCCTGCTCGGGAACAAATACGGCCACAAGCTCCATGTCTGGGACATGAAGCGCCGCACGCACCTCCAGGAGATCGACCTCGGCGCCGAGAACCAGATGGCGCTCGAGCTCCGGCCCGCGCATGACCCGGACAAGGCGTACGGGTTCGTCGGGACCGTGGTTTCGACGGCCGACCTGTCAGCGTCGGTGTTCCTGTGGGAGCGCCGGCCGGACGGCACGTTCGCGGCCGAGAAGGTGATCTCCGTGCCTGCCGAGCCCGCGCACCCGGACCAGCTGCCCGACGCTCTGAAGCCGTTCGAGGCGGTGCCGCCGCTGGTCACGGACATCGCCCTGTCGGTGGACGACCGCTCGCTGTTCGTGTCCTGCTGGGGCACGGGGGAGCTGAAGCGATACGACGTGACCGATCCGCGCAACCCCCGCGAGACCGGCTCGGTGCGCCTCGGCGGAATCGTCGACCGTTCGGCCCACCCGGCCGGCGGCCCGGTGAACGGCGGACCGCAGATGGTCGAGGTGAGCCGCGACGGACGGCGCGTGTACCTGACGAACTCGCTGTACCGCTCCTGGGACGAGCAGTTCTACCCGGACGGGATCGACGGTTGGCTCGTCAAGCTCGACGCGGGGGAGGACGGCTCGCTGAGCCTCGACCCCGACTTCTTCGTCGAGTTCCCCGAGGGTGAGCGGCCCCACCAGGTCCGCCTCCAGGGCGGCGACGCCTCCTCCGACTCGTACTGCTTCCCGAACGCGGGCTGAGGGATGGAGAGCCTGCCTCTCGTCACCGTCGCGTTGCTCGGCGCCTATCACGGGCTCAACCCCGCGATGGGCTGGCTGTTCGCGGTTGGTCTCGGGATGCAGGACCGCGAGCGGCGGTCGGTGCTTCGCGCGCTGCCGCCGATCGCGGCCGGCCACGAGCTGGCGATCGCATTGGTCGCCGCGCTCGTGGTCGGCCTCGGGACGCTGGCCGACCCGCGCCCGCTGCACGTGGGCGCCGCCGCGGTGCTGATCGGGTTCGGCGTCTTCCGCTTCCTGAGGCCGCGCGCTCACCCCCGCTGGACGACCATGCGCGTGAGCCGCGGCGAGCTCACCTGGTGGTCGTTCCTGATGTCGAGCGCCCACGGCGCCGGCCTCATGGTGGCGCCGGTGCTGCTCGGGAGCGGTGGGGCAGCCGACGACGCTCACGCCCATGCCGGTCACATCCACGAGAACCCGGTCGACCCGATGGGCCTGCACGAGGCGGCGGTCGCGATCACCGTCCACGTGGGCGCGATGCTCGCGGTGATGGCGGTGGTGGCGCTGGTGGTCTACGAGAAGGCGGGCCTCACCTTCCTCCGCAAGGCGTGGATCAATTCGGACCAGTTCTGGGCGGCCGCGTTCATCCTCGCCGGGCTGGCAACGCTGGTCACGTGACGGGCTCGACCACGTCGCTCAGGTCGGGAAGTCCGTGGGCGAGGTTCTCGCGTAGGAGCTGAGCCGCCTCGGCGTGGTCGCCGCGCTCGAGCGCCTCGATGATCGCGTCGTGCTGCGCGGCGGAGCGCTCGACGCGGCTCGCGTCGCTCATGAAGACGCGCTCGTAGCGCAGCAGCGCGCGCTTGATCGGTGCGAGCGCGCTCAGGATCTCCTCGTTCCCGCAGCGCCCGGTTAGGTGGCGGTGGAAGTCGTCGTCGGCCGCGAGCGCGGCGGCGGGGTCGTCCCTGGCCGCGCGCAGCCGCGCGTTTGCCTGCCGCAGGGCTTCCAGAGAGCTGGAGTCGAATGGCGGCGAGCGGCGCACCGCCACGCTCTCGAGAACCACCGCGGCGGGGAACAGCCTGCGCGCCTCGCCCATGGCGAGCGGCGCGGCTCGGTAACGGCGGTCCTTCCTTTCCACGAGCCCGGCCTTCGCGAACGCCTCGAGGCGCTCGGCTGACTCCTCGGCTGTCACGCCGAGCCGCTCGGCGACCGCCTCGGCGTCGACCCACTCGTCGACGTCGAGCACCCCGACGAGCACTCGGAAGTCGACCACGCTCCTGGAGCCCTCGGACATCGTCGCGAGGTCGGCGGCGCGCTCCAGGACGGCCGGGAGCGCCAGCCCCGTGAGCCGCTCGGCGTCCGGCACCTGGTCCCAGAGCTCCAGCACCCGCTCGACGTGGCCGAGCGCCTCCGTGAGCCCCGACACCTCCTCGGCCTCCTTGGTTGCGCGAAGCGACGCCGCCAGCGCCTCCACCGGCCGGCGCGCCGCGGCCCAGTGCTGCGCGGCCTCGGCCGCGTCCGCGCCGCTCGTCGCCAGCCATGGCTTCTCCATCAGCGAGCGTGCGATGCGCTCGTGCAGCACCTCGCGCTCGCCCGGCAGCAGCGTGCCGTAGACCGCCTCGGCGAAGAGCTCGTGGCGAAAGCGGAACGTCCCGTTGGCCTGGTCCGGCACGAGCACGTCGTGCTCCACCGCCTGCCGCAGCGCCTCGGCGAGCGCCAGGTCGTCGAGCGGCGTGAGCGCCGTGAGGAACTCGTACGACACCCCGCTGCCCGCGGCGGCCGCGACACGGAGCACTGAGCGCGCTCCGGCATGGAGCCGCGCGATGTCGGCGAGCAGCATGTCGCGCAGCGCGGGCGGAAGCGCGGCCTCCCCGCGCAGGCTGGCGTGGAGAAGCTGACGTGCGAAAAACGGGTTTCCCCCGGATCGCTCGAAGATGGCGTCGACCAGCGCGTCGGGCGCCGACTCGCTGGTCTCTCGCACCAGCGCCTCGACGGCATCCCGCTCGAGCGGCTCGAGTTCGAGCACCGTCGCGGCCTGGGCGCTCACGAGGTCGGACGCGACCCGCTGGAGCACGTCTCCGGGCCGGAGCGCCTTGCCCCGGTACGTGCCCACGAGCAGCACACCCGCGCTCGCCAGCTCGCGCACGAGGAACGCGAAGAGGTCGAGGGTGGACGCGTCCGCCCAGTGGAGGTCCTCGAGCGTGAGCACCACCGGCTCGTCGTCAGCGAGCCGGCGCAGCAGCAGCGCCGTCTCCTGGAAGAGGCGCAGGCGCGAATCGCTGCGGTCGCCGCCGTCGCCCTCGGGCGCGCCCCCTCCGGCGAGCTCGGGGACGAGCCGCGGCAGCTCCCGCAGCTCGCCGGCGAGCCTGGCCGCGGCGGCGGCTTCACTCACGGGGCGCAACGCCTCCGCGAACGGCAGGTAGGGGAGCCCCACGCCGACCAGCTGGATGCAGCGCCCGGTGAGGACGGTGGCGCCACCGCCGCGCGCAACGTGCGCGAGCTCGGCGACGAGCCGGGACTTCCCGATCCCGGCGCGGCCCTGGACGAGCGTGGTGCGCCCGTCGCCCTGGCTAGCCGACTCGAGCGCGTCCTCGAGCCGGGCGAGCTCGTCGGCGCGGCCGAACAGGCCCGGCGCGGCGACCGCTACGTCCGGCAGAGAGCGGCTGCCCGGCCGCTCGGGCTGTGGGCGCGGCCCGCTCTCCAGGCTCGGGTCCTGGTTCAGGATGCCAAGCTGGAGCCGCTTCAGCGCCTGCGACGGCTCGATGCCGAGCTCGTCGTCGAGCATCCGCCGGAAGCGGTCGTACGCGGCGAGCGCCTCCGCCTGCCGGCCGCTCTTATAGAGGCCGAGCATCAGCTGCCGGTGGAGCCGCTCGCGAAGCGGGTGCTGGGCGGTCAGGGCCTCGAGCTCGCCGACGACGTCGCCGGGCCGGGCCCCCGCGAGGTCGGCGTCGATGCGTTCCTCCAAGCAGGCGAGCCGCAGCTCCTCGAGGTGGGCGCCCTCCACGCCCGCGAACGGCTCGGAGAACTCGGCGAGCGCCGGGCCGCGCCAGATCTCCAGTGCTTCGCGCAGCAGCCGCGCCGCCCCGGCGGGGTCGCCTGCCTCGAGGGCGGCGCGCCCATCTGCGCGCAGGGCGCGGAACCGGCTCAGGTCGAGCCGCTCCGGCCCGACCACCACCAGGTAGCCCGGCGGTTGGGTCTGGAGCACCCCGTCCGGCAGCACCTTGCGGAGCCGGGAGACGTAGATCTGGACCATCTTCGCCGCCGAGTCGGGCGCGCCGTCGCCCCACAGGTCGTCCACCAGCCGCCCGACCGAGACCGTGCGATTCGAGTCGAGCAGCAGGCGGGCGAGGAGCGCGCGCTGCTTCGGGCCGCCGAGCGCCACCGGCGCATCGCCTTCAACTGCCTGCAGCGGGCCAAGGAGCCGAAACTCCATAACGAGTCTCGGCCCAAGCTACCAGCGGCTCGTCAGTCGTACGTGTTGATCACGCGCACGTTCAGGGCGATCACGATCACACCGAGCACCGCCACCACGGCGAAGCCGGGCAGGATGGTTCCCCAGTCGAGGTCCTCGAGCACCAGCGATCGGAGCGCCTCCATCACGTAGGTCACGGGATTCAGCGTCGCCGCGATCTCCATCGGCCGCGTGAGCAGGTCGCGCGGCACGAAGTTCGGCGTGAGGAACAGGAGCGGGAAGAAGACCAGCCCGGCCGAGTTGGTCGCCGCGGCGCTGCGCGTCTTCAGCGCGATGAGCTGCATGAAGCCCGTGAACACCACGGCCCACAGCGCGGTCAGGCCTACCAGCAGCAGGAAGCCCACCACGCCGCTCGCGACGGAGATACCGAAGATCAGGCCGAGCACGACGATCGCGACCGCGATCAGCACGCCCTTCACTGCCTCGGCGATCAGCCGGCCCGCCACGATCGCGGTGCGGGACACCGGCGCGGCGCGCAGCTTGTCGAAGTAGCCGCCTTCGATCTCCTCGACGAGGAACAGCGCGGCCGTCCCGAACGAGGCCGCCAGGAGCAGCGAGCTCGGCAGCTGGAACGCGCCGTAGCCCTGCCCGTTCAGGAAGTCGGTCGACGACGACGGGAAGATCTCCGCCGCCTGGCCGACGTTCACGGCGAGGAAGAACAGCGGGATGAACAGCGTGGGGAGGAGGGCCTCCGGTGTGCGCGCTCCCTCGCGAAGCGCACGCTGTCCCAGCAGCCAGGCCTGGCTCATGCCGCCACCTCCTGAACGTCACCGGCGACGCGGCTGCGGCTGCGGCCGGTCGCGTCCAAGAACACGTCGTCGAGCGTGGGCTCGTGATCGAGGTCGAGCCGCTCGCGCAGGCCGACCTTCAGCTCGGCGGGCCTTCCCTGGCGGACGATGCGGCCGTCGTCGATGATCGCGAGCCGGTCGCAGAGCTGATCGGCCTCCTCGAGGTACTGCGTGGTGAGGAAGACCGTCGTCCCGCGCGCGTTGATGCGGCGCACCTCGTCCCAGACCGTGAGCCGGCTCACCGGGTCGAGGCCGGTCGTGGGCTCGTCGAGGAACAGCACATCCGGCTCGTGCACCAGCGCCGACGCGAGGTCGAGCCGGCGCTTCATGCCGCCCGAGTAGCCCTTGATGTGGCGGTCGGCCGCGTCGTCCAGCTCCACGAGCTGCAGCAGCTCGTCGGTGCGCTTCGCGGCGTCCGGCGCCGAGAGCCCGAACAGCCGGGCCTGGAGCACGAGCAGCTCGCGACCGGTCTGGCGCGGGTCGAGCCCCGCCTCCTGGAGCGCGACGCCGATCCGGCGGCGCACCTCGTCGGGGTCGTCCGCCACGTCCACGCCCGCCACCCGCGCGGAGCCGGAGGTAATGGTGAGGAGCGTGGTGAGCATCTTCACCGTCGTGGACTTGCCGGCGCCATTCGGCCCGAGGAAGCCGAAGACCTCGCCCGACTCGACTCTCAAATCGACGCCGCGAACGGCCTCGATGTCGCCGTTCTTGCTGCTCGGGTAGTGCTTCACAAGTGCCGCGGCCTCCACCGCGGGCGCGGTCTCATTCATGTCTGGTTAGACCTCTCACGTTTTCGAAAGTCATCGCTGGGCGACGCTAGCGACGCGCCGCCCAGCTTTCTTCTCGAAACGTGCTGCGTGTCAGCGGAGTGAGCCCGCGACCTGCTCGAGGAGGTCCAGGGCGTCCTGGAGGCCGTCCTCCATGCCCGAGTTGACGTGGGCGTCGCGGTGCTCCTTGGTCTCGTGCTGCACGAGGATCTCGAGCTTGGTGCGCCCATCGGCCTCGGTCAGCGTCAGCGTGTTGAGTGACTCGGCGTCCGGGAAGCCCTCGAAGACCTCGGTCGAGACGAGCCGCTCGTTCGGCACGATCTCGCGGTACTCGCCGTGGAAGGCGACCTCCATGTCGCCGTTCGCGACCATCACGTAGCGCCACTCGCCGCCCACGCGCAGGTCGATCTCGCAGACTGTCATCTCGCCGCGCTTCGCGTGCCACCAGCGCCTGACGAGCTCCGGGGTCGTGTACGCCTTGTAGACCAGCTCCCGGGGCGCGTCGAACTCGCGCGTGATCAGGATCTGGTCGTCCGTCGGCAGGCTCACCACTGCGGAGCCGCTACCTGCCCGTGCCGCCATCTTCGTCCTCCTTGTCCTTGAGTTCTTCCAACACGATGTCCAGCTCGTCGAACCGGTCCGACCACGTGCGCTCGTAGTCCTTCACCCAGTCGTGAATGGGCTTGAGCGCCGCGCCGTTCAGCCGGTAGAGCCGCTGGCGTCCTTCTTCACGCACGTCGACCGCCCCCACCTCGCGGAGCACCCGCAGGTGCTTCGACACCTGTGGCTGTGCGATTCCGAGCAGGCCGACCAGGTCGTTCACAGGCCGCTCGCCCATGGCGAGCGCGTCGAGAATCGCTCGCCTCCGGGGCTCGGCCACCGCGTTGAACGCGTCGGTCGTGGTCGCTGCTCGTGCCATGCGGAACATCATATACCCATATCGGAATATATCAAGCGAGTTTGCGCCGGCGGTTAGTGTCCGCGCATGAACGCAACCCCTCAGGACTCCGAGCTCAAGGCCCGCCACCGCAAGATGTGGGCGTCGGGCGACTACCCGTCGATGGTCGAGACCTTCCTGCTGCCGCTGGGGCCGCGGCTGGTGGACGCGCTCGACATCGGGCCCGACATGACCGTGCTCGACGTGGCCGCCGGCACCGGCAACGCGTCGATACCCGCCGCTCAGCGCGGCGCGAAGGTCACGGCGAGCGACCTCACCCCGGAGCTGTTCGACGCCGGCCGCAGGCGGGCGGAGGCCGAGGGCGCCGGGCTCGACTGGGTCGAGGCGGATGCGGAGAACCTGCCCTTCGGCGACGAGTCATTCGACGTCGTCATGTCCTCGATCGGCGTGATGTTCGCTCCGCGCCACCAGCAGGCGGCCGACGAGCTCGTGCGCGTGTGCCGCCCGGGCGGGAAGCTCGGCCTGCTCAGCTGGACGCCCGAGGGGATGATCGGCGCCCTGTTCAAGCTGATGGGGCCGTTCGCCCCGCCGCCCCCGCCGGGCGCATCCCCGCCGCCGCTCTGGGGAAGCGAGGACCACCTGCACGAGCTGTTCGGCGATCGCGTCGACTTCCAGTCGTTCCAGCGCGACATGCTCCACATCGACGCCTTCCAGAACCCGCGCGACTGGGGGCAGCACTTCAGGGACCGCTACGGGCCGACGATCGTCGCGCGGGCCAACGCCGCCAAGGACGGACGTCAGGAGGAGCTCGACGACGCGCTCGACGGATTCTGCGACGAGTGGAACCGCGGCACCGAGGGCGATGCGCGCTTCGAGCAGGAGTACCTGGTGGCAGTGGGCATCAGGCGCTGACGCGTCAGCGCTGCGTGAAGGCGAGCCGGCCGGCGAGCGCCACGAAGGCGCCGCCGAACAGACGCCGCATCCACGTCAGGACGCGCGGGCGCGAGATCACGTGCTCGCGCACGGCCGCGGCGAACACGCCGTAGATCGCGAAGATCACGAACGTCACGAGCATGAAGACGGCGCTCAGCTCGACCATGCGCAGCGACGCGTGCGCCTCGCCACTGCTCACGAACTGCGGCAGAAACGCGAAGAAGAAGATCGTGAGCTTCGGGTTGAGCAGGTTGATCAGGACGCCGGAGACGATCACCTCGCGCGACGAGGGCGGCGCGCTCCGGTCCACGGTGAGCGGGCCGCTCTCCCGGAACGTGGTCCACGCCATGTAGATCAGGTAGGCCACGCCCAGGTACTTCAGCGTCTGGAACGCGACCGCGCTCGTGTGGAGCAGCGCCGCGAGCCCGGTGATGGCGGCGAGCATGTGCGGCACGATTCCGAGCGTGCAGCCGAAGGCCGCGACGATGCTCGCGCGGGCGCCGCGCGCGAGGCCGGCGGCCAGCGTGTAGAGCACGCCGGTGCCCGGCGTGGCGACTACGACCAGCGTGGTGAGCAGGAACTCAGTGCTGATGGCCCGGCATGGTCGCACCCTTCGCGATCTCGGCGGCGTCGTGCACCGCCGAGACCAGCGCCTGGATGGACGGGCGGGCCGCATCCGTGGCGCGGGTGGCGGCGAAGATGGCGCGCGTGACGGTGGCGCTCTCCATCTCGCGCAGCACGATGCCGCGGTGGCGCTCGGGGAGGGCGAGCTCGGGCACCATCGCGACGGCCAGCCCGTTCGCCACCAGCGAGAGGCTGATGTTCGCGTCGTTGGTGCGGTGCCGGATGTCCGGGTCGAAGCCACCGTGCTGCCGGCAGACGCGCTGCGTGACCTCCTCCCAACCCATCGTGGGGTGGCCGCTCGTCCACGCCTCGCCGGCCAGCTCGGCGAGCGGCACGGAGCGGCGGTGCTCGCGGGCCGCGGGGTGACGGGACGGGAGCACGAGCAGCACGCGGTCGCTCAGGAGGTCGAGCCGCTCGAGGCCCACGGGCAGCCGCCGCGGCTGATGGTGCCACTCGTCGCCGAGCACCAGGTCCACGTCGCCCAGCGCGAGCGCCGGCAGCGCCTCCTCGGGCTCGGCCTCCACCAGCTCGCAACGAAGGCGGGGAGCGTCGCGCGCGAGCGCTCGCATGGCGGGGAGCATGAGTCGCAGGATCACCGACTGGAAGCCGGCGATGCGGGCGCGGCCGGTGACGGAGCCGGCCGCGGCGGCCAGATCGGCCTCCGCGAGCGCGGTGCGCTCCAGCAGCGCCTCGGCGTGCTCGACGAGCACGACGGCGGGGTCCGTGAGCCGGACGCCGCGGCCCGCGCGCTCGAGCAATGGCACGCCTGCCTCGCGCTCGAGGATGGCGAGCTGCTGGGAGATGGCGGACGGCGTGAACTGGAGCGCGTCGGCGACCGCGGCGATCGTGCCGCGTTCGTTCAGCTCGCGCAGAAGCCGGAGGCGGCGCAGGTCGAGCATTGTTTAGGAACGCTACTGCTTTCAGTTCACGAATACGAATTGGTAGTGACGGTTCGGTGAGCGAGGATGTCCTGAGTGCGCTCCTCCGGAACCCTCATGTGCCTCGCCTCCGGCATCGGCTTCGGCGCGATGGCCGTGTTCGGCAAGCTGTCCTACGACGAGGGCGCGACGGTGGGCACGCTGCTCGTCGTGCGCTTCGGCCTGGCCGCGGTGCTGTTCTGGCTGCTGCTGGCCGCGCGCGGCGCCGTGGGCGAGGTGCGGACGCTCGGCAGGCGCGACCTCGGCCTCGGGCTGGCGCTCGGCGCCGCCGGCTACGCGCTCCAGGCCGGCGGCTACTTCGCGGCGCTCGAGCGGATCGACGCCTCGCTGCTCGCGCTCATCCTCTACACCTATCCGGCGATGGTGGCGGGCGCTGCACTGGCGATCGGGCGCGAGCGCCTCGACGGCCGCAAGGTCGCCGCCCTGCTGCTCGCCTCGAGCGGCCTGGTGCTGGTGCTCGCGGGCGCCGGCGCGGGGGCGCTCGACCCGGTCGGCGCGGCGCTCGGGCTCGGCGCGGCGATGATCTACACCACCTACATCCTCGTGAGCGAGCGGGTGGTCGCGCGCGTGCGCCCGCCGGTGCTGTCGGCGGTCGTCTGCACGGGCGCGTCGGCGAGCCTGCTGGTGGGCACCACGCTCCTCGGCGAGTTCCGTCCGGGCGACCTCACCGCCGCCGGCTGGGGCTGGCTGGCCTGCCTCGCGGTGATCTCCACGGTCGGCGCCGTGAGCCTGTTCTTCGCGGGGCTCGACCGAGTGGGCCCGACGGCGGCGTCGATCCTCTCGACGATCGAGCCGGTCGTGACCGTGCTGCTCGCGTTCCTGGTCTTCGGCGAGGTTCTCGGCGCGGTGCAACTCGCGGGCGGCGCGCTGGTGCTCGCCGCGGTGCTCGTCCTGAACCTGCGCTGGGACAGACGGCTGCGCGCCCGCGAGGAGGCGATCGGGAGCGCACCGGCGTGAGCGAACCGCTCGAGGACCGGGTCGCGCTCGTGGCCGGGGCCACCCGCGGAGCGGGGCGCGGGATCGCGACGGCGCTCGGCGAGGCGGGCGCGACGGTCTACTGCACGGGCCGCAGCACGCGCGCCGGCCGCTCCGAGTACGACCGGCCGGAGACGATCGAGGAGACCGCCGAGCTCGTGACCGAGGCGGGCGGGGAGGGGATCGCGGCGGCGGTGGACCACCTCGAGCCGGACCAGGTGCGCCGGCTCGTCGAGCGGATCGACTCCGAGCGCGGCCGGCTCGACGTGCTTGTGAACGACGTCTGGGGCGGTGAGCACCTGTTCGAGTGGAACGAGCCGGTGTGGGAGCACGACCTGCACAACGGGCTGCGGATGCTGCGTCTCGCGATCGACACGCACCTGATCACGAGCCACTTCGCCCTCCCGCTCCTGATTCGCCGTCCCGGCGGCCTCGTGGTCGAGATGACGGACGGCACGCGCGGGTACAACGAGGCGAACTACCGCAACTCGGCCTTCTACGACCTCTGCAAGACCGCGGTCCTGCGGCTTGCGTTCAGCCAGGCGGAGGAGCTCGCCGAGCACGGGTGCACGGCCGTCGCGCTCACGCCGGGGTGGCTGCGGTCGGAGATGATGCTCGAGGCGATGGGCGTGACCGAGGAGAACTGGCACGAGGGCCGCAACCCGCACTTCGCCGCGATCTCGGAGAGCCCGCGCTTCGTGGGCCGCGCCGTGGCGGCCCTCGCGGCGGACCCCGACGTGGGACGCCGCAACGGCGGCTCGTTCTCCTCCGGCGAGCTGGCGCGCGACTACGGCTTCACCGACACCGACGGCTCCCAACCCGACTGCTGGCGCTACATGGTCGAGGTCCAGGACCCCGGCCTGCCACCCGACCCGGCCGGCTACCGCTGAGCGTGGCGCTCACGCCGTCCCACCGCGGCGGGTCCGGGCCGCCGCTCGTGCTGCTGCACGGCTTCGCGGACAGCTGGCGCACGTGGGAACTCGTCCTGCCCGCACTCGAGCGGCGGCACGAGCTGCTCGCCCTCACGCTCGCCGGTCACGCGGGCGGCCCGCCGATCGAGGGCAGGGTCGGCGCGGAAGCGCTCGTGGACGCGGTGGAGCTTGCGCTGGACGAGGCAGGGTTCGAAACGGCTCATCTCGCCGGGAACTCGCTCGGCGGCTACCTCGCGCTGCGGCTCGCGGAGCGCGGGCGCGCGCGAAGCGTCGTGGCCTTCGCGCCCGCCGGCGGCTGGGCGCCCGGCGACGAGTCGTACCGCGGCGTCCTTGCCCGCCAGTCCGAGCTCGCCGCCTACCTCAGGACCGCCGCCCCTCAGGCGTCCTCGATCCTGTCGACGAGCGAGGGCCGCCGCCGGGCCACCTCCCTCCTCACCACGAACTACGAGCACATCCCGACGGAGCTGCTCGCCCACCAGATGCTGGCCGGGGCGCGCTGCGACGCCGCCGTGCCGCTCATCGAGGCGGCGCTGAGCGAGGGCTGGAGCCTCGACCCCGAGCGGATCGCCTGCCCGGTGCGGATCGTGTGGGGCACCGCGGACCGCCTCCTTCCATGGCCGTCGGCCGCGGCGCGCTACCGCGCGGAGTTGCCCCACGCGGACTGGGTCGTGCTCGACGGCGTGGGCCACTGCCCGCAGCTCGACGTGCCACTCGAGGCGGTGGAGCTGATCCTCACGTATGGCGGATCGTGAGGTCGCGCGCCGCCATGCTCGGCTCGGCGCGCAGCAACTCGTCGATCTCGCGGGAGCCGAACGCGCGGTTGAAGGGGAAGCCCATCTCGCGGCGGTCGGGGAAGACGTCGTCGGCCGCGCCGCAGAAACCCAGCGAGCCGCAGTTGGGGTCGCCGGACAGGCTGTCGAGGGCGAAGCCGGTTACGACGGCGGCCGGCCGGAAGCGCATGCCGTCGGCGGTCCCGCGCGGGAGCAGGAGGTGGTAGGGCCAGCCGCAGCGGCAGGACTGCTCGCGGCGGGGATGAACGGCGAGAACGGCCTGCCCGGGTCGTCTCGGCCAGCGCCTGGGTGACGGCCTCGCCCGGCGACACAGCCGTTCCCAGGCGCCTGTCGGCCCCGGCCCCTGAAGCTCCACGATGGTCGGCATCGGCGCGCTCCTCAGCGGGGCACGGGATCGTCGAGATCGATCATCAACGACAGGTCGTCGTCCGGACGGGTCGCGACCT
>DASSVP010000164.1:0-3435 GCA_035705985.1 Thermoleophilaceae bacterium
GCGCCCGCTGCGCCCGCGCGACGGTCGGGAGCGGCAGCGGCTTGCCCCGGAGCGCCATGAGCGCCTGCGCCGTCACCCAGACAGGCGTCTGCGCGGAGCCGGACGAGTAGGCGACGCTTCCGTCGCGGCGCTGGAGGCGCACGAGGTAGTCGCGGGCGCGCGAAACGTTGTCGCCGCCGGCTCGCGCGGCGATCAGGCCCTGGACCGCGTAGGCGGTGGACTGCGAGTTCGAGGGCCGGCCGCGGGACTGGCCGAAGCCGCCGTCGTCGTTCTGGTTCTGCCGGAGCCAGTCGACGGCGCGCCGCGCCGTGCCGCTGCCCGAGCGGCCAACCGCCGCGAGCGCCTGGAGCGCCGCGCCGGTCATGTCGGAGTCGCTCGCCGAGGAGCGCGCCACGCCGAAGCCGCCGTCGCCGTTCTGCGACTCCACGAGCCAGCGGATTGCTCCCGAGCCGGCCTTCGCGCCCCCGGCCTTCAGCGCCATGATCCCGAAGGCGGTGTAGCTCACGAAGTTCGAGATCGAGCCATTTCGCTGCCTGCGACGCTCGATCTCAGCCAGCAGGTTCCGCCCGCCGAGACTGCGCGGGTTGAGGCCGGCGACCGTGGCGAGCAGCGCCGTGCGCTCGATCTCGCCGATGTCCGTGATCGATCCGCTGCCGCGCACCACGAAGCGCGCGAGCGACCGCCCGCCTGGCCGCTTCACGTCGTGCGGGTTGCGGCCGGCCGAGCCGAGCCCGAGGCCGGCCCAGCCGCTGTAGAGCGGGCTCGAGCCGCTGCCACGCGCGGCGCCGAAGCCGCCGTCCCGGTTCTGCGAGCTCACGAGGTAGCGCTCGGCGCGCTGGGCAGGCGTGGCGGCGAGCGCGGCGGCCGGGAGCGCGAGGACGAGCGCCGCCGCGATGACTCCGAGCGCCACCGGCGCCGGCGTCCGGCGCCAGCTCACCTCGAGCCTGCGGCGGTAACGGGCGAGCGCGCGCAGGAACGCGGGCCCGATCAGCAGGCAGAACACGAAGTTGCCGGCCGCGTGGGCGAGGTTGTACGGAAGTGAGGTTCCGGCCACGGCTACATATGTATCGATGTCCTGCCTCGCGGCGAGCGTCCACTGGTAGACGTCCATCCAGGCGCCGAACGCGAGGCCCGCGACCGCGCAGACCGCTGCGAGCGCGAAGCGGTTCGGCTCGCGGCCGCGGAGGAAGCGCGCCAGCAGCGCTCCGCCCACGCCCACGGCCCCCCAGCCGCTCATCTGCCAGACGGTCCAGGGGCCGTGGGATAGGAAGATGTTCGAGACGATCGCGGTGACCGCCCCCACCGCGAAGCCCGGGATCGCGCCGAGCGCGTAGCCCGCGAACAGGACGATGTCGGTGGTGGGCTTCACGTTCGGGATCGCGGCGAACACCAGCCGCCCGACGACGGCGAGCGCCGCAAGCGCCGCCACCACGGCCACGACCCGCGCGGGCGGCTTGTCGCGCTCGTACCAGGCGAACCCGGCCGCCAGGGCGAGGCCGAGCAGGACGAGCGAGGCGGCCTGCCAGGTCATCCGATCACCTCCTCCTCACGAACCGGAGCGGCAAGAGCCGCCGCACCGTCCTCCGGGAGCAGGGCAGCGCCGTTCGTCACGCGGGCGACCTCGGTCGAGAAGTGGCGGCCGCCGGCCAGGACCTCCAGGGGCGAGCCGTCGGCGATCACGACTCCCTGGCCGAGCAGCACGATCCGGTCGGCCAGCGCAGCGGCGAACTCTGTGTCGTGTGTGGCCACCATCACGGCCGCACCGCCGCCGGCGAGCTCGCGGATGCGCGCCACGAGCTCGTCCCTGTGCACGCTGTCCATCCCGCGCGTGGGCTCGTCGAGCAGCACGACCGCCGGGCCGTCCCCGGCGAGCACGACCTCCAGCGCGAGCCGCTGGCGCTCGCCGCCCGAGAGGTCGCGCGGGTTCGCGTGCTGACGGCCGGCGAGCCCGGCCTTGGCCACGCCGGCCGCCCCGGCGTCCTCGACCGCGTGGTCGTGCACGAGGTAGTCGCCGGGGTTCTGGAGCAGCAGCGCGACGTCCCCGGCTCGCTCGACGCGCCCGCGCGTGGGCTCGGCGAGCCCCTTCGCCAGGCGAAGCATCGTGCTCTTCCCCGCGCCGTTCCTGCCCATCAGCGCGACCCGCTCTCCGGGCTGGAGCGCGAGGTCGATGCCGCGCAGGATCGTGGGGCCGTCCTCGACCTCGTGCCAGACGTCCCGGAGCGAGAGGGCGTGCTCGGGCTCGTCGACGCGGCCGCCCCACCACTTCCTCCTCGGGGCTCCCTCCTCTGCCGCGGGTTGGTGCTCCAGCTGCGGCGCGACTCCCGCTGCGCGCAGCCCGGCATGCGCATCCTTGACCGATGCCGGGAGCGGTCGCAGCCCGGCCAGTGAGAACAGGCGGGCGGCGGGCGTCGCGAGCGCCGGGTGTGACCGGGACGCCCACTCGAGGAACTCGCCGGGCGGCGCGTCGCAGGCCGGCTCGCCGTCCACCATCGCGATCACTCGGTCCGCGGCGGGCAGGCAGCGCTCCAGTCGATGCTCGGCCATCACGACGGCCGTTCCCCAGTCCTCGTTGAGGCGGCGCAGCTGCCAGACCAGCTCGTCGCCCGCCACCGGGTCCAGCTGCGAGGTCGGCTCGTCGAGCACCAGCAGCGGCGGGTCGTGCACCATCGCCGCGGCGATCGCGACGCGCTGGAGCTCGCCGCCGGAGAGCGTGTCGGTGCGGCGGTCGAGCAGGTGCGCAACGCCGAGGCCGAGCGCGGTCTCCTCCACCGCGCGCGCCACGGCACCGGCCGCCTGGCCGCGGTGCTCGAGCGGAAGCTCCAGCTCGGCCCGCACGCCGCCCATCACCACCTGCGTCTCCGGCTCCTGGAAGACCGTGCCGCACACGGCCGCGAGCTCGCCGGGGCCGTGGTCGCGCACGTCGAGGCCGCCGACGGCCAGCTCGCCGCTCGCCTCGCCCCCGTGGAAGTGCGGGACGAGACCGGAGAGGGCGCGGAGCAGCGTGGACTTGCCCGAGCCGGAGACGCCGGCCAGCACCGTGAAGGTGCCCGGCTCGAGCGTGAGCGTCACGTCGCGGAGCGACGGTCCCGGCGACTCGGGGTAGCGGTAGCCGAAGCGCTCGGCCACGACGAGCGGCTCAGGCACGCGCCACCCCCATGCGCGCCGAGCGCCCTGCGAACGGGGAGAGCGCGAGCAGCAGCACGGCGGCACTGAACGCGACCTCGATTGCACCGGTCTCGACCGCGAGCGACGGGTACGGCTCGACGGTGCCCACCCCCGCGATCGCGCCGGCAACCGCCGCCACCGCGAGCGCGGCTGCCGCCCCGCCCACCCGCCAGTCGTGGCGGGACCGCGGGCGGCGGCGATGAGCCGTGCGGCCGCCGAGCGCGTACCCGCGCACCTCGAGCGCCGCCGCCACGTCGACCGCGCGGTCGA